>JASJBV010000011.1 GCA_030066335.1 Gammaproteobacteria bacterium
AAGCGCGACGTCCTATGCGCAGGGTCGCTGTTGCCAACTGCTGACGTTGTAAATCTGACAAATCAATCGGGCGCTTGCCTGGTCCAAGTTTCGCTTCCCAGAGAATCTCAGAGCGCAGGTAGTTGCCTATTCCGGCAATGAAGTGCTGGTCGAGGTAGAGCCCACCGAGCGAGCGGCGGCTAAATTTTTTTGCGTTGAGCCGATCCACGATCGTTTGCTGCGTGAGATCGGTAGACAGCAGGTCCGGACCAATTGAGCGCAAAAAAGGATGTTGCTCGACCTCGGCTTCCTGCATGAAATCGATGTCGGTTGCGCTGTAAAGACGCGCCGTATGCGTTGGGGTATCGAAGGCAACGCGCAGACTTCTGCCGGTTTTTGGCAGCCGTGGTAATTTACTCGTATACCATCGACCGTACAATTGGTTGTGACTGTACATGACGGTGCCATCGTCAAATCGTGTCAACATGGCTTTGCCGCGGGTCTCGATGGCAGTCACCGTGCAGCCGGTCAGTCTCTCCACCAGATGCTGTCGACCAGGCATGGTGATTTGCACCGAGACGAGCGGCCGGTCGACCAGTACCCGTTCGAGTTTGTCGGCCGCAAGGCGTATTTCGGGCCCTTCAGGCATGGCCTTTACCTCTTGCTACTCCTACCCCGATGATGAAATCCGCCCGCTCAATCCGTCCAGATAGCGTGGAAATGGTGCACTGGCCCATGCCCGTGTCCAACCCTCAAATGGTCTGCTTTGGCAATGGCTGCCTGCAGGTATGCATGCGCTTTGCTGACCGCGTCTGGCAAGGTATCGCCTCTGGCAAGATAGGCAGCAATGGCCGCTGAGAAGGTGCAACCGGTACCGTGGGTTGAGCGAGTGTCAATCCTCGGTACAGTGAGTTTGAATGATGCCTCACTGGTGATGAGCTGATCAATGCATTCGGCCCCCTTGGCGTGACCACCCTTCATCAGCACGGCATTCGCGCCCTGCTCTAGCAAAGCCTCACCCTGATCGGCTGCGTCCCCGGCTGTCCTTGCCGGTTCCAGACCCAGTAAGGTTGCCGCTTCAGGCAAGTTCGGTGTGATCACGCGGGCCATGGGGATAAGTGTATCGCGTAAAGCATCGATCGCTGTTTGCTGTATCAGCAGGTCACCCGACTTGGCGACCATGACCGGATCAAGCACCACAGGGCCGGGGAAATCCCGGATTGCATCAGCGACGGTTGCAATAATTTCGGCGCTCGCGAGCATCCCGATCTTGATCGCGCCGACTTCGAAGTCATCCAGCACAGCTTCGATCTGTGCGCTGACCGTGGCCAGGGGAATGCTGTGGATATCGGTAACAGCCGTCGTGTTCTGTGCAGTCACCGCGGTAATCGCGCTGGTGCCAAACACACCCAGGGCGGAGAAAGTCTTGAGGTCGGCCTGGATGCCGGCCCCACCGCCACTGTCTGAGCCTGCAATGGTCAACGCAACGGGGATGCCGGAAGTTAGTTCGTTTTGAGATCGCATTGAGTGCCTTATTCAGATCAGGTTCGATGGGTTGGATAGTACCTCTCAGGCCGAAAGCACCCCACCAGACGTTGCAAAGTTAACCCTAGATGTTGGCTAAATGCAATAGCCTGGTTGGCCAGACAGATGCCCGACTTATCGACTGTTTTCTGCAGATTTCATCCACAAAATCGTCGCCGTCGGTTTCATTGTTAAGAGGGCTTTAGTAGTCTGTAGGTTCAGATTTTTGTAAGTAGCTTAAGCAACATGCGTCAGTTCCTTTTTCTTCCAACGGTAACGGGTTTACTGTGCTGCCTGTGGGCGGGTGCATCCGTAGCGGATCAGGGCCAGCCTGTGCCAGTGGTTGAAATCGACAGTGGATTTGCTTACGACTATCTCAACCAGGTCAGAACAGCGGCAGGTCTGATTCCTTTCGTCGGAGATGACCGATTACAACAGGCAGCCAATAGCCATTCCAGGTACCTGGTGGTCAACCGGGCCCAGGGGCATTATCAAAGCCGTGGATTGCCCGAGCACAGCGGTTATTCCGCTGCCGAGCGGGTCATCCTGGCCGATTATCCCACCAGTGCCGTGACCGAGAATGTATCCATAGCATCCAAGGATGATGCCACCGTCAAACAGTCGATCGATGGTCTAATGAGTGCCATCTATCATCGATTGGGTTTTCTAAGTTTCACCAACGATGAAGTCGGCATTTCCATCATGTCGGGGAATGATTACTCGGCATTCACTTATAAAATGGGTAACCAGGGCCAGGCGGATCTGTGCCTGGGCAACAACTACCTGCAGCCCGGCCGCTATTATCAGGGAATGTGTGTGGATACCGACAAGAGAATCCAGGCCGAAAACTGGGAGTCGAGTGAATCAGTGATTGCACGGCAAAATCCATCCCTGGTCTTGTGGCCGCCGCCCAACCACCCCGATATTTCCCCGGCGTTTGACCACGAAAACCCCGATCCATTGCCGGATTACGGCGTCTCCGGTTATCCGGTATCCGTTCAATTCAATCCGGAGATTGGAGATAACATCGAAATCGAACGTTTTGTCCTGCTGGATGAACAGTATCAGGCAGTCACCCCGACCCGCATACTTGACCAGAAAACGGATCCCAATGGCGTGCTGTCGAATCGTGAGTTTGTATTGTTCCCTTTGCACAGGCTGCAGTGGGACAGCCTGTACCGGGTTGAACTGGTCTACCGGTTCAATGGCAAGCTGTATACGCATAACTGGAGTTTCCGCACCAGTGATCCGGGTTTACCAATGTTCACTATTCAGGAATCATACCAGGTGATCAGGGTAGCGAGTGGAGAACCATTTCTGGTCTACTTGCCACCTCTGAGCCCGTCAGATATCGGCACCAGTTACCAAACCCACTACCAGTCGACGCTGCGCAAACCGGAAATAGAGCCCATCGATGCCAACACGCTATCGGTCCGTTTGACCGGCCAGGGCAGTATCTGGATAACAAGCCATCGCCGGACCTTCGAGGTGCAGGTTTTCTGATCTGACCTGGACGCTCCAACGCCATGGATCAAAGTCATGCATAAAAAAAAACCCGCGCTGGGCTTTCTTTATGAATAATGGTGGGCCGTAGGCGATTACTCGGGCTGTCCATCGGCTCTGGCTTCCTGCTTCGCCCTACCTCCTGCATCCATGCAGTCGTGCCCTCGCCCTTCGGGCCGGCCTGCGGCCGTTCCAAATCGTTCCGGACGATTGGGTCGACCACCCGACCAGGGTCGGGCGTTCAAATGCCAAAGTTCATCGTTATTCATAAAAAAAGCCCACGCGAGGTGGGCTTTCTTTATGAATAATGGTGGGCCGTGGGCGATTCGAACGCCCGACCAATTGATTAAAAGTCAACTGCTCTACCGGCTGAGCTAACGGCCCCCTGGGAAAGATTGGGAATCATACTGATTCCGCCTTATATTTCAAGTCGTTTAACCGCTTATTCGACCGTTCGGCAGAGTCAGGCTTACAGGGCCTCCAGCTTGCGCATGGATTTGGGCAGCACCCGCAGTTCGACAAGCGCGGTAACCAGCGCGGCGAGGAAACTGGCGTCCTCGTACAGCATCTTGTAGTACTGGATCTTCATCGTCAGCGCGGAGCCGAACAGGATCGCGAAAAAGGTCAGGAACGAGCCCAGTGCCAGGGTCGAGATCCCGGTGATGCCCTGGCCGATGGTGCAGCCGAGGGCCATGGTACCGCCGATGCCCATCAGGATCGCGCCGATGAAATGCATGGCAAAGTCCTTCAGGTTAGCAAACCACTCGATGCGGAAACCTTTTGATATCAGCGCCCAGAACAGGGATCCAAGGATGACCCCGGCCACCGCCAATAGGCCGAAGCTCAGCGCGGCCATATTGAATCCCGATATCACCAGGCCATAGGTTTGCCCGACCGGGTTGATGAAGGTGAAGGACTGGGTGTTAAGGGTTCTACCGGACATCGGTTTCCCCTCCTCGTCATCCGACAACATATCCCATTCCTCGTAATACCCGCTGAGGTCGTAGGCCTCGCCATCGGCATCGATGCTGATATTGGCGCTGATATACCAGGCCGCCAGAATCACCAGGCCGACCACGATACCGGCGAGGATATTATCGAAACCGCTACGGAAATCCGCAGATTTGAAGATATAAAACAGCAGCAGCGCCGCGATCACCAGGCCGATGATCAGGCGCATAGTGACCGCTGCTTCCGCATTAACCAGTGAACCCAGGTCTGACATGCTGTCGATATCGATCGCCAGTGGGCTGACCCAGTTGTAGAACAACACGCTGTAAAGGGTCTGGTCCGAATCGGGGAAGGGATTGATCATGTAAAACGCCACGATACCGATGACGATGAACACCAGAATGGATTTCAGGTTGCCGGCACCGATCCGGATCAGGGTCTTATTGCCGCAACCACTGGCCAGGGTCATGCCGATACCGAACAACAGGCCGCCGAGGATATTCTCAATCCAGATGATCTGACTGGCACGATAGGGCGGGAAGGCGGAATCCACCGACATCAGGCCGGCTGACTCGAAGATAATAACCCCCAGCATGGCCACAGCAATCGCCAGTAACCAGGCCCGGAAGCGCGAATAATCGCCCATGTTGACCAGATCGGAGACCGCGCCCATGGTGCAGAAGTTGGTTTTGTTGACCACCGCACCGAGGATAAAAGCCAGGATAAATGATGCCCACAGCAGATAGGTATGGGCTTCCACAAAGGATTCGAACGTCATGCCAATACTCCCCCTCGAATTATTATCCGCCTATGATAACGGATTGAATCTTTGATTCATATCAAGACGCAGTGAGCAGTCTGACTATTCCATCGAATCCGTTTTGTTCGGCATACTGCAGGGCCGACATCTGCTTATCGTCACGGATACTGCGATCCGCTTCATGTTGCAGCAAGACCTCGACGGTCTCGACATGACCGCGCTTGGCCGACCAGATCAGCGCGCTCCAGCCATGGGTTTGCTCGACATGATCCACTTCGGCACCATTTTCCAGCAACAATTCGACGACATCGGCGAAGTTATTAGATGCCGCCAGCATCATTGCGGTATAGCCGCCCTTGTCAACCAGGTCGACCTCGGCACCTTTATCCAGCAGTTTCTTGACCGCGGGGTAATGCCCATTGAGCGCGGCTTTCATCAGGGGTTTCCAGCGACAGGCATCGCGCATATTGAGCAGTTGCCGGCCCTGCAGGAAATCATCCATGGACTGTAAATCACCCTGCTCTGCGGCATCGAGCAGGGATAATGGCTGATCCGGCGGCGGACCGACGTCACAGGCAGCCAGCAACCCGAGCAGGGGCAAGGCCTGCCAAAACACAAATCTGCTGCGAGGCATACAGGCCCGATCAATAATCAGCGACCAAACCGACAGTGGGGGTTCAATCAGCCAGGCAAGGCCTACAGACCCTCTCGACTCATGCGTTCCAGGCGCTTGGAAGCCAGCCTCGAGGCAGAAGTATTCGGATAGTTGTTACGTAATTCGTTGAGGGTGGATTTAGCCGCATCGAATTGACGCAGTTCGTAGTGGGTATAACCCAGTTTCAGCATCGCATCCGGCACCTTGTTGCTGCCGGGATAGTTATCCAGCACTGCCTGGAATTCCCTGATCGCCTGTTCGAACTGTCGCGATACATAATTGGATTCACCCAGCCAGTACTGCGCGTTGCCGGCGTAACTGCTTTGCGGGAAACGGCCGAGAAATTCCTTGAATGACGCATTGGCCATCTTGTAACGACCTTCCTTGAGCATGTCGAAGGCTTTTTGATAAGCGGCACGCTCCTCGCTGACGGTAACTCCCGGCTTGCTGGGTTTACTGATCGTCGCCGGTTTGGCTACCTGTGGTGACGCGGCCGGTACTGCGGGTGGTGCTACCGCCGGGACTGCCGGTAGCACCGCAGCGGGAGGCGGGGTACTGACCGCAGGTGCAGGCGGCGCTGGAGTCGGTGCGGCAGGTGCTGCCGCGGCAGCCGCTCCCGCGGTGATCTCCAGTTCACGCAGACGACGGTCGATATCCAGGTACAGTTCGCGCTGGCGTTTTTTCAATCCAGCCAGGTCATTGGTCTGCTCTTCGAGCATACCGCGCAGGCCGCTGACCTCATCGGCCAGTTCATCCATACGCTGGAACAACTCCAGCATCGCTCGATTCTCCAACAGGCGACGCAGCTGTTGCATATCCTGTTGGATGCTGTCCAGGCTTTGCTGCATGGCATTGACGTCATTGGTCAGCTGCTGGTTGTTCTTGGTCTGTGCCCAGGCCTGGGAACCGGCCAGCAACAGGCCACCGATGATAACGAGTCGAATGGATAAAGATGCTTTGCTGTTCATAGCCATACCTTATTGTTGGGACCGCGTTTGCCGGCCTAGTTGACCTGGTAAATCAGCTCGACCCGGCGATTTTTTGACCAGGACGATTCGTCATGACCGAGCATCGCGGGTTGTTCCTCGCCGTAGCTGATCGTATCGATCTGATCGCTGGACGCGCCCTGGAACAACAGGATCCGACGCACCGACTGCGCACGGCGATCACCCAGGCCGATATTGTACTCGCGCGAGCCACGTTCGTCGGCATGTCCCTCCAGACGAACGCTGACATTGCCATTGCCGGCGACAAAGTTGCCATGCGCTTCGAGCAGGCCCAGCGAATCATCATCGATCTTGGCACTGTCATAGGCAAAATAGATCACGCGCGAGGCCAGCGGCGAATCCGCTTCTTCGAGCAATTCCTGGGCAGTCAGCACATCATCCGTCAGCGCGCTGGCCTCGGTATCCGAACCGACAATCGGTTGTGCCTGCTGTTGGGCCGTATCGGCCTGTTGCGCAGCGGCTGCTGCATCCTGTTCGGTCTGCGCATCGAAGGCATCATCCTGGGTCGCACAACCCGTCACGAATAACGCGCTGATCGCAATTACACCAATTAATTTGTTCATGTTAGTTTTCTCCTGAGTTCAATAGGTTTATTACCTGAGTTTCTTGTATGGTCCCCAGACTGGTTCGCGAATATCACCGGCCTGGTCAGATAGTTTGTATTTGCTGCGTCCATCGAGTGAAACCATGTATAACACACCCTTGTTACCCTGGGTCGAAGCATACAGCACCATGCGTCCATTGGGGGAAAAAGACGGTGATTCGTCCAGGGTATTATCCGTCAAGGTGATCAGGTTGCCCGATTCACGTTGCAGCTGGGCAATCTGGTAACGTCCGCGATCGCCGTAAACCATGACGATGTTTTTGCCATCGGGAGATAAATCGGCGGCGGAGTTGTAGCTGCCCTCGAAAGTCAGCCTTTTCGGCTGCCCACCGCTGATGGATATTTCATACAACTGCGGTCCACCACTACGATCGGAGGTAAAGATGATCGAGTTGCCGTCCGGGGTCCATACCGGTTCGGTATCGATCGCCCGATGCCGGGTCAAACGGGTCAGTCGTTTGGTCGCTACTTCCATGGTGTAGATATCCGGACTGCGGTCCTTGGATAACACCAGCGCCAGGCGCTTGCCATCGGGTGACCAGTTGGGCGCACCATTGATCCCCTTGAAGCCGCTGATCTTGCTGCGTTTGGCCGTCGATAGATGTTGAATGAAAATCTCCGGGCGCTTGTTTTCGAATGACACATAGGCCAGGGACTGACCGTCGGGAGACCAGCTAGGCGACATCAGCGGTTCATCCGATTCCAATACCGTTTGCGGGTTGAAGCCATCGGTATCGGCGACCTGTAACACATACTTGCGTGACTGGTTTTGCTGGGCGCTAATAAAGGCAATGCGGGTATTGAACGCGCCACGCACACCGGTAATCTTTTCATAGATAAGGTCACTGATTTCATGTGCGGTGGAGCGCAGATTGCGTAAGCGGACCGGGAAACTGTAACCCAGCAACTGTTTTTGCTTGAGCACATCCAGCAACTGGAATTGCACATCGAGCTGGCCATCGTTCTTGTTCAGGATGCGGCCGATGACGATAAACTCCATGCCCCTGGCCCGCCACTGCGGATAACTAACCTGCTTGCTGTAATGGGGTCGGGCGGGGTATTGGGCCTGGTCCAGCACCTCGAACACACCGCTGCGATTGAGATTATTGCTGACGATCTCGGCGACATCGGCTTTCAGCTTGATGGGTAATTTTGAGCTATCGAAAGGCACCACCGCGACCGGGATCGCGCCCTCCGCACCCTCGGTTATTTCAATCGTGATCACCGCCTTGGCAGGTATGCTGACACCCAACAGCGCGAACAACAGCAGGGCTTTTATCGATGCTAGCTTCATAACGAGATTGGTTCTATGGTTTAAACAGTATACGTAGATCACGTTCAAATAATTCCGGATCTTCCGGTTGCGGTAATGGGTCGGATTTTAACACGGCCGCTTCCACCGATAAGCGATATTCGCGGGTACCGGGGCACTGTCCTAATATGACGTCCAGCATCACCCCACCCGGTCCCTGTACCACCCTGACTTCACACTCCGGCATGTTGCCGGCATTGACCGGTTGACGCCAGTTACGCGAGATCTTCTCGCGGATCAGACTGTAGTATCTTTGCCGCATATTATCCAGCTCGCGTTGTCTCTCTTCGGCAGCCAACCGCGCTTTAAGTTCCGCCTCCTTGCGTCGTTGTTCAGCCTCGGCCGCTAACCTTGCTTCTTCCTCGGCCTTGCGTCGGGGTTCCTCCTCTTTGCGCTTGCGTTCCGCCTCGGCCTTGATTCTTGCCTCCTCGGCCTTGCGTTTCTGTTCCGCCTCGGCCTTCAGCTTGGCCTCCTCGGCCTTGCGCTTCTGCTCGGCCTCGGCTTTCTTCCGGGCCGCTTCGGCCTTGCGCTGCTTTTCCGCTTCAGCTTTTTTCCTCGCGGCCTCGGCCTTACGCTTTTTTTCCGCCTCGGCTTTCTTGCGTGCCTCCGCCTTGCGTTTAGCTTCCTGTTCTTTTTTCTTTTTCAGTTCCTGTGCGCGTTTTTTCGCTGCCTGCTCCAGGCGCTTTTTTTCCAGTTCCTGTTTGCGCTTCGCTTCCTGCTGTTGCTTGATCTTCTGTTCACGTTGCTCGAGTTTTTTCTGGTCGATGACCTCGGCCTGGATGGTCTGGTCCTGCGGGCCTTTTTTCGTCACCACCGGGGTTACCGATCGATCACTGAATTCAAGCAGGGTCAGGCCGATCACAACCACATGCAATACTAGTGAGAAGATAAATGCCCGCGGATAGCGGAGCAGGGTTTCGATCACGGTTGATCCTCTCCGGGCTCGGTGACCAGGCCAACCGATTCGATATCCGCCTGCTGCAGCAACACCAGCAGACTGACCACGTTCTGATAAGGGCCGTTCTTATCGCCACGCACCATCACCGGCCGCGTCTTCTGCTTGGCCAAGGCGGCACGAATCGCGCTGATCAGTGGCTCGGCCTCGATCGGGTCATCCGGCGCGGAGGCTACATTCAGGTAGTAAAGGCCGCCCTGGTCGACACTGATGACGATTGGTTCCGGACTGTCGACATCCAGTGCTTCGGCCGGTGCCTGCGGCAGGTCGACATCGACCCCCTGCTTCAACAAGGGTGCGGTGACCATGAAGATGATCAACAGCACCAGCATCACATCGATGTATGGCACAACATTGATCTCGGACATGGCGCGACGCTTTCTGACGGTCTGGGGCATGATAGTGAGCTTCGGTTAGTCGATGTGGATGCTGATCATTCAGCCTGGGCCTGGCGCTGCAAAATGCCGGTAAATTCCTCGACGAAGTTTTCATAACGACTGACCAGGTGGTCGATTTCGTTGGCGAAATTGTTATAGGCGATAACCGCCGGAATCGCCGCCAGCAGACCCATTGCGGTCGCGATCAAGGCCTCGGAAATGCCCGGGGCGACCATCGCCAGGGTCGCCTGCTGCACTCCGGCCAGGGCGCGGAACGAATCCATGATCCCCCACACGGTGCCGAACAGGCCGATATAAGGGCTTACCGAACCCACCGTGGCCAGGAACGACAAATGGGTTTCCAGTTGATCGACCTCGCGCGACATCGATACCCGCATCGAGCGATTGGAGGCATTGATCACGTCGGCCGTCGCCAGTTCCGCCTTGCGCGCGCGGGCGAATTCCCGAAAGCCGTTTTCAAAAATCGCCTCCATGCCGAAGCGCTTGTCCTGGCGGGTCGACATCTGGCTGAACAGGTCGCTCAGGTTGATCCCCGACCAGAAGCGACCTTCGAAGGTCTTGGCCTCCTGCCGATTCTGTTTGAGGAAGCCCCACTTGATATAGATGATGGCCCAGGAGACGACCGAGGCCAACAACAGGATCAGCATCACGAGCTGTACCGGTAGACTGGCATTGGCCACCAGGTGGACAAAAGACATTTCATTCATTGTTATCGAATCCCAGGGCCTGTCACCCTAACTTGGTATAGATATCTTTGGGTATCGCGGTCGGTTTGAACCCATCGGCACTGACGCAGGCAACCTTGACCAGGGCCTTGTTGACCAGGGTTTCCCGCTCCGAATCCAGCTTGACGATCTGCTGTTGAAATACGAGGCTGGCTTTTTTCAATTGTTCGATCGTGGTATCGACCCTGAGCATTGCATTGAAGGCGGCGGACTGGATGTAATCCACCGTGACCTGCCTGACCACGAACACGATATTCTGTTGCAGTAAGACATCCTGTTCAAACCCCAGTTCACGCAAAAATTCGGTCCGCGCCCGTTCATAGAATTTCAGGTAATTGGCGTAATACACCACGCCACCGGCGTCGGTGTCCTCGAAGTACACCCGACACGGCAAACTATGCACGGGCATCAGAACAATTCACCGGTGGTGGAATCCGGGGCCGGATCGAAACCGAAATGGCGATAGGCCTGGGCGGTGGCGATACGGCCACGCGGGGTGCGCATCATGAAGCCCTGCTGGATCAGGAACGGTTCGATAACATCCTCGATGGTACCGCGTTCCTCACCGATCGCGGCCGACAGGCTCTCGACCCCGACCGGACCGCCATCGAATTTCTCGATCATCGACATGATCAGGCGGCGGTCCATGTGATCGAGTCCGCACTGGTCGACCTTGAGCAGGTTCAGCGCATCTGCTGCCACCGTGCTGGTGATGACCCCGTCCGCCTTGACCTCGGCAAAATCGCGCGACCGGCGCAACAGGCGATTGGCGATCCTCGGGGTGCCGCGTGAACGCGTGGCAATCTCGCGCGCGCCGGCATCGTCGACCTGGATATGCAACAGGTCAGCGGAACGCTGGACGATGCGGGATAAATCCTCGATGTTGTAGAACTCCAGGCGTTGCACGATACCGAAGCGATCGCGTAACGGTGAGGTCAGCAAACCGGCGCGGGTGGTGGCACCGACCAGGGTAAACGGCGGCAGGTCCAGTTTGATCGAACGCGCGGCCGGCCCCTCGCCGATCATGATATCCAGCTGGTAATCCTCCATCGCCGGATACAGGATCTCTTCGACCACCGGGCTCAGGCGATGGATCTCATCGATGAACAACACGTCGTTGGGTTCCAGGTTGGTCAGCAATGCCGCCAGGTCACCCGGTTTTTCCAGCACCGGCCCCGAGGTCTGGCGCAGGCTGACCTGCATTTCGTGGGCAATGATATGGGACAGAGTGGTCTTGCCGAGCCCGGGCGGACCGAAAATCAGTACATGGTCCAGCGCCTCCTGGCGCCCGCGCGCGGCCGAGATGAATATTTCCATCTGCTCGCTGACCTGGGGCTGGCCGACATATTCAGCCAGCAGCTTCGGGCGTAATGCGCGCTCAAAGACTGTTTCCTCGCTTTCCGCACCGGCATCGATTAAACGTTTCTCTTCCATTCACCCGCCCTGCTTAGCTGATCGCATTTTGTAACGCCTGCTTGATCAGGCTCTCCGCGGTATTCTCAGACCCCGCTTCTGCTGCCCTGGTGATCATCTTGCTGGCATCGGTTGGACGGTAACCCAGCGCGAGCAGCGCTTCAACCGCTTCCTCGACCGCCGATCCGCGATGGCTCGCAGGCGTCAAACCGGGGGTCTGGCTATCGACCGCGGCGTCGAAGCCACTGACCTTGTCCTTCATCTCGACGATCAGGCGCTCGGCGGTTTTTTTCCCCACCCCGGGTAAACGGGTCAGGGTGGCGACGTCACCGGATTGCACGCAGACAATGAAATCGGCCTCCGAGATACCGGACAGGATGGTCAGCGCCATCTTCGGCCCGACCCCGTTGACCTTGATCAATTGACGGAATAACTGGCGTTCCTGATCGGTATGGAAACCGACCAGGGCATGCTGGTCGTCCTTGATCAGTAAATGGGTCCAAATAGCCACCTTGTTGCCCTCTTCAGGTAGCTGGTAGAAGGTCGACATGGATACATCGACCTCGTAACCGACGCCGTTGCAATCGATCAGGATCTGGGGGGCTTTCTTGATGACGAGGGTTCCGCTCAGGCGTCCGATCATCGACGGGCAGACCTCTTGCGGTTGAATGCACTGGCGGGCAGTCCGGTCCTGGTTTCCATCTGTTGATGCTGGGCATGGCAGATGGCGATAGCCAGGGCATCCGCCTCATCCGCCTGCAGGTTCGAGTCCAGCGCTAACAGGCGGGTGACCATGTGCATGACCTGTTCCTTTTGCGCTCCCCCATTGCCGACGATCGCCAGCTTGATTTCACGCGGTGCATATTCATAGACCTTGACGGCGTGCTGGTGAGCGGCACAGATCGCCGCGCCACGCGCCTGACCCAACTTCAAGGCCGAATCAGCGTTCTTATGCATGAATACGCTCTCTATCCCCATTTGTTGTGGTTGGTATTGTTGAATCAATTCACTGAGACGATTGAAAATATTACCCAGTTTTTGCGGCAGTTCGTCTCCCGCCACCTTGATGTAGCCGCTGGCGACGTATTGCATGCGGTTAGCCTGATTCCTGATGAATCCGTAACCGGTATAGCGGGAGCCGGGATCGATGCCAAGGATAATCATGTCAGGGACTCGTGGCCAGATCGGTTGTCATTGCATTAATTCATCCGGAAAATCGGCATTGGAGAACACTTCCTGCACATCGTCCAGTTCTTCCAGGGTATCGATCAGGCGCATCACCTTCTCGCCGTCCTCGATATTAAGCTCACTGTTATTACTCGCCCGCATGGTCAATTCCGCATCCACCGGCTCGAGACCGGCAGCAGTCATCGCTTCCTTGACCTTGATGTAATCTTCCGGCGCGGTCAGCACCTCGATCAGGCCATCATCCTCGGTCACCACATCGTCGGCACCGGCATCCAGCGCGGCTTCCATGATCGCATCTTCATCGCTACCCGGGGCATAGGTCAGCACCCCGAGACTGCTGAACATGAATGCCACCGAACCACCCTGGCCCAGGTTGCCCCCGGCCTTGGTGAAGGCATGCCGCACCTCGCCCACGGTACGATTGCGGTTGTCGGTCAGGCAGTCGACGATGATCGCGACCCCGGACGGACCATAACCTTCATAGCGGATTTCCTCATAATCCGAGCCATCGAGTTCGCCGGCGCCGCGCTTGATCGCGCGATCGATGACATCCTTCGGCACCGACTGGGCCTTGGCCTTGTCCACCGCCCCGCGTAGGCTGGGATTATTATTGAGGTCCGAGCCGCCGGCCTTGGCCGCGATCATGACCTCACGGATCAGGCGGGTGAATAATTTGCCACGTTTGGCATCCTGGGCCTTTTTCCGATGCTGGATATTGGCCCATTTGCTATGACCTGCCACTAGTCTAACAACCTCTGCAATTAAAAAATCGCCGCTATTTTAGCACTATTCCGCCTGCACTCCAGCCTGCATGATCGCTGCCCGGATAACCGGCCAGGACCGCGCGGCCGGCGGCAGATATGAAAAAGCCGACAATACTGTCGGCTTCGGCAATCGGTGTCGCGGGTTACCAGCCCGGTGGCAGTTTTTTCTCGATCGTGATGTGTTTACCCTGGATCGAGATGTAGCCGCCGGTTTTCAATTCTTTCAGGATCCGGTGCACCATTTCCCGGGTGGCTCCTACCCGCAATGCTATATCCTGTTGGGTCAGTTTTTCCGT
This sequence comes from Gammaproteobacteria bacterium, assembly GCA_030066335.1. GTDB lineage: Bacteria > Pseudomonadota > Gammaproteobacteria > JACNJF01. The sequence continues at coordinate 14,035 of JASJBV010000011.1, forward strand.
CACCAGCTTGTCGCCGACTTCCTCGGCATGCTTATACAGGATCCGCACCACCCGGTTATATACATCGTCCAGGGCCAGGCTGCTGACTTCCTCGGTCAGTTCCTGGATCAGGAAGATCAGGCGCTCGATAATGCACATACTGATGGAAGGTTTGTGCAGCAAGGTGTCCATGAACAACTGGCGCGAGATGACCATCAGCAGCGAATCGGTGACCGTGATGATGCTGGCCTGGCGCGGAATGCCGCCGAGCGGTGCCAGTTCACCAAAGCTCTCGTTCTCGGTCAGGGTATTGATGATGATTTCCTTGCCCTTGTCATTTTGCAGGAAAACATCCACCTTGCCTTCCATGATGACATATAGCGAATCGCTCTCGTCGCCCTGGCTGACGACCATCGTATTCTTGGGATAATGCTGGGTTACCACCTGGCTGGCCAATTGCTCCAGATCTTCCCGTTCCAGGCCTTCAAACAGCTTGGTTTTGTTCAGGGTGTCGATGATATTTGACGTGGCGACCGTTTGGTTATTATTGATCAAGCTGCTCATTTTTGAACCTGCATTGGATTAGTGACAAAGTTCACAAAAAACCTTATCCCCTATTTATAATGCATTTACGAGCACTCTTCCAATAATAATGACTTTCCGGTCATTTCCTCGGGCTGATCGATGCCCATCATCTGCAGTAAAGTCGGCGCGATCGCCGACAGGTTGGCGCCGGTAGCCAGGGTCCACGGCACTTTATCTATGACCATGCAGGGTACCGGATAAATGGTGTGCTGGGTGTGGGGTTCACCGGTGACCGGGTCGACCATTTCATCACAATTGCCGTGATCCGCGGTCAGCAATACCGAGTAATCCTCCTCGACCGCGACATCAAGCACCCTGCCCACTTCCTTATCCAGGGTTTCCACCGCCTTCAGCACCGATTCGCGGACCGCGGTATGGCCGACCATGTCGCCGTTGGCGAAATTGACGACGAGAAAACCGTAGTGCTTGGAACGCAGCGCCTTGATCATCTCGTCGGCCACGCCCTCGGCACTCATCTCCGGCTGCAGGTCATAGGTAGCGATATCCGGTGACTTGACCATGACTCGCTCTTCCCCCGGATAACGATGTTCGCGCCCGCCATTGAAGAAAAAGGTGACATGGGGATATTTTTCGGTCTCAGCACAATGAAACTGACGATAGCCGGCCTGGCTCAGGATACTGCCCATCGTGACCTTGGGCCGTTCTGGTGGGAACGCGATCGGTGACAGGAATTCCGGATCATACTGGGTCATGCAGGTGACGGTAATCGGTTCAAATTCACCGCGCTCGAAGCAATCAAACTCGGAGTGGCTCAGGGCCGCGGTCATCTGGCGCGAGCGGTCATTGCGGAAGTTGAAGAAGATCAGTTCGTCATCTTTCTGCATCGGGATGAATTCCGGCAGCACCGTGGGGGTGATGAATTCATCGGTTTCACCGCCGTCATAGGCGTCCTGGATCGCCAGGGTGATGTTCTTGGCCTGGTTGCCCTCACCCTTGACCAGCGCTTTCCAGGCCACCTCGGTTCTCGACCAGCGGCGGTCACGGTCCATCGCAAAATAGCGGCCGGAGATGGTGCCGATGGTGCCGCCATATTCGGACAATGCGAGCTCGAGGTCGGGAATGTAATTCAGCGCCGACTTGGGTGGGGTATCCCGACCGTCGGTGATGACATGCAGTTGGGCCTGGACATGGTGTTCGGAACACAGGCGGACCAATGCCAGCAAATGATTGATGTGGCTATGCACGCCACCATCAGACACCAGGCCGATCAAATGCAGCGGACGCTCCTTGGCCCGTGCCTGCTTGATCGCCGACAAAAAAGCCGGATTGGTGAAATAACTGCCGTTCGCAATCGCATCATCTATTCGCACCAGGTCCTGCTTGACGATAGAGCCACAGCCGATGGTCATATGCCCGACCTCTGAATTACCCATTTGCCCAATCGGCAAACCAACGCCGGCCCCGGAGGCCTCAAGGGCGGTATGCGGGTAAGATGAAAAATAGCGATCCAGGTTTGGGGTGTCGGCTTCTACGACAGCATTGTTGACCTTGCTGGGATTCAAACCAAAACCATCGAGGATAATTAACAGCGATGGCCGGCGCGGGACGGATCTCGCTTCGGGCATTTATATTCCTAATTCAATTAATAAAACACAAAAAAACACGGCGCATTATACAACAAAGCGCCAGCGCACGGACTGAGCAATACATTTATATGCTTGTATGATAATGACGTTTGGTTAACGCCATATGAAACCAGCGCAACATGCGGATTAGCGATACGCCGAATCCATCAGGGCCTGGCTAGACCTTGAACTGGCTCATCAGAGACTGTAATTGTACAGATAATTCGTTGACCTGGCGACTGGCATTGGCCATCGTCGCCGAACTGCTGGCAGTTTGCGCGGACAATTCGTTGACCGCAATCACGGTCTGGCTGACCTGGTTGGCGGTTTGCCCCTGCTGATCGGCCGAGTTGGCGATCTCACGATTCATGCTGAGCATGCCCTCGACCGCGGTACTGATTCTCTGCAGTGACTCCCCGGCCTGGCGCGCATGTTCCAGACCCTGTACCGCTTTTTGCTTGCCGTTGGTCATGACCTGAACTGCCTGCATCGATCCATCCTGTAGCCGCTGGATCATCTGCTGGATTTGCTCGGTAGACTCCTGGGTACGTGAGGCCAGGGTCCTGACCTCATCCGCAACCACGGCAAATCCACGGCCCTGCTCACCGGCCCGGGCCGCCTCGATGGCCGCATTCAATGCCAGCAGGTTGGTCTGCTCGGCGATGCCGCGAATGACCTCGACGATGCCGCTGATCGCCTCGACATCGGTTTCCAGCTCGTTAATCACCGTCGATGCCTGATCAACATCGGTCGACAGCTCGCTGCTCGACTGCAGTGACTGGTTGACGATCTGCTTGCCCTCGAGTGCATTCTTGTTGGTTTGCTCGGCCAGTTCGGCGGCCTGCGCGGTGTGATTGGCCACATCCTGCACCTGTTGGGTCATCCCCTCAATCGCCGAGGATATCTGATCGATTTGCTGATTCTGGGTGTTGATGTCGGTTTCGGTACTGGCGACAACCTCGCTCATCTGTTGCGCAGATTGCATCAACTGCTGGCTGCAAGCGGAAACATCCTGGATCAACTTCTGCAACTTGATGGAAAACTGATTGAAAGCTCCGGCCAGGGTGCCGAGTTCGTCCCTGGACTTGACCTGCAGACGCCGGGTCAGGTCACCTTCACCCTCGGCCACATCCTCCAATGCAGCCACGGTTTGGCCCAACGGCACGGTCACCATCTTGCTGATAATAAACGCGACCAGGATGCCAAGCACAAGGGCAACCGAGGCTAATATCAACTGAATGATCAAGGCCGTATCCAGACTTTCCAGCAACTGCAGGCTGCTGTTCTCCATACCCTGGCTCTTGAGCCAGACCAGTTCATCAACCTGGTCCTCGATAGTAGCCATCAGCGGCAAGATTTCCTGGTCCAGCAGATAGACGTCCATGCGCCGTTGATTGCCCTCATTTTTTTCAATCATGATCTGCAGGTTGGCGATATACTGCTGCAGGGTCTGTTGAATATTTTCGACCGCCTCTTCCTGTTCGAAGGTATAGAGATCAGCGTATTCATCCATTTTGCGGACCAGATCATTTACAACCTCAAGCGTAACCTGCAAGTTTTCACGATTGTTGGCTTGTGGTTGCGACAGGTAGATGCGTACAGTGGACATCATTTTCTGAAAGTTGTAACGCAACTCCTGGACCAGGACGGTCCACTCCCGGCGCTCCTCGGCCAATTCCTCTTCCTGCTCTGATGTGATCATCGTGCTCAGGTCACCCAGAATTTGATTCGCCAGAGGATTGATATTCTCCGCGGCATAGAATAAAGCGGTCTCGTTGGCGAAGCGGTCCTTGGCCAGGTTCAGCATCTGGCTTTCATAGCCCTGGTAGTCCTGCAAGCCAATCCGGAGGAAAGCGATCGACTGCTTGAATTCCTCGTCGCTACTGGCCTCTGCCATCGCCTCGAGTACGGTCAGTTCCTCACCGGCCAGGTAAACGGTATTTTGAAATTCCTGTCTTTGCTTATCGTTCTTGGTCAACAGGTAGTTGGACAGGGATGCAGAGGCTTTGGCCAGATAGCCCTTGAATTTAAGCAGGGTCAGGACAGTCGGCTGGGTTTCCTCAATCATTTCACTGACTGTGGACTGGGTGCCGCTCATCTGGGAAAAGGAAATGACCGCATTGGTTAGCAACACCACCAATACGAAAGCAAATCCGATCCATATACGATGTTTGATCAGTAACCTGGACATGGATTAATACACCATCTTATTTGCGTAATCGGTCCAGTTAATATCGTCCACAACAGCCAAAGCTTTAGCCAGATGGGGAATAAAAATGAAGATGCGTCAGGATTCGATCGATTGACCGGCAGCGATTAGCGCCAAAACACTGGGGGAGAAGTAGCTGACTAGACCTTGATGTCGAGTAAAGTGCCGATACGCTCGCTGGCCGCTTCCAGTGAACGTGCGTTGGCCTGCATGCTGGTAACGATCTCTGCCTGCTCCACCAGGGCACGGTCCTGGGTACTGGTGTCACGGCCACTGGCCGCTTCAGCACTGGCGACCTTGGCCACATTCTGATCCAGACGCTGTTGCTGGATTTGCAGGCCGTTGTAGGCGTTGTTGGCGTAGCTGGAAATATCCATACCGATCGTAATTGCTTGATAACAATATAAATATTAGCAAATCGGCGGCTCCAGCCATAGAAAATGGTGAAATATTGCCGATTCAACGGCGAAAAAACCGACAAACGGCTTAAAGCGAGGGATATTTAATAGGCCTGTTCCAGAAAATCGTCACCCTGCAGGGCGAGTTGCCGACGATATTCAGCCTGCTCCTGGCGTAAAAGTTCAAGCTTGTCCGGACGGGAATAGGTCAGGCGAGTCTGGTAGTTTTGCCAGTCGTAGGACAGCGATATGCTAATCTGACCCGATTGCCAGACATGTGATTGATCGGACAGATATTTTCCCTGTTTGAGTTGCGGTTGGCCATACTTGGCACTCAGCCTCTGCAACAACTGCGGTTGGCGCAGGCCGTTGAAGGCATATTCGGCAAACGCGAATGACTGGTCCTGTTTGACAAAGCCCAGGTACAGGTGAACCGAGCCGGGTAACAGGTTCTTGCTGTCGTAGATATCGAAAAAGGCCTGGTCACCGCCCTCCCTGATCAGCTCAACACCGCTGTTCTTGACCGCGCTACGCAGTTGATCACGGGTGGCATCTTGCAGACTGATGCCGAACAGTTGTGCAGCATGGCCTGGTGACGCCATTAGCAGCAATAAACAGAACAAGGGAAGTCTCATCGTCGCTAACCTGAATCAATTTACCCGGTTATCGACCCGGCCGCGCAAAAATGAAGTTTTTTGCAGGCCTTGCTAGGGTTTACGGACCGCGGTCGTCCTCGGGATTATCCTCGGTACTGGACATCAGGCTGTTGGGTTTGTCAGGATCTGGCAGATCTTTATTCGTTGCCTCGTCTGGCGCTGACTCAACTTGATCTTCCTCGTCGTAATTATCTTCCTCTTCCCAGGCCTCGGCTTCCTCGATCCGATCCATCTCCGCTTCCATCTCCTCCTCACTCAGCGGCTCGTATTCCCCATGCCCGCTGTCGTTGGCGTCGTCGTTGGCGGGATCATCAACCACTTCATAGTCATCGCCATAGATCGAATTTTCCTCCGCCGCAGCCGCGGCCTCTTCTTCCGCCTGCTGTTTCAGGCGATCGGCAAACAGGTAGGCCGAGGTCAGCACCCCGGCTTCGAACAGGATCCACATCGGCAGCGCCAGCAATACCTGGGAGATGACGTCGGGCGGGGTCAGTAACATACCGATGATGAAGGCGCCAACGATGACATAGGGCCGTTTCTGCGACAGCTTGGCCGGGGTGGTGATGCCCATCGCAACCAGGATGATGGTGGCGATCGGCACCTCGAAGGCGAGACCGAAGCCGAAGAACAGGGCGATGACAAAATCCAGGTAGCGCCCGATATCGGTCGAGATACTGACCATCTCCGGCCCGATCGAGGTAAAGAATCCAAACACCAACGGAAATACGACGTAATACGCGAACGCCATACCGCAATAGAACAGGATGATGCTGGAGGCCAGCAGCGGGCCGGCCAGGCGTTTTTCATGTTTGTACAGCCCGGGGGCAACGAATGACCAGACCTGGTACAGGATGTAAGGCATGGCGAGAAAAACCGATAACATCAACACCAGTTTGAATGGGGTCAGAAACGGCGAGGCGACATCGATCGCAATCATCTGCGAGCCTTCCGGCAGGTGCCTGGTCAGCGGTTCTGCCAGGTAGGTGTAGATGTCATTGGCCCAGTAAAACAGGCACATGAAAATCAACAACACCGCCAGCACAATACGTAACAGGCGATCGCGCAACTCAATCAGATGAGACATCAGTCCCATCGATGACTTTTCCATCTGTTCTTCTTCTTGCGCTTCGGGTTCAGCCATTATGGATCGGGCTTTTCAGTGCTGGGGGGTAATTTCTCGGCGGGCTTGTCTGCTTCATCCTTGCTGGCCTCGGCGGCAGCTTCCATTACCGCGGCCTCGATGGATTCCAGGTCAGCATCTTTACGGGTCTCGTTGACTACTTCCTTGAGTGACTGCAACTCATCCTGCTGTTGTTGCAGCATGCGTTGTAATTCATCGGTACGGAATTCACGTTCGACATCGGCGCGCACATTGGTGACAAAACGCCGCAGGCGCGCAAAATAAACCCCTGCCTTGCGCGCCACGCCAGGCAGACGTTCGGGTCCTATCACGAGTAATGCCACGATGCCGATAATCAGCATCTCGGCGAAGCCGATATCAAACATGATAACGCCGGATGCGCGGGGTTAGACCTTATCCTTTTCTTCGGTAGCCTTGCCTTCGATCACATTGGCTCCCTTGGCTGACTCGTCCTTGACCTTGTCTTCATCCTTGACGGCTTTCTTGAAGCTGCGAATGGCACCACCTAGATCGGTACCGACATTACGTAATTTCTTGGTTCCAAATAAAAGAATCACGATCGCCAGGATCAACAACAGCGACCAAATACTTATTCCTCCAAATCCCATATATCACCTCTTAAGATCATTCTCTGGATGCTTTTTCGTCAAGCCCGGACAGGCCGAATCGTCGATCCAGTTCTGTTAACACCTGCTCGGCAGACAGTCCCCTGTGCGCCAGCAAAACCATACAATGAAACCACAGGTCAGCAGTTTCATAAATTATCTGTTCGTCATCAGAGCCTTTCCCGGCAATGATGGTCTCGGTCGCTTCCTCACCGATTTTTTTCAGGATGCTGTCCAGCCCCTTCGCATACAGACCGGCCACATAGGAAGCATCCGGTGCCGCCTGTTTGCGCTGTTCCAGCACTTCCATCAAGCGGTTAAGTATATCATCAGTCATATGAATTATTTGTTATATATTTGTTGGGGATCTTTCAGTACCGGCTCGTCGGTCTGCCACTCGCCGTCGCGGTAAATCCGGAAAAAACAACGTTTGCGTCCGGTGTGACAGGCAATGCCGCCGACCTGCTGTACCTGCAGCAACACCACATCGGCATCACAGTCGATGCGGATCTCCGCGACCCGTTGCACATGCCCGGATTCCTCACCCTTGAACCATAGCTTCTGGCGCGAACGCGACCAATACACGGCTTGCTGTTTCTCGATGGTCAGGTCCAATGCCTCGCGGTTCATCCACGCCACCATCAACACTTCACCGCTGTCCTGGTCCTGGGCGATGGCCGGCACCAGTCCCTGCTCATCCCATTTGATCGCATCCACTGCCTGTTGCATCAGTCCCGCACCTCGATGCCGCGTGATTGCATATATTCCTTGACCTCGGCGATGCGGTATTCACCGAAATGGAAAATACTCGCCGCCAGTACCGCATCGGCCTTGCCATCGATGACGCCCTCGGCCATATGCTCCAGAGTCCCGACCCCACCCGAAGCGATCACCGGAATCTTAACAGAATCAGCGACATGGCGGGTCAGGCCCAGGTCAAAACCCTGCTTGGTACCGTCTCGGTCCATGCTGGTGAGGAGGATTTCGCCGGCACCATATTCATCCATTCTCATTACCCACTCGAGGGCATCGATACCGGTGGGTTTACGCCCGCCGTGGGTAAAGATCTCCCAACGTTCGGTCTCACCCGGCTGGCTGACCTTCTTCGCATCGACCGCGACCACGATACACTGTGAGCCGAAGCGGTCGGCCGCCTGTTTGACGAATTCCGGGTTGAACACCGCCGCGGTGTTGATCGCAACCTTGTCCGCCCCGGCATTCAGCATCCTGCGTACATCGCCGATCTCGCGGATGCCGCCGCCCACGGTCAGCGGGATGAATACCTCGCTGGCGACATCTTCCACCACATGGACCATCGTATCGCGGTTATCCGAACTGGCGGTGATATCGAGAAAAGTCAATTCATCGGCGCCTTCCTCGTTGTAACGACGGGCATTGTCCACCGGATCACCGGCATCGCGGATCTCGACAAACTTGACCCCTTTGACCACCCGCCCGTTATCGACATCGAGACAGGGAATGATGCGCTTGGCTAATCCCATCGTCTACTGACCTTCGATATAGGCCCGCGCCTCGGCCAAATCGATCGTACCTTCATACAGCGCGCGGCCGATAATGACGCCCTGGATGCCGGCATCCTGGACCTGGTTGAGATGCTTGATGTCATCGATATTGGTTACCCCGCCGGAGGCGATGACCGGGATATCTACCGCCTCAGCCAGCAGACGCGTGGCCTCGACATTGACGCCCTGCATCATGCCATCGCGGCTGATATCGGTATAAACGATGGCCGATACGCCCTGGTCCTCGAATTTCTGTGCCAGGTGTTCAGCGGAATGATCGGAGGATTCGGCCCAGCCCTGCACCGCGACCAGGCCATTCTTGGCATCGATGCCGACGATCACCTGGCCGGGGAATTCCACGCACAACTCGGTCACGAATTCCGGGTTTCTAACCGCCTGGGTACCGATGATGACATAGTTGACCCCGGCCTCGAGATAGGCCTCAACGGTTTCCATGGTGCGGATCCCGCCGCCGATCTGGATCGTCAGGTCGGGATAGGCGGCCGAAATCGCCTCGATCACATCGGCATTGACCGGCTTGCCTTCGAAGGCGCCATCCAGGTCCACCACGTGCAGACGCCCGGCGCCCTGCTCCAGCCATTTGCCGGCCATCGCCACCGGGTCATCGGAGAACACCGTGCTGTCTTCCATGCGGCCCTGGCGCAGGCGTACACACTGGCCCTGTTTCAAATCAATCGCGGGTATCAGAATCATAACCATCCCATTGAACAAAATTGGTGAGTAACTGCAAGCCGGCATCGGCACTTTTTTCCGGATGGCATTGCAAGGCAAAAACATTGTCGCGGGCGATCGCGCAGGTGAAGCCCTTGCCATATTCGCAATGGCCGACCTCGAGCTGCGGGCTCTCGGTTTCCAGGTAATAGCTGTGGACGAAATAAAAACGGCTATGGTTTTCGATGTCTTGCCATAGCGGATGCGGCCGGGTCTGCGCAACCTGGTTCCAACCCATATGCGGTACCTTCAGGCGGTTGCCGTCAGCATCCGTCATATCGTCGCCGAAATACCTGACCGCCCCCGGGAACAGGCCCAGGCACTCGGTACCATTGTTTTCCTCACTGGTCTCCACCAGTACCTGCAAGCCCATGCAAATGCCGAGAAAAGGTTTGTTGCGTGCGGCTTCAACAATGGTTTCCCGCAATTCATGCTCATCGATGGCGCGCATGCAGTCACGTGCCGCCCCCTGGCCCGGGAATACGACCTTGTCTGCCGCGGCAACCTGCTGCTGGGATGAGGTCAGAATGACTTTCTGGTTTTTGTCGATGACATGCTCCAGCGCCTTGGTCACCGAGCGCAGGTTGCCCATGCCATAGTCTATAACCGCAATTGTTTGCATTTCAGGATATAACCTTGGCTACAGACTTCCCTTGGTCGAAGGGATAATCCCGCTCATGCGCGGATCCGCGGTCATCGCCATGCGGATCGCACGGCCGAAGGCCTTGAAAATAGTCTCAGCGATATGATGCGCATTTTTCCCGGCCAGGTTGTCGATATGCAGGCTGGCCAGGGCATGATTGACGAAGCCCTGGAAAAACTCATGGATCAGGTCGACATCGAAGGCGCCGATCCGGCCGCGTGGATATTCCACCCGGTACTCGATATCCGGACGCCCGGAAAAATCTATGACCACTCGCGATAGCGCCTCATCGAGCGGCACATAGGCGTGTCCGTAGCGCTGGATACCCTGTTTATCCCCCAGCGCCTGGGCAACCGCCTGACCCAGGGTGATACCGATATCTTCCACCGTGTGGTGATCATCGATGTGCAGATCGCCCTTGGCCTGAATATCGATATCGATCAGCCCATGGCGGGCGATCTGGTCCATCATGTGCTCGAGAAACGGAATCCCGGTAGTGAAATTGGATACACCGGTACCATCAAGATTGACCTTGACCGTAATCTCGGTTTCCTGGGTTTTACGTGTAACAGTCGCGGTACGTTCAGACATGTCTCAAATGTGAGTGGTAATTCTGGGCGGATAATAATCGCGCAGGCGTAAAATTAAAACACCCTATGATTGATACGGATGCGGATTATAACGGGATTATCCTTGAGCTGTGCAGAAAAAATAACAATTTCAGCCATTTATCTCCGCTTACAGCTGATCCAGCCAGGTACCGACGGCTTCGACCAGTGCTTCACCCATTTCGGTAAAATAATGATTGGCCTCGGGAATCTTGATCTGCTGCGACAGTGGGTTGGCTTCGACTTCCATCTGCTGGGCCCTGATCCCCGCTAACCTCTGCACCGCGGGAAAATCGTCACCAGCGTAAACATCGAGGATGGGTTTCTTGATCTGATCCAACGGAAAGGGTTCCAGCATCGGTTGACCGTAATCGGTTGCGCCCATGCCGATTCCGACATAAGCATCAAACCTGGCATCACCTTGTTTACGCACATATTGCATTGCCATATGCGCCCCACAACTGTGGGCAATAATGATGATCTTGTCATTGCCCTGTTGCTGGAGATAATCGATCGCGGCATCGATGCGCGGAATGGCCTCGTCGAAGATCGGCACATAGTCATAATATTTCGCGGTTTTTTCCAACACCGGTAACTGGATCGATAACGTATTCCAGCCATAGTCAACCAGGCCGACACGTAATGGGTTGACCGCATCTTCCCAATCCGGGTGAAATCCGCGGCCGTGCATGATAACCACCGCCCCCTTGGCGTCATCGGCCTCGGTATAAATACTCAGAAATTCATGCCCATCGGCAGTCAGCATTTCCGGTTCACCATCGAAGATGGCGTCGATGATCTGGTCCTTGAGGCGCTGTTCGCGCGCCAGGTCTGAGGCCTGAGCGCCGGTCATGATTAACATCGACAGCACGAAGAAGCGTAATATCTGTTGCATGTTCATATGCCTCGGTCGGGTTGTTATTGCAATAAGAATGTTACCGGCCCGTCGTTTTGAATATAGACCTGCATATCAGCACCAAATTCCCCGGTTGCAACCACCGGGTGAACAGATTGCGCGCGCCGGGCGATAAAATCAAACAGGCGTTCACCCTGCGCAGGCGATGCGGCCGAGGTAAAACTGGGTCGTCTGCCCTTGGTGGTGTCGGCGGCCAGGGTAAACTGTGGCACCAGCAGCAAACCGCCCTGGATATCACGCAATGAGCGGTTCATGCGATCCTGCTCATCGGCGAATAGCCGGTAATTCAGAATGCGCTCCAGCTGTCGCTCCACCTCGGTTTCATCATCTGCTGGCTGAAACCCGGTAAACACCAGCAGTCCCTGCTCGATCTGGCCCACGATATTTTGATCGACCTCGACTCGGGCCTGTTTCACCCGCTGTAATAATGCAATCATTGTCGGGGCTGGTCAGCTCGGGCTGGCAGGCTCTAACAGCTTCAGCATCGCATTGCTGCTTTCGATCAGGGCCCGGGTGATCCCCGGCTCGGATACCGCGTGCCCGGCATCGGCGATGACCTTCAATTGACTGTTGGGCCACGCCTGGTGCAGGGCAAAAGCCTGGTCGATCGGGCAGATCACGTCATAGCGTCCATGCACGATGAAACCGGGTATATCCTGCAACTTATCGGCCTGATCCAGCAATTGGTTCTCCGTCATGAAGCAGTTATGGGTAAAGTAATGGCATTCGATGCGGGCTATGCTGAGCGCGATATGCGGGTTGGCAAAATAATTCAATACCGCATTGTCCGGACGCAGGGTCGCGGTGCGGCCCTCCCAGATCGACCAGGCCTTGGCCGC
>JASJBV010000122.1 GCA_030066335.1 Gammaproteobacteria bacterium
GCGCTTGCCGTCATTGCAGAGCACTGTCCCGAGCCAGAGCACATCACCCTGAGTCCGAGCTCTGGCCTGGCCAAGGCTTTACAGCTGGCGCACTCTCAGCAAGCTGATGATTTCATTATTCTCAGCCAGGCCGATTACCTGAGTAACTATCTGGCCGGTACCTGGGGCATTAGTGATTATCACAATGCCTTGAAGCTGGGTTATGACGTGGAACATCTGCAATGGCCGGAGTGGATCAGCGACTGCATCGATGTCAATGCCCTGCCCCGGGTGCTCGAACCCGGTCAGGTTTTCGCGACGATTGACCCGACATTTGCGGCCCAGTTCGGGCTGGCGCCGGAATGTCAGATCTGTGCCGGCAGCACCGATGCCAATGCCGCGTTCATCGCCACCGGTTGTGACCAGTTGGGTGACGCGGTGACGTCGCTTGGCACTACCCTGGTGGTCAAACTGCTCAATGACCAGCCGGTGCAGGACCTGGCCACCGGTGTCTATAGCCACCGACTTGGCCAACGCTGGCTCTGCGGTGGCGCATCCAATGCCGGCGCCGGCATCCTGCGCGAGTATTTCACCGATCTGCAGTTGCAGGATTATTCGACCCGAATCGACCTCGAGCACCCCAGCGGCCTGGATTATTATCCGTTGCCGGCAACCGGTGAACGCTTCCCACTCAATGATCCGCACAAGCAACCGGTTATCACGCCCAGGCCGGAATCTGACGTCGTATTCCTGCAGGCACTGCTGGAAGGCCTGAGCCGTATCGAAGGTCTGGCCTATGCCAGACTGATTGAACTCGGTGCCAGGTCCCCGCGTCGGATCCTGACCAGCGGCGGCGGCGCTGGCAATCCGCAATGGGCCCAGATGCGCCAACAGCTGCTGGGTATCCCGGTTGCGCCTGCGCAACACACCCAGGCCAGTTACGGCAGCGCTGTGCTCGCATGCCGCGGATTGCAAGCATACGAGCAGCCTGCCAGCTAGCGTTCGGCGCAAACGCAGATGGCAATTGCCAGCATAACTGCAACATGGCACTCTATGCCGCCTGTTAACAACCCCAGAACTTATCTATGCTTCGCGATATCGCCCGCGGCAGCCAATACCTGGCCCAGGGCTTTTCCATCATCAAGTCACCGGACATCAGGCGTTACGTGGTGATGCCGCTGTTACTGAATATCCTGTTGTTTGGCTTTGTGATCTGGTTTGGCTATCAACAACTATCCCCCATGGTGCAGTGGGTCATGACTTCCCTGCCGGAGTGGCTGGCCTTTCTCGAATGGCTGATCTGGCTGTTTATCACCCTGATGGTGACGGTCATCGTGTTCTTTACCTTCACCCCGATTGCCAATATCGTGGCCGCGCCGTTCAATGCCATCATGGCGGAAAAAATCGAGGAAAAACTGACCGGGGAGGATATCAATTCCGGGGTCGGCCTGCTGACCATCATCAAGGACAGTATCCTGTCGCAACTGGGCAAACTGGGCTACATCGCGCTGTGGTCTCTGGGCCTGTTGCTGATCACCGCGATCCCGGTGATCAACCTTATCTCACCGTTGCTGTGGGTGCTCTTCGGCTCATGGCTGCTGGCGCTGGAATACATGGATTATCCGATGGGTAATCACGACCTGAGCTTCAAGCAACAGAAACAGGTCCTGAAAACCCGGCGTGGTCTGGCCCTCGGCTTTGGCGGCAGTGTCATGGTGCTGACCAGTATCCCGCTGATCAACTTCATTGTCATGCCGTTGGCGGTGGCCGGGGTCACCGTGATGTGGGTCAAGGAATATCGTGATCCGGCAACTAGGGCTTGATCACGAAGATCTTGCCACTGTCGGTGGAAAAGTAGATCCAGCCCTGCGGGCCTTGCACCAGCGCCCGAATTCGCTCACCGAGATCTTCCAACAGCCGGTCTTCCGCGATCGCCCGGCCCGCTTGATCGAGTTTGACCTGGTTCAGGTGACGTAGCTTGAGGGCGCCGCTGAACAGATCGCCCTGCCATTCGGGGAAGGCCTCGCCGCTGTAAACGAGCAGACTGCCCGGTGCGATCGATGGCACGTAATACTTGACCGGTTGCTCCATCCCCGCACGTTCGGTGCCCTCGCCGACCGCTAACGGCCCCCAGTATTCCTTGCCGTAGGAAATCACCGGCCAACCGTAATTCTTGCCCTTTTCCACCAGGTTGATTTCATCGCCGCCGCGCGGACCGTGTTCAATCGACCATAAGCGCTTGTGTTGATCATCCCAGGCCAGTCCCTGTGGGTTACGATGACCAAAGCTCCAGATCTCCGGCAGCGCGGCAGACATACCGACAAAAGGATTGTCTGCAGGTAACCTGCCATCGGGCTTGATGCGCAACACGGAGCCGGCATGGGTCTGCAGGTTCTGCCCATTCGGCCGGTCGCCACGATCACCCACGCTGAAATACAGATAGCCCTGGTCATCGAAGGCGATGCGGCTACCGTAATGACGCCCGCCACCGCTGGCCGATTGGGTGACCAGGATGTCCTGCCAGCCCTGCAGGGCTTGACCCTGCAAGCGTGCCCGCGCCAGCGCGGTCACCCCGCGACCTCTTTGATCCTTGCTGTAGGTAAAGTATATCCAGCCGCCACTGGTGTATCCGGGCTCCACCGCGACATCGAGCAAACCACCCTGGCCCTCGGCCTTGACCGCGGGGATTCCACTCAGGTAGCTGACCTTGCCGCTGCGGGTATCGACGATACCCGCCCGCCCCCCGCGTTCGGTGAACAGGATTCGGTCAGCATCGATAAACGTCATGCCCCAGGGCACACCGAGGCCACTGGTTACAGTTTCGACTCGATAATCCGCCGCGGATATACCCGGTGCCAGGATCAGCAGCACCCAAAAAACCAGATTTCTTACATTCATCATTTCACCTATCAACTGTTACCGAATTTGCCGAATACCTTTTGCATCAATTCTGTGGTCCGTTTGACCGGCTGCTCGCGGATCAATTTTTCTTCCCGCGCAATCCGGTCGAACAAGGCAGCCAGGGCTTGATCCATGACATATTGATCGATATCAACGGTATATTCACTGGACGGCGATACCAATTGGATACTGCTATTCAGTGACTTGTAAGCCTGGACCACCCGGTTTTGCTCGGTCGCACGCTGGATAACCGGCGCGAACTGCTGGCGCAGCTGCTGCTCGGTATTGCGACGAAAGTACAGCGTTGCCGCATTGTCGGCGCCCTGCAGAATTGCCAGCGCATCCTTGACGCTCATTTGCTCGATTGCAGCGACGAAGACCGGACTAGCTTGTTTGACCGCTGCAGTGGCCGCATCGTTCAGTCGCGCCTGGAACAAATCTACCTTGCTCCCCAGGCCGAATTGCCGGAGTAGTTCTGCAGGTTGTTGCAGCTGCTCGGGCATAGCGATGCGGTAACGCGCACTGGATTGAAAACCCTGGGCCGCGCCAAGCAGATTGACCGCATCGTCGACTCCTTGGTCAAGGGCTTGTTTGATCGCAGCGATCATCTGTTGGCTGCTGATAGTCTCTTCTTCAACCTCGGCCTGTTGGATCGCGGTTTCCACCTGCTCGATCACCGGGCGCACCTTTTCCACGCTTTGCGCAAGCTCCTGACAGCCGGCCAATAGCAGACTGCCGGATATCATTAAAGCCAAAATCAACACGGGTGGTTTGTGCATAATGGATTTCTCTCTGAGTTGATGATTTGCGAAGGATAGATCGCTGATATAATCGCAGCGTTTAGCTCAAATAAAACCAATGGAGGTAACCATGAGACGAATCACCCTGGGATTAATTCTTACCCTGTTTCTGACCCAGACTGCCGTGGCCCAGGAGGAACCCGGGATGGTCAGCACCAAGCGGATGACAATGCCTACCGCCTTGATGATAGCACAGGCTACCGTTGCTGCCTGTACCGAGATGGGCATCCAGATCGGGGTCACCGTGGTTGACCGTGAAGGCATCGTCCAGGTCACCCTGCGCGATACCATTGCCGCCCAGATAACGGTGCCGATCAGTGAGCGCAAGGCCTACACCGCGGCCAATTTCAACGCGGCGACCTCGGCCCTCGGCGACCGCGCCAATTCACCGGTGGGTCGCGCGCCGAAAATCCTGATGTCGGCCGGTGGGCTGCCGATCGAGGTTGGCGGCGCATTGGTCGGTGCGGTTGGGGTCAGTGGCGCACCCTCCGGCGAGACCGATGAGCAATGTGCCCAGGCCGGTATCGATGCGGTCATCGATGACCTGGAAATGGCCATGTAAGGCTTAGCGAAGGCTGGTTGCCGCAGGCCTGCGGCAACCGCTCAACTGACCCACTCCAGGCGCTCCCAGAACCAGAACAGGCCAACCAGCGCGATCATTGCTGACATCGGGATCACGACAAAATGGCGATAGGTTCGTGGGTTGCGGAACCAGATCGCCAGGGCGAACCAGGCCACGGCAATAATGAGCAGCTGGCCAATCTCGATGCCGATATTGAAACTGACCAGGGCCAGCGCGAAGTCATCGCGCGGCATGCCGAATTCGGCGAGCATCGAGGCGAAACCCAGCCCATGCAACAGGCCAAACGCGAATACCAGCCACAGCCGGCTCTGGTGCAATTTCGGCCGGAAGATATTTTCTACCGCGACATAGGCAATCGACAACGCGATCAGGGGTTCGACGATGTTTGGCGGCAGGCTGAAAATATCCAACATCGACAGGCTCAGGGTGATCGAGTGGGCGATGGTAAACATCGTTACCTGCCAGACCAGCGGTTTGATTCTGCTGGCGAGCAGAAAGATTCCCAGCACGAACAGGATATGATCCAGGCCCACTGGAATAATGTGCTGAAAACCAGCCACGCCATAGGTTTGCATGACCCGGTAAAACGGCTGGCGGGTAAAGATCTCATTCAGCGGGTAAGGTTCGGTGTAGACATCCTGTTTGATCCACTGGTGGTCCGACCAGTGCCATCTTTCATTATCCTCATCGACCTGGCGGACCCGGGTAGCATGGTCACCGAATTTCATCGGGTAATACCAGGTCAATTGCTGTTTATCGCGCTCGGCCTGTCCGCTAACGCTGATGACACTGATGCGCGGTACCTTGGTATAACCGGGTTCGGGGATCTCTACCCCGGTTATTTCCAAGCCGATCGATGCCCCATCAAGCTGCAGGTCCAGGCCCTCCAGCAGGGTCGGTTTAAAGCTCTCAAATTCACCTTGTAACTGGTCAGCTGGCATCACCCGGTAATAGTCATACT
This sequence comes from Gammaproteobacteria bacterium, assembly GCA_030066335.1. Taxonomy (GTDB): domain Bacteria; phylum Pseudomonadota; class Gammaproteobacteria; genus JACNJF01. Next base: position 5,225 of record JASJBV010000122.1, read on the forward strand.
CCTCCGCATTCGGCGCTTCCTGGGTGTTGCGGTAACGACCGTTGATCCCGGTCATCAGGGCCTCGATACTGGCACGAATCTCAACCCGGATATCACCGCTGGTAAACACGCTGATTTCGATCAGCGCGGGTCTGACCACATCGGCGTTAAGCGGGAAACTGAGAAACAGGGCTAATAATGCGAATAAATATGCTTTACAATGCGTCAACTTAAAACACTACTACAAAAGGCATAGTAATAATGCCGCAGCATCTTACCATACTAACCATACGGCTTTTGCCGAATTCAGCTGATTTGACAAACCATCGGAGTAGTCATGAAAAAATTAGACCGTCGTGATTTCATTAAACTGGTGGGTGCCGGCGCCGCCGCTTCCACCATCCCCGCATTCTGGCCCGCTGCCGCCAGCGGCCACCGGGCGCCCGCGGGATTTTACGACATACCGATGAACGGTAATGCCCGCATCTTGCATATCACCGATGTCCACGGTCAGCTGTTACCGGTTTATTTTCGCGAACCCAATGTCAACCTGGGCGTTGGCGATGCCTATGGCCGTCCGCCCCACATCGTCGGCAAGGGGCTGTTGAAGCACATGGGGCTGAATGAAAACTCACCCGAGGCCTATGCCTATACCTATCTAGATTTCGCCAAGGCCGCCTACAAATACGGCAAGACCGGTGGCTTCCCGCAGATGAAAACCCTGCTCGACCGGTTACGCGAGCAGGCTGGCGGCAAGCAGAATACCCTGACCGTCGATGGCGGCGACCTGTGGCAGGGTTCCGGTACCTCACTCTGGACCCGGGGTGTCGATATGGTCGAGGCCTCCAATATCCTCGGCCTGGATGTGATGGTTGGACACTGGGAATTCACCTATCGCGAGGACGAGGTATTGAGCAATGTGTCTTTGTTCAAGGGTGACTTCATTGGCCAGAATGTGCGGGTCAAGGAAGATGCCCTGTTCGGAGACGAATACGCCACGATGGTGGAAAAATACGATGGTCGCGGATTGTTCGACGAGGATTCCGGTCACGCATTTCAGCCCTATGTGATCAAGAATGTTGGTGGTGCACGCATCGCCGTGGTTGGCCAGGCTTTCCCGCGTACCGCCAATGCCAATCCACAGGAATTCTTCCCCGACTGGTCATTCGGCCTGCGCGAGGACGACATGATCGAGCTGGTCGAGACCATTCGCGGAGATGAAAAACCGGACGCGGTGGTACTGTTATCGCATAACGGGATGGATGTCGACATCAAGATGGCGGAACGGGTACCGGGCCTGAACGCGGTATTCGGGGGCCATACCCATGATGGCATGCCGAAACCGGTCAAGGTCAAGAACGATGGCGGCAACGAGTGCTGGGTTACCAATGCCGGCTCCAATGGCAAGTATGTCGGGGTGATGGATTTCGATATCGACAATGGCATCAAGAACATGAGCTACAAGATGCTGCCGGTGATTTCCAACTGGCTGCCGGAAGACAAGGAAATGGCGGCCTACATCAAACAGATGCGCGCGAAGAAATACGATGAGAATATCGTTGAGAGCCGCAACAGCAAATTCTTCTTCAATCCCAAACGGGTCGGTAAAAGCTACGAGCGAATCCTCGGCGAAAAACTGGCCATTGCGGACCGCACCCTTTACCGCCGCGGCAATTTCATGGGTACCTGGGACCAGGTGCTGTGTAATGCATTGCGCCATGAGTATGATGCCGATGTTGCGCTGTCGGCCGGGGTACGCTGGGGCACCTCAACCCTGAAGGGACACTGGATCACGATGGAAGACGTCATGACCCAGTGTGCGATGACCTATGGTGAGACCTACGTCAATGAAATGAAAGGCAGCGCCCTGATGAGTATCCTCGAAGGAGTGGCCGACAACCTGTTTGATCCAGATCCCTACCTGCAGTCTGGCGGCGACATGGTACGCGTCGGAGGACTGGATTACACCATCGACCCGGCGAAGAAACTGAATGAACGGATTACCGATGCGCGCCTCGATAATGGTGACCCGATCGAGCCGGACAAAACTTACCGCGTGGCCGGTTGGGCCAGCGTCGGCCAGGCACCAGACGGCCGACTGCTGTGGGATATCGTGCGTGATTATATCCTCAGCGAGCGGGACAAGAACTTTGTGCTGCGCCTGCCCAAGATCAATCATCCGAAGCTGATCGGGGTCAAGGCCAACCCGGGTATCGCGGATTATCCGGGCGAGATGAGCTGACCGGGCACAAAAAAGCCGGACTTGATCCGGCTTTTTTTATTCCCTTAGCGGGTTGAATCAGGCTGCTTTCTTTTTCATCAGCACGTTGATCGCCCGCTCGAATACCGATTCGCATTCGATGAACTTGGCGCGGCCTTCCTTGAGTTCGGTAGCCAGACGGTAAACCGTTAAATTACGCGCCTTGACCCCTTTTCGATTAACGAACACATACTTGCCGGTCACATTACTTTTCCATGATAGGCGGGCATTGTGGATTTTATCCTCGCTATCCCTGAATTCGACCCAGCCACCAATCTCGAGCTCCTGCGCCTGTTCCAGGTATTCATCGGCCTGCTCATCCGTTTGCTGCTGATACTGTTGTTGTTCGGCCCGTTGCTCGATGATCTCCTCATCCAGTTGAATATGGCCGCTGGCAACGCCTTCACTGAATCCTTCCAGGTTCTGGATAACCTCGGCAGCTTCGGATGATGAAACCTCCTTGACCAGATCTATATCCACTGACCCCAGCGAGGGCGTGTCAACGGCCTCCATATCCTGGGTTCTTTCTACCCCGGTATCCTCATCATCCTGTTCTTCCATGGCCCTGCCCGCATTGAATTTAGCCATTGCCTCGGCTACCTTGTTATCGCCACCCCACATCTTCTCATCATGCATGGCGATGTTCTTACTGGTTTGCTTGACCACCGCGGAGTGTTGGGCCGCCAGGGTCTTGAACACCTGACCCTGTGCCTGTTTATCGATTTGCACCAATTGCATACCCCTGGTCAGGGCACGCTGCAGGGGCTGCAGCATCTGCAGCAACTTCTTTTTTTCCTTTTCGGTATGTTTCGGGATCAGGGTCCAGATCAGCGCCGACGACATCTTTTTCAGGTTGTCCCAGTGCTCAGACTCTGCACCCTGGTTCAGGCAGGTGTTGAACATCACCTTGGCCCACATCCCATTGAAGAAATCGACTACCTCGGGACTGAAATCGTATTTTGCCAGCAGTTTGCTGAGTAACTCATCGGTTTGCCTTTGCGCCTCGCTGACCTGCTGATCGCGCTCTGATTCCTGCTCCTGCAATTCACGCAGGTTGATATCTACGCTTTGATTCTCCTGCTGCAGGAACTGCTGGAACTTGTCCAGCGCCTGCTGGAAAACGCCGACATCATCCTTGAAGCCATGCAGCAGTTCATCCACGATCTCTTCGATCTTGTCGATCAGCACGCTCTCCTGGGTATTTTCATTACTCCAGCCCAGTGAGGCCCGGGAAATACTGTCGAGTAATTGCCGCGCCGGATGCTCGGTGGAATTGAAGAAACTCTGATCCAGGATCGCCACCTTGAGAATCGGAATCTGCAGGCGGCCAATCAGTACCTTGACCGGGTCAGGTAGATTTTCATCCTCGAAGAAGTAATCGAACAACATTTCCACGATATCCATGACCTGGTTATCGATCTTGCCCGCCTGTTCGGCATATTGTTGTTTGAAATCACTCAGCTGTTGCTGCAACTGGACCTTGTATTCCTGCGGATCACTATCGACAGGAACCGCCGCCACCTGTTGCACATTGAATTGCAGGTTGCTCAGGGCTGACAGGTAGGCCGGATTATGGGCTACCCCTGGCAGCCCGGGACCGCTGTCATTACCCTGACCGGGAAACAGCGAATCCTGCAGGTTACTGAACAGGTTCTCGTCCAGGGCCGGCGCCGTCGCTTTCTCGTGTTTGGGCTTGAAACTGTTGCGCTTGTCGCGGCGCAACTTATCCGCCTGCAACTCCGGCAGGATACCCTTGCTGATCAAATGCTGATTAAGATGCTGGTAGAAGTCGCCAAACTGTCCGAGCACGAACTTGTCATACAGTTTGTACAGGATCAGCCTGATTTCGATATCGTCATGCTGATCCTTGATCGCCAGGTGAAAATTATTACACACAGTCTTGGGATCAACCGGGTTGAATTCGTCTTCGATCTGTTTCAGCTGCAGCAGACTCTTGAGGCGCTCGGTCAAGGTCAATAAGTCATCTTCAAACAACGGCCGGGCTTTACTGACCATGTTGTTGATCGCAATCTGGATCTCGATTTCATTATCATCGACCAGGCTCAATTCATCGGTCTTCTGTTCCAGCACCGCGGAGAAATCGTTGGTCTTCAGGGACTCGAAGGATTGCTGCAGGAATTCCTCGAATTTGCCTTCAATCTCCTTGCGCTGCAGGCGCAACTGGCGCATGGCCTGAAAATATTTATTCTCGCCATCCTCTTGTTCGCTTTTGCTGGACAACTCATACAGGGCATCATCGACCTTATCCAGCATCAGCTGGATCAAATCGTTCAGGCCCTGCAGTGCCTGTTGTCTGAGCGATTCAAACACCTGGCTGTTGCCTGCAGCGGTCATAATATTATCGGTTGGTGGTGTCGCAGCCATTTAATACCTGATTATAGTCATTGTACCTGTGAGTATGGCCATCGATCTGCGCCTTGGCCCGCGACCGGATCGATAAATGCCCATTAATAATTATGGCATCTCGCCGTCAACATTAAAGAGTAGTATTTAACTATGCTTGCGACTTAACTGACGAATCACCCAATAATATCTGGTGTTTCTACTTGCGCAGCCGGGACAACCAGCCACTACCCTTCTTCGCATTCTGCTGCACACGGCATAGCAGTATCGTCGGTTTATGCCCGAGGCCCTGGTTCTGCGCGCGAGCACTGATCTGACGCAGAGACATCTCCAGGTTTTCATCGAATCGCCCCAGGGTTACCCGAATATAATCCTCGTCGATTAAGCCAAGCTCGGTGGTTTTCGCCAGCAACAGTTGATCCCCTGCCGTGTAGGGTTGCTCGCAACTCTCGGCCTCGATCCTGGCATCGATGCCCAACTTATGTTCGCCACTATCGATTAATGGATTGAGTTTACCGCCGCTGAAATACAGGCAACTGTAATCACCTAGCGCGGTCAGGGCCAAATGTTCCGGCATCAGTTGTAATGCAATCATGGATACACCCTGCTCTGCCGCCGGTAGGTCCTCCTGCTGGTACAGGCTCAACAGGTATTCGTTGATATTATCAAACGACTCCTGGAGACAATCGGTTGCATTATTGTTCTTTGGCAGATTTAGCGCCATGTCATCGAGCAGAACCTCAACCGCGCGCATCGCCATCTGCTGGGGCTGCTGATGGCCAAGCGCCAGGGTTATCAGACCGCTTTGTGGATTAATCGCAATAACATCCTGCTCGGTCTGCAAAATACCATCGGTCAAGCTCTTACCGTCAGCTGCCTGAACCTGATAGCGCAGGTTATTGTGTAAATTCATTGCGTGTTAGCCCCAATAGAAATGGAAGACGGAACTCAGCCCGTTTCTGTTAGCATAGACCATTTTCTGTCGATTAGGGTGGTGTCTGCTGTTGCGCACAACTCGGGCTGGGTTGGGAGCAAATCGGTAAGCGGCGAAAGGACTGCCAGTCCATCCAAGTCACGCGATCAGTGTACCGGGGCTTCCTGTTGCACCAATAGTTGTCAACGTTACTCCAATTGAATACCGAATAAGGATAGCCACCGTAGTCGGACCTACCGCGTTAGCGCTGGTTCTGCAGGTCCTTGGCGGTTAAAAAAACTTCAACCCAGCAAACAGTGCCATAGTCATGTAAGTAGATCCTCTATGCAGGATCTTGCAGCCATTTACCCGGCTGCTAATCTGGGCTGCAGCGATGACCGCATCGGTCATGTTGACCGTATCAGGAGTGCGGGAGGTATCGCTATCGTCACCCTTGAGATGGCCAGGTCTTGATCACGATGTTTGCCCATCTCGACCGCGCGAGGTCAAGCTGGTCGATCAGATCGGTAAAGGTCAGACCATTGGCAACGTAGGTATTATCGGCTGATCAGAAGGTCATCCGGATCCCGATATGCACCCGGTCATCGTCCATCTCGTAATCGACATTGCCGTTGACGTCGAGATCGACCTCAAGATGCCTGACCCCGACAAATGCCGTGGTCTGGGGTAACACCTCGATCTGGAAACCCAGGTTGAAATCCTGAATTTCATCGGCATCGGCAAAGCTGGTTATCTTGGGCGCGTAGTGTCCCCGCAGGTAAACCGATTTCGGCATGACCCCGGGAAAGGTGTAACGGATCTCACCGCCGATACCCGCGGCAAAGATATCGCTATCCACATCGTCCAGTTGTCCCAGATAGAGACGCGCGCCGACCCCCAGGGTCAATGGAGTCTGTTGGGATGATTGGCGACGCTGGAGCAGGCTGACCTGGCCCAGGTAGTCACTGGCCTCGTTGTAGAACAGGCTGAAGCCAAGTTCGGAGCCACCCCAGCCAATCAGGCTGGAATCGGAACGAAAGGTAAACTGGGCGGTTTCAGAAGTCAGGGCAGCTTCAAAATCATTGGCGTGCAGCAGACCGGGGGTAAGCAGGAGACAGCCTAACAGGCTAGATTTCAGTAAAGATTTCATGGGTTCTCGATGGCTAGAAAAATCGCAGCTAGCATAGCACAGGATGCCCGGGTTGTTGCCCCCATGGCAGGAGAAAAAATAACGTAACTATTTACTAAAAGACCCGGATTGCTCAGGCCTGGTTGCCTTGATGCTGGCTGAACAGGGGGGTCACATCGGCATCGGCTTCATCATTGATTATCGGCCCGTCGAGCCAGCGTAACAAGGGCGCCCATTGCTCATGGTCAACCTTGACATTGCTGTGCTTGATTTCCAGTACCCCGATGCCCTGCTCCACCGCCTTGGTATAAAACTGGGTGTCGCGCAGACTGGTCACGAACGGGATATTCAACGAAAACAGGAAACGCTCGAGGGTATGGTACATCAGGGTATTCTTGCGCACCCGGTTGGCCACCACGGCCATCTTGATCTGGCGCTTTCTGAGCTTGCCGATCAACAGCATGTCCTTGATGAAATAGGCCGCGGCATGGATATCGATTGGTGACGGCAATACCGGCATGATCAGGTAATCATTCTCCTGGAACATCGAGGCCAGTTCCAGCGAATCGATACCGGCCGGGGTGTCGATGACCACGATCTCGGTATCCAGCGGTACCCGCAGTTGCCAGGATCGGGTCATGTGATGATCGTGTCGGCGCGAGGCATCGACCGCATGGATTGGGTTATAGTCATCACCGCGACGGCTGGCCCACTGCAGTGATGAACCCTGCATGTCATGGTCGAACAGGCGCACCACTTTGCCCTGGGCGGCAAAATGCGAAGCGATATTGGTGGCAATGGTGGTTTTGCCACAACCGCCCTTGGCGTTACAGACCAGTATTCTTTTGATAGCCATGATGAATCCCTGAAAAACCCTAAGCCTCGATCGACGTCATTACAGGATTATTTTGCGCATAAACTGCACAGAGTTTAGTCAAAATGCCGCTAACTGCAAATTAAAACCACGCTACTGGTCCCGCAAAGAGCCCGTTTTATCGGCTAAAATGTCATTTTTATCGATACACAAACCTATGCCATTCAATGACTTCAATTGCCAACCGTTCGTCGGCAATAGTAAAAACCCGGATCAATTGGAGAAAGTTGAACTAAATTGCATTATAACTGCCAATATCGGCCTCAGCTGGCGTGGTGTCGACTGTCAGTTCGATGACTGGCTGTACCTGGCGCGGATCAACCTGGGCAAAGATCAGTTACCGCCGGCCCTCTACCAACAACTGCTGGGAACCAAACGCGGGGCGATAATTGAACAGGATTACCCGGCAGGTGAACTGGTGGCGAGCTGGCAGGCAGAGCAACAGTTCGAGTTGAATAGGGATCAGCTGTCGACCGCGGACAGTGGACGCTCAGCGCCTGGCGCCAGGCTTGGCCGTTTCTACCCCGCGCACTATTTCGAGCCGGCATTGCAAAACCGGCTGGCGGCCAATCTTCCCTGTCGCATCACCAGTCTCAGCGATGATTTGATGACGCTGGATTGTAACCACCCGCTCAGTCGCTATGACCTCAGGCTGAGGCTGCAAATCGAGGATATTTATCGGACCGGTAGCGACGAAGATGAACCCTGCAGGGATATCATGGCCGGGGTTTGTGACCAGGGTCCGGGCATGCAGGATCGCTTGCCGCAGCAGGAAACCGATTTTTTCTCGGATCGGCCATTTGCTCGACTGGATGAAAATGATGATGCGGATTTTTTTCGCCGGCCAAGCCTGTCGCCATTCTGGGATCAGCAGGCATTATTCGAGGTCAGCAGCTTGTATCGGCAACTGATTCCGCCACGGGCTGATATCCTCGACCTGATGGCAGGGGTCCATTCACCGCTGCAAGACTCGAATCTGAATGTTGCCTCGCTCAGCTGTGCCGGCCTCAATGGCGAGGAGTTAGCGCACAATCCGCTCTGTGACACCTGCCGGGTACTCGATGTTAACCAAATCCAGGCCCTGCCTTACCCTGACCGGCAATTCGATGTGGTACTGATCCATGCCGCGATAGAATACGTGACCCAACCCTACCTGCTATTGCGCGAAATCTCACGCGTATTACGCAGCGGTGGACGCATTATCATCAGCTTCAGCAATCGCTCGCTGGCGGAGAAAGCCATCCGGGCTTGGGCCGGTGCCTATGAATTCGAGCGCCCGGCAATCCTGTTGAGTTATCTGCGTTCGACCGGGAGCTTCGACCATTTTCATTGCCACTCGCAACGCGGACGGTCAAGACCAGCCGACGACAGGCTCGCGCCTGGGCTTGATTACTCTGACCCGGTTTATCTGTTGTGGGCGGACAAAACCATCGACTGACGCGATTAATTCGCTAACCCTACTTTTTCTTTTTGACGTGCTTCATCAGGCGTTTCTTCTTTTCCTGCTGGCGCCTGCTCAGTTTATTGCGCTTGCCGGCATAAGGATTCTCGCCACTGCGGAACTCGATCCGGACCGGGGTTCCCTTGAGCTTTAGTCTGTTGATGTAAAAACTCATCAGGTAGCGTTTGTAGGCATCGTTGAGTTTATCGACCTTGCTGCCATGGATAACGATGATCGGCGGATTTTTACCGCCCTGGTGGGCATAGCGCAGTTTGATTCTACGCCCCTGGTGCAACGGTGGATTGTGTTTGAATACCGCTTCCTCCAACAGGTCCGTCAGTTCCTTGGTATTGAATTGCCTGAAGGCC
>JASJBV010000012.1 GCA_030066335.1 Gammaproteobacteria bacterium
GTTCCCGGTACCCGATAAGGCCGCAGTCGGAGAATTCACCTACTGGATCGATGGCATGCCGGTGACCGGCGAAGTCGTCGCTAAACAGAAGGCTGATGAAATTTACCAGGCAGAGAAAGATGCCGGGCGCGAGGTGGCGAAAACCGAGAAGGACGAATACCGGACCTTCGATATCTCGGTTTACCCGGTACGCGCGAGCCAGGAAGTACGCACCCGGCTGAGCTACGTGCAGGCGGCCCATGTCGATACCTCGATCGGGCGTTACGTCTACCCGCTGGAAGAAGGCGGTGTCGACGAGGAGAAGTTATCATTCTGGACCTATAACGAAGCCGTAGAGCAGCAGTTCAGTTTCAACTTGTTGTTTCGTTCGTCCTATCCGATTGATCAATTGCGTCTGCCCAAACATCCACAGGCTGTGATCACCCAACTCTCGGCACAGGAATGGCAAGTTGTCCTGGCCAATGGTCAGGCCGATGCAGAGGAGGGTAGCGGCCAGGCGGCTGCCAGCAATGCTGTGTTCAAACTGGATACAGACATCGTGGTGTACTGGCGACATCAGCAGGGTCTGCCCGGTTCGGTCGATATGATCACGCACAAGGAGCCCGGCAATGACCGTGGCACCTTTATGCTGACGGTGACTCCCGGCGATGACCTGGGAAGCATCACGGAGGGGCGTGACTGGACCTTTGTGCTCGACTATTCGGGCTCGATGTCAGGTAAGTACCACAGCCTGGTCGAAGGAGTACGCAAGGGCTTGCATAAATTACAGCCAAACGATCGTTTCCGCGTTGTGCTGTTCAACAACCAGGTCAATGAGCTGACATCCGGTTACCTGACCGCCAGCCCCGGCAATGTCGAACGCATCATCCAGCAACTGGAACATACCCAGCCGGATGGTGGAACCAACCTGTTCGCGGGGCTCGAGCGCGCGATCAAACGCCTCGATGCCGACCGCAGCAGTGCCATTATCCTGGTTACCGATGGCGTGGCCAACGTGGGCCGCACTGAGAAAAAGGATTTCCTCGAACTGATGAAGAAACACGACGTGCGCCTGTTCACCTTCATCATGGGCAACAGTGCCAATACCCCGTTGCTGGAGGGTATGACCAGCGTATCCAACGGCTTTGCGGTCAGTATTTCCAATAGCGATGATATCGTCGGCAAGATTATGGAAGCAACATCCAAGCTGACCCATCAAGCCCTGCACGACGTGAAGCTGAACATATCCGGCATCAAGGTCAAAGACCTGAGCCCGGAACATATCGGCAGCCTGTATCGTGGACAACAACTGATCGTATTCGGTCACTACTGGGGTTCTGGCAACGCCAGGGTCAGCCTGGAAGGTAAGGTCTCCGGTGCGGAAAAAACCTACTCGACCGAGTTCGACTTCCCTGAGCAAAGCACTTTGTACCCGGAAATAGAACGTATGTGGGCATATGCCAAGATCGAAGATCTGCAAAACCGCATGGACTATTACGGTCAGGATAAGGGTATGGAAAACGCGGTTACCGACCTGGCCATTGAGCATGGCCTGGTCACCGACTATACCTCAATGATCGTATTGCGTGAAGAACAGTTCCAGCGGTACGGGATTGAACGCTTGAATGCAAAACGGGTCGAGCAAGAGCATTTGGCTCGTTCCCAACGTCAGCAACAAGCGGTGACATCACATCGAGTCGACAATCGTCAACCCATGTACCAGAATCCGGCGCCGACCCATTCGAGTCCGGGTGGTGGAGGTAGTGGCGCATTTGGTCCCTGGTCGTTATTGCTGCTGCTGGGAGCACTATTGCTGCGGCAATTTGATCGGGCCAGAGGTTAATATCCACCAATGGAAAAGCCGCTCGCAAGAGCGGCTTTTTGCTGGGTGCAAGCCCGGCGCCTGGCAAATAGCAAGCCCTGAACTGAATCAGGGGCAAGATCAGGGCAGGAAGTTGTTCATGAAACGAGCCGGTTTTGAAATTTTGTACATATCATAGCGAATGACGCCTACATTCTGATTCAGGTTGTACAGGCGACCATTCAGTTCGATCATATTGCTATCGATGACGCCCAGGTCAAAGTTGACCGATGCCAGGCTGTAGTCGATTGACTTGATCGAGCGGTCCATATAATCCATCTCGACGTTGATCCCGGCCATCGATTGCTCCACCGAGGGCATATAGTTCATATGTTCGCCAATGCTGGCGGTGTGAGTGGTCACCTCGACCATTTCCTCGGCAACCACGGAGAAATGCGAGGTCATTTCGTCCATGCTCAGCACAATTGAACGCATCGAGCGGTCGAGGTCGACCAGCAGGTAGAGGTTGACGAAGGCAAGGATGACCAGGAACAGGGTGATACCCCGAATCAGCAGGTTGGTGACTTCTCGCCGTTTCAGGCCGGCCTCGTTGTGTTCGTCGATGTGCTGCTCGATCCGCTCCATGGTGCTGCAGGCATGTTCCATCAGGTCCCAGAACTGGTCATCACCCTCTGCTTGCGCTTGCTTGGTCATCTCGCTCACCTCAGGGTAACACCTTCATCGGCTCGGCCATGCGATAGGTTTCCACCCCGACGCCGCTGACCGAGGTCTGCATGCTGGCCAGCTGCTGGTTGACCTCCTGGATGTGCAGTTGCAACTGGCTCATGTACTGGCTAACCTCGCCCATCGATTGATGGATGTTCTCGACGCCATGGTGCAGGCTGGTAGTGGTTTGATGGGCGAGTTGCATATCCCGATCAAACGCCTCCATCAGGGCGACCCGAGTGTCGATATGCTTGAGGATCTGGTTGACCTTGCGCATATTGTCTTCCACCTCGGCAAAATGAGAATTCATCTGTTTTACCCCCTCGTTCATGTGCCCGACCTGGGAGCTCAGCGAATACAGCAGCAGGAAGATGGAGAATCCGACCACGCCGAGGATGATCATGCCGACCCTGACCGTGCTGTTGAGGCGGATTGACTGGCGGATATAGATATCGACCTTGCGGTCCATGATGTTGTCGAACTTGGACACCATCGATTTCAGTAATTCGTTATGGTTCTGCTCCACGGATGCGATCTCCACAAGCTAGTTTCTTACCAAGATCCCACATTCTATTAGATTTTTCACTTGCGTATTTGGTTTTATGATTCTGCGGTCGATGCGGCTTGCCGAGGCTGGTCCTGTTTGGGTCTGCGCGCAGCCAGCACCCTGGCGGATGGTGGTTTTGGCGTAAAAATATAAATAATGCCAATTAAAAGATTAATGGCAAAACATCGACATTGTGGGTTTATTTTGCAGTGCAGCATAGCTATCTTAGCGCCAGTTCACAGCTGAATTAACCTGGAGGTAAGGGGATGGCGGTGCATAAGACAGATATCCTGTTGATCGGCGGCGGTATCATGAGCAAGACCCTGGCGACGCTGGTGAATCAGCTGGATTCATCGCGCCACATCACCTTGGTGGAACAGGCATCGAGCCTGGCGACCGAGAGTACAGACGCCTGGAACAACGCCGGTACCGGTCATGCGGGTTATTGCGAGCTCAATTACACACCCCGGTTGAGCAATGGTGAAATTTCGCGCGAGCGAGCCTTGAATATCAACGCCCGCTTTGCGGAGTCTCTGCAGTTCTGGAGTAGTCTGGTACACCAGGGCAGGTTGCCGGCAGCATCGAATTTCATCAATCGGGTGCCGCATTTGAGCTGGGTCCACGGTAGAGACAATGTCGATTTTCTGTCCGCCAGGCAAGCTGCCTTGTCCAGTCATCCATTGTTCGAAGACATGGCATTTGCCGAAGATCGGGCGACGCTCGATGAATGGCTGCCGTTGATGATGCAAGGACGCGATAACAACGAGCCGATGGCCGCGACCCGGGTAGGACATGGGACCGATGTTGATTTCGGCGCTATTACCCGTCATCTGGGGGAGAACCTGTCTGCCCAGGAATCGGTCGATCTGTGGCTGTCGTCAACGGTTTTGGGTCTGCGCAAGCAAGGCGATCGCTGGCGGGTCAAAACCAGGCATCCGCTGGCCGGGGTTAGAACCATAGACGCCGGCTTTGTGTTTATTGGCGCCGGTGGCGCCACCCTGCCGCTGCTGCAAAAGGCGAAAGTCGCGGAAGCACGAGGCTATGGAGGTTTTCCGGTTTCCGGTATCTGGTTGGCCAGTGACAACATGCAGTCTGCCAACACTCATCAGGCCAAGGTCTACGGCATGCCGCCGCTGGGCGCCCCACCGATGTCAGTGCCTCACCTGGATACGCGATTCATCGATGGTCGTTCAGCCCTGCTGTTTGGCCCTTTTGCCAGATTTACCACACGCTTCTTGAAAACCGGCAGCAATCTCGATCTGTTCAATTCCATCCGCACGCATAACCTAAAACCGATGTTGGAGGCAGCCAACGATCACTGGGCATTGACCCGCTTCCTGATCAAAGAGTCGCTAAGCTCCGGCGATCGGCGGTTGAATCACTTACGCCAGTTTCTACCTTCGGTGAAGCCTGAAGAATGGCATCTGCGCCGTGCCGGGCAAAGGGTGCAGATTATCAAAGTCGATGACAAAGGGCGGGGTAAGCTGGAATTCGGTACCGAGGTCATAACCACCGGAGATCGTTCGATGGCGGCCCTGTTGGGTGCCTCCCCCGGCGCTTCAACCTGTGTTTCGACGATGCTCGACGTGATCAGGCGTTGCCTGCCTGACCTGCTGCAGGGAGTGGCGCTGGCGCGACTGCAGGCATTGATTCCATCCTATGGGGGTTCATTGTTGAATGACGCAGAGTTGGTGCGCGATGTGCGCAGCTATACCCAGCAGACCCTGGAGCTGGATCAATCCCGTCCACGACAGATCAGGCAAAGCGATCTGTATCTGCAAACAGGCAGTTAACGCGGGGGAGATAACAGGCTTTGAATCGTCACAGGTAAGTTGGTGGGCCCGGCTGGACTCGAACCAGCGACCAATGGATTATGAGTCCACTGCTCTAACCAACTGAGCTACAGGCCCTTGAAAAGGTGAGGAATTGTAACCGAAGAAGGAGTTGCAACCAACCGGATATCAAAGGTATCCGGTGGCTAAACTTAGTCCGCGTCGATAAAGCTTCTAAGCTGTTCTGAGCGGCTGGGATGACGCAGTTTACGCAGGGCCTTGGCTTCGATCTGACGGATCCGTTCGCGGGTGACATCGAACTGTTTACCGACTTCTTCCAGGGTGTGGTCGGTGTTCATGTCGATGCCGAAGCGCATACGCAGCACCTTGGCCTCGCGCGGGGTCAGGCTGGCCAGAATCTCGCGGGTGGACTCGGACAGCCCGGCGCTGGTCGCGGTTTCCGCCGGCAGCATGACGTTGGTGTCCTCGATGAAATCGCCCAGATGCGAATCTTCGTCGTCACCGATCGGGGTTTCCATCGAGATCGGTTCCTTGGAGATCTTCAACACCTTGCGTACCTTGTCTTCCGGCATATCCATGCGTTCAGCCAGTTCTTCCGGCAGCGGCTCACGGCCGAGTTCCTGCAGCATCTGGCGTGAAATACGGTTGAGCTTGTTGATGGTCTCGATCATATGTACCGGGATGCGAATGGTGCGCGCCTGATCCGCGATGGAACGGGTGATCGCCTGGCGAATCCACCAGGTGGCATAGGTCGAGAATTTATAACCACGGCGATATTCGAACTTGTCGACCGCTTTCATCAGGCCGATGTTGCCTTCCTGGATCAGGTCGAGGAATTGCAGACCGCGGTTGGTGTATTTCTTGGCGATGGAGATGACCAGGCGCAGGTTGGCTTCGATCATTTCCTTCTTGGCACGCCGTGCCTTGGCTTCACCGATCGACATCTTGCGGTTGATTTCCTTGATGTCGTTGATTTTCAGGCGTGCCTGTTTTTCGATACTGACCAGGCGTCGCTGATGGCGGACAATCTCTTCCTTCAGCGTGTCCAGCTTACCGGCGTAGTCCTTACCGGTAGCAACCTGATCGTCGATCCAGTCCATGTTGGTCTCGTTCTGCTTGAACGAGTGGATGAAATCCTTGCGCGGCATCGCGGCCTGTTTGACACAGATATCCAGAATCGCGCGTTCGTTGGCGCGAATCCGGTTGATGACATCTTTCAGGTTGAGTGCCAGCTCATCGACAAAGGACGGCATCAGCTTGATTTCCATCAGTTGCTTGACGGTGTCGTCCAGGTGTTTTTCACATTGCTCGATTTTTTTATCTTCCGATGCCTTCATGGCCTTGGCGAAAGCTTTTTCAATCGAGCTGAAACGTTCTTCCGCCTCTTCCGGATCGAGACCGGTATCCGGCTCGGCCGAGGACTCGTCATCGTCATCGGAATCTTCACTGGTTTGCGCTGATGCCGGCAGCGGGATCGCATTGGGGTCCTCGTTGGGATCGACATAACCGACAATCAGGTCGGCCAGCTTGGCCTGTTCGTCGCGTACTTCCTGGTAGCGCTCGAGGATCAGGCGCATGGTGTCCGGATAACGGGCCAGGGCCGACATGGCCTGGTTGAGACCGTCCTCGATACGTCGCGCAATCTTGATTTCACCCTCACGGGTTAAAAGTTCGACCGTGCCCATTTCGCGCATATACATGCGCACCGGGTCGGTGGTGCGGCCGAATTCACTGTCCAGTGAGGCCAGCGCGGCAGCGGCTTCCTCCACCGCGTCTTCATCCGGCTCGTTTTCGGTGTCGCGCAGCAAATCATCGGCATCTTCGGTGGGGGCGGTTTCATGGACCTTGATGCCCATGTCGTTGATCATGCGAATGATATCTTCGATCTGTTCCGGCTCGACGATGCCGTCGGGGAGATGGTCATTGACTTCCGTATAGGTCAAAAAGCCTTGCTCTTTGCCCTTGGCAATCAGTTCTTTCAGGCTGGATTTCTGGTTTTGGTCCATAGAGGGTCGAAGTCAAAAAATGGTGGAAAAGAACTCATCAGTATATAAGGTTTTTTTGATTTTTTCCAAGCTAATCACTTATTTTTATGACCGTTTGAGCAATTGGCTGTATTCCATTTTTTCCCGTTCGTCCAAATCATCGCCATTGAGCAATTTCTGCTGCAGGCGCTGGAACCGGGAATCGGCGTACTTGGCACGTAAACGGTCAATCGCATCGATGAACATCGGCTGAATATCGCTATCTTCATCCTGCATCGCCGGTGTCATCGCCGCGATCTTGAACAGGTGTTCCTCATGCGGATGACCCTGAAAACGCGATAACAGGTTCTGCGAGCTGATTCCGGGTTCTTCATGGATGCAGTCGAGGATTTGCAGCAGCAGATCGATCCCCGGGATATCGGCTTCCGCCAGTTCTTCCAGGTTGCCAGCGGTTTCGGCCAGGGATGGTTGTTGCAACAATAGGTTGATCGCGAGCCGGGTAGGGGTCCAGTGTTGTTCGGGGATCACGGTCTTGGTGATCTCGGCTTGCGGGTGGTCACCGATGATACGTAACAGATCAGCATCCAGCTTCATCGACAGGCGTTTTTCCAGCTCACGCAGGATCTCGTGCTTGAGGCTGGGCAGGCTAATCTGCTGGTAATAGGGGCGCAGTTTGTCCAGCAACTCGGCGCGTCCCTCCGGGCTGTGGGTTTCACCCTGGGCCAGCAATTCATCGAACAGGAACTCGGTCAGCGTGGTGGCCTGGGTTACCTGCTGCAGGAAGGCCTGCTGTCCGTGTTGCTTGATAAAGGTATCCGGGTCATGGCCATCGGGCAGAAACAGGAATCTTGCGATGCGCCCTTCCTTCAGCGCAGCCAGGCTGTTTTCCAGTGCACGCCAGGCCGCCTTGCGTCCGGCCTGGTCGGCATCGAAGCAGAACACCAGTTTCTTACACAGGCGGAACAGTTTCTCGATCTGACCGCCATTGATCGCGGTGCCGAGGGTGGCGACCGCGGTGGATAGGCCATGTTCGGCCAGCGCCACCACATCCATATAGCCTTCGGTGATGAAGATCTGGTTGATCTGGCTTGAAGCCTGCTTCATCTCGTACAGACCGTAGATTTCCTCGCCCTTGTGAAACACCGGCGATTCAGGTGAGTTCAGGTATTTGGGGTTATCCTCGGGATTGATGATGCGTCCGCCGAAGGCGATGGTGCGTCCGCGCCGATCGCGAATCGGGAACATGATGCGATGCCGAAACCGGTCATAGGTATTGCCGCTGTCATTTTGCACCAGCATTCCGGATTGCAACAGCTGTTGGGGATCTCCGCTCAGGTTGTTCCAACCGGCCGGGGCAAAACCGATCGCGAAGGCCTTGGCCGTGCCGCCGCTGATGCCGCGGTGTTTCAGGTAGTCGATGGCTTCACTATGTTGTTTGAGCTGGTCCTGAAAATAACGGCTGCACTGTTCGAGCGTTGAGTAAAGGGATTGCGCCTGGGCGTCCTCTGCTCGACTCGGAGCATGGCCCTGTTCATGAGGCACCTCGACACCGAGATGCTGGGCCAATGCTTCCACCGCCTCGACAAAGTCCATGTGGTCATAATCCATCAGGAAGCTGATCGCATTGCCATGCGCCTGGCAGCCGAAACAATGGTAGAACTGCTTGTTCGGACTGACCGAGAACGACGGTGATTTTTCGTTATGAAACGGGCAGCAGGCCCAGTATTCTCGGCCTTTCTTCTTTAACGGAACCCGCGCATCGATGATCTCTACGATATCAACCCGGTTGAGCAGGTCATCGATAAATGACCGGGGTATCTTGCCTGCCATTTATCCTGAACCACTTACCACCAGGTGCTAGGCATTAGGCAGCTTCGCGACGCAGGGTTTCCAGCAGTGAGCGAACATCGGCAGCCTTCGGCTTGACCAGCCAGAACCGGCGCAGGTAATGCGGGAAGTCAGCGAGAATATGCTCAGCCCAGGCGCTACCGGTTTCCTCTACATGCTGTTCGATGATGTTCTGCAGATGCAGGCGGTGCTGTTCCATGTTCTCGGCCGAGATCCGATGGATATCGATCAGCTCGTGGTTGACCCGGTCAACGAAGTCCTTGTCGATATCCAGCACATAGGCAAAGCCACCGGTCATGCCGGCACCGAAATTGAGCCCGGTGCGTCCGAGCACGGTGATAATCCCACCGGTCATGTATTCGCAACCGTGATCACCAATGCCCTCGACTACCGCCCGGGCGCCCGAGTTACGAACCCCGAAACGCTCACCGGCGAGGCCGGAGGCAAACAGCTGGCCGCCGGTGGCGCCGTACAGGCAGGTATTGCCGATAATGGTCGCTTCATGGCTGGGGAAGTTGCTGTTCTCCGGCGGTGCAATAACCACCTTGCCACCAGCCATGCCTTTACACACATAATCGTTAGCGTCGCCACGCAGGTACATATCCAGGCCGCTGGCGTTCCACACGCCGAAACTCTGTCCGGCCGTACCGGTCAGGTTGAGCACCAACGGACTATTCAGCCCGGCGTCGCCGTGGGCCTTGGCGATCTCGCCCGACAGGCGCGCCCCAATTGAACGGTGGATGTTCTTCAGTTGATAGCTGAATGTTCCGCCCTGGCCGCTCTGGATTGCCGGCAGACAGTCCTTGACCATCTGCTCCGCCAGTTCACCCTTATCGTAAGGCATGTTCTTCGGCTCGATGCAGTATTGCGGCAGGTCCTTGGCCAGGCCACCGTCGGATAGCAGCGGCTCGAGATTGAGTCGCGACTGGCGTCCGGTCTGACCCTCGGTGATTTCCAGCCATTCGGTGCGGCCAATGATATCGGCCAGACGTTTGACCCCCATCGAGGCGAGGATTTCACGCACATCCTGGGCGACGAAGCGGAAGTAGTTCTTGACCTTTTCCACGTTGCCGTTGAAGTGGATCTCGCGCAGTACCGAGTTCTGGGTGGCAACCCCGGTGGCGCAGTTGTTGAGGTGACAGATCCGCAGGTACTTGCAGCCCATCGCCACCATCGGACCGGTACCGAAGCCGAAACTCTCGGCGCCGAGGATCGCCGCCTTGACGATATCCAGGCCGGTTTTCAGACCGCCATCGGCCTGCACCCGCACCTTGTCGCGCAGGTTGTTGGCGCGCAGTACCTGGTGGGTTTCGGTCAGTCCCAGCTCCCATGGGGAACCGGCATACTTGACCGAGGTCAGCGGACTGGCACCGGTGCCACCGTCATAACCGGAGATCGTAATCAGGTCAGCGTAGGCCTTGGCAACCCCGGCCGCGATCGTGCCGACCCCGGCTTCCGCCACCAGTTTGACCGATACCAGGGCATCCGGATTGACCTGCTTGAGGTCGAAGATCAGCTGCGCCAGATCCTCGATCGAGTAGATATCGTGATGCGGTGGCGGCGAGATCAGGGTGACGCCGGGCATCGAATGACGCAGCCGCGCAATCAGCTTGTTGACCTTCTTGCCGGGCAGTTGGCCGCCCTCGCCGGGCTTGGCGCCCTGGGCGATCTTGATCTGCAGCACCTCGGCGTTGACCAGGTAATGCGGGGTCACGCCGAAACGACCGGACGCAACCTGCTTGATCTTGGACATCTTGTCGGTGCCGTAACGTGCCTTGTCCTCACCGCCCTCGCCGGAGTTGGAGCGGCCACCGAGCTGGTTCATGGCCTGGGCCAGGGTTTCATGCGCTTCTGGCGACAAGGCGCCCAGCGACATGCCGGCCGAGTCGAAACGCATCAAAATATCTTCCAGCGGTTCGACTTCCTCGATATCGATTGCCTGTTTTGGCTTCAGGTGCAGCAGGTCGCGCAACGCCGCGGTGGGACGTTTGTTGACGATCTCGGCATACTGCTTCCAGTCGGCGTAATCACCGGAGGTCACGGCCTTTTGCATGGTCTGCACCACATCCGGGTTGTAGGCATGGTATTCACCACCATGCACGTACTTGAGCAAGCCGCCCTGGGAAATTGGTTTGCGTGGGTTCCACGCCAGTTTGTTCAGCTTGGCGGCATCTTCTGCCAGATCCTCGAAGTTGGCACCGTCGATGCGACAGGTGGTGCCGGTAAAACACAGGTCTACAACGTTGCGGTGCAGGCCGACGATTTCAAATAACTGCGAGCCGCGGTAACTGGCGATGGTGGAAATGCCCATCTTGGAAATGATCTTGTAAATACCCTTGTTGATGCCTTTGCGGTAATTGGCAACGATACGCGCATGATCCTGCTCCTCGATCTCGCCGGAATCTGCCATGTCCAGCAGGGTGGCATAGGCCAGGTAGGGGTAGATCGCGGTCGCGCCATAACCGATTAATACCGCCATATGATGCGGATCGCGCGCGCTGCCGGTCTCCACCACGATATTGGCATCACAGCGCTGCCCGGTCTGACACAGGCGATGATGTACGGCACCGGTAGCCAGTGCCGCATGCACCGGCAATTCATGCTTCGGAATCAGGTGATCGGACAGAATCAGGACCACGGCCTTTTCATGCACCGCATGTTCCGCCTGCTCGGCGATATCGATGATCGCCTGTTCCAAGGTAGTCTTGCTCGGATCATAACTGAGCTTGATGCGCTGGTGCGCATAATGCTTCTGGTCCGGGTGCTTCAGCAGCATATGAAATTTATGGTCGGACAGGATCGGTGAATTGGCTACCAGGCGGTTGGCATGCTCATCGGTCTCCCTGAACAGGTTATGTTCGCGACCGAAACAGGTCTCCAGCGACATGACGATCTTTTCCCGGTAGGGATCGATCGGTGGATTGGTGACCTGGGCAAATGACTGGCGAAAACTGTCATAAAGCGAACGCACCTGGTGCGACAACACCGGAAGTGGGGTATCGTCGCCCATCGACCCGGTGGCTTCCTGGCCGTCCTCGGCCAGTACCCGCAGAATCTGATCCTTCTCTTCGTAGCTGAGCTGGAACAACTTTTCATAGCGCTGCAGGGTTTCCCGGCTCATGGTTTCTTCCGGGATGAAGTTGTGCGTGGGGTCAGGTACCAGGTGCTGCAGGCCCTGATGTAACCATTTCTCATAGGGATGGCGGTTCTGCAGCATCTCGTCGATTTCATCCGACAGCAGCAGCTTGCTGTTCTCGGTATCCACCGCGAGCATCTGGCCCGGTTTCAGGCGGCCCTTGGTGATCACGTCGTCTGGATCGTAATCGTAGACCCCGATTTCCGAGGCCAGGGTGATATGCCGGTCCTTGGTCAGTACCCAGCGCGCCGGGCGCAGGCCGTTGCGGTCGGTGACACAGCAGGCATAACGGCCTTCGGTCAACACGATACCGGCGGGGCCGTCCCA
The DNA here is from genome assembly GCA_030066335.1 of Gammaproteobacteria bacterium. Taxonomy (GTDB): domain Bacteria; phylum Pseudomonadota; class Gammaproteobacteria; genus JACNJF01. Next base: position 12,143 of record JASJBV010000012.1, read on the forward strand.
GGGTTCCATGTGCATGGAATGATATTCGTAGAAAGCCTTCAGCGATGATTCCATGTGGTCGACATTCTGCCAGGCGGGCGGTACCAGCAGGCGCATCGCGCGGAACACATCGATGCCGCCGGACAGCATGACATCGAGCATGTTATCGAGCGAACTGGAGTCGGAACCGGACATATTGACCAGGGGATGCACCTGGCTCATATCGGGAATCAGGTCGGACTTGAATTTATAGGCACGGGCGTTGGCCCAGTTGCGGTTGCCCTGAATGGTATTGATTTCACCATTGTGTGCGAGATAGCGGAACGGCTGGGCCAGTTTCCACTGCGGCCAGGTGTTGGTGGAAAAACGTTGATGAAATACGCAGATCGCCGATTCCATCGCTTCATCGTTCAGGTCCTGGTAGAACACCGGCAGGTTGGCGGGCATGACCAGGCCCTTGTAGGATAATACCCGAGACGACATGCTCGGAATATAGAAATACTCGTCATCCTCGGCATGGGCCTTTTCGATGATCCGGCGGGCGATGAACAGTGAGCGTTCGAAATCCTCGACCCGGGTGTCAGCGGGGGCATTGATAAACGCCTGGTAGATTGCCGGCAGGGTGGTCAGGGCTTCCTCGCCACAGGCAGAGGAATCGGTCGGGACCTCGCGCCAGCCAGCCATGATCAGGCCCTGTTCGGCAACTTTTTCTTCGAACAGGGCTTTTTCCGCGGCGATGGTGGCGTCATCCGGTCGCATGAAAACCATGGCTGCCGCATACAGCTCGCTGAGCTCGATATTCAATTCCGCGGCTTTGCTGCGCAGGAACGAATCCGGTTTTTTCAGCAGCAGGCCACAACCGTCACCGGTCTTGCCATCAGCCGCGATCGCACCACGGTGAGTCAGGCGGGCCAGCGCCGATATCGATGTTTTGATCAACCAGTGACTGGGTTTGTTGTCGATATTGGCAATTAAACCAAATCCGCAACTATCCTTCTCAAAACTGGGATCATAAAGGCCTTTCAACGGGGTGTACTTACTCATATCAATAACCGGTTCATTTCATCAGGCTGTCGTGGTGCCCGTGCAGACGAATCTGCCGGTTGGGCAGCAGACAAAAGGCCGGTTATTATACAAGCCTAAGCTTTATCGATTCAATATGTGTGCATGGAATGGACGGGCATAGCTTTTATGCACTAAAAAAATGCGAGGCGAGTTCGGGGCGTTAGCCTAGAGTTCGGTCTTGATTTGTTTAAACTGGCGCGCCCAGGGCGAGGCGTTTTGCAAACTCTCCGGCAATTGGGCTTTGGCGATCTTGGCGGCCTGGTGATTGCGATATACCCCGTACAGCAGGCGATACAACTTCTTGCCATTGACTTCAGACGGATACCAGGCGGATTGATCGCAAATCTGGTGTTGCTGACAAAATTTCTGCAAATTGTCGATATTGGAGGCGGAAAACATCTGCAGACTATAGGATCGGTCGGGTTGTTGTTTGATCCAGGCCGTGCCAAAGGGGCCTTTTTCGCTGATCACTGCCGCTACCGCTGCCGGTTCTGGTTCCGGCTCAAGGTAGAGGCTGGCGGCGGTCAGGTAATCGCTGGCGCTGGGTAGAACCAGTTCCAGGCTGTCATGGTCTCGCTCCGGCATCGTCGGTTGGCGCGGCGACACATCCTGCATCACGCTATGCTGTTTGACGGATGAGGGAAAGGTGGTGGCGGTTTTCGGCAGCATGATAAACGCCAATAGCACTAACAGCAGGGCAAAAGGCAGATAAACCGTGGCATGAAAGCGGCCGATGGGTTTGGACATGGATGCTACCGTGTCGATACATAACTGGCGAACATGCTGGGGGTTTCCCTGGGCCAGCTTATGTATGCTGTAGAGTTGCAGCAGGCTGAACGGAGAGCGATTCTCGATGCCTGCATTTTGTAAAACGCGATACACATAGCGATGTAGATGCCACAATCCGAGCATATTATGTGGAAAGTCGCCCGGGTCTGTCTGCCGAAAAGCCTGGCTGAGTAATTGTTGCCAAGTTGCCTTCATCGTTCTAATCCCGCTTAGTTTTGTTCCAGGGTTTGCTGCAATAATGCCTTATCGTAATCACCGCTGATAAAGGCCTCGCCCAATTGTCTGAGTAACACGAATTTAATCACGCCCTGATCGACCTTCTTATCGATCGCCATGATGTCCATATACTGATCAACCGTCATTTCTGCTGGCGCTGCCACGGGCAGGTTTGCGCGTTGGATCAACTCGATCGCGCGCTGCTTGACCGATGGTTCAATCCACTGATGACGTACCGACAGGTCGGTGGCCATCACCATCCCCACCGCGACCGCCTCGCCGTGTAGCCAGTTGCCGTAACCCATGGCCGATTCGATCGCATGGCCAAAGGTATGGCCCAGGTTCAGGATAGCGCGCAGGCCGGCTTCTTTCTCATCCTCGGCCACCACCTCGGCCTTGATCCGGCAGGAGACCAGGATCGCCTCACTGATCGACCCCGGGTCTTTGTCCATCAGGGCCTGCATATTGTGCTCCAGCCAGCTGAAAAAATCAGCGTCGTAAATCAGGCCGTATTTGATCACTTCCGCCATACCGGCACTGAGTTCCCGCTGCGGCAGGGTGTCCAGCGTCGCGGTATCCGCGATCACGCACTGCGGTTGGTAAAAGGCGCCGATCATGTTCTTCCCGGCCGGATGGTTGACGCCGGTCTTGCCGCCGACCGAGGAATCGACCTGCGACAGCAGGGTGGTTGGAATCTGGATAAAGTTAACCCCGCGTTGATAGATCGCCGCGGCGAACCCGGTAATGTCACCAATTACGCCGCCGCCCAGTGCAATCAGGGTGGTTTTTCGATCATGACGTTGGCCAATCAGGGTATCGATGATGCGTTCGATCGAGGCCAGGGTCTTGTATTGTTCGCCATCCTCCAGGATCACCGTGTCATAACGAATGTCACGGCTGCGCAGGGATTGCTCAACCTTGTCCAGGTAGAGCGGAGCTACCGTGGTATTCGACACCACCACGGCGCTGCTGCCATTAATGTGATCGGTCACCAGCGAGTGATTGTCCAGCAACCGGTGACCGATATAAATCGGGTAGCTGCGCTCGCCAAGATCAACATTAAGCTGGTGTAAGGGTTTCATGAATCGGTCAGGTAGCGTGGTAACTTGGGGAGGATTTCAGCGGCCACCTTGCGGGTAAGCTTGCCGTCGGTTGGGACCCGTAAATCTGCCAGTTCGATATACAGGGGTTTTCTCTGTTGCAACAGGGCCTCGAGCCGCTCACGCGGATTTTCGGTTTGCAGCAGGGGTCGCTTTTTATCATATTTCAGTCGTTCCAGTTGTTGCTCAACCGTGGTGTCGAGGAAGATGATATAACCTGAAGCCCTGAGTAATTTGCGGTTTTCCTCTTTGATGACCGAACCGCCCCCGGTTGCCAGCACGATATTCTTCCTCGCGGTCAGTTCCTGCAACGCCTTGGTTTCCCGCAACCGAAAACCTTCCTCACCCTCGATATCAAAAATTCGCGGGATATCGACACCGGTCTTGTTCTCGATAAAATGATCACTGTCGATAAATTCACGATCCAGGCGGGCAGCCAGTATCTGTCCGATCGTGGACTTTCCCGACCCCATGGGGCCAATCAGGATAATATTGTTCGCGCTCATGAGCTGGTTGCATACAAATCAGGCGCGAATTTTAGGTATGCCTGCCCCGATTTACAAGTGCCCTGCCACCACGGCAGGGCAGATACTTGACTAGCGAATGTCGAGGTTGGCTCCCTGCAGTATCTTCGGGGTCACGAATATCAACAATTCAGAGCGATCATCCCGGGCCACCGTGGACTTGAACAGATTACCGATCAGCGGCAGATCGCTGAAGAAAGGTACCCGAGTAACCTGCTGGCTCTGGGTGGTTTCATAAATACCACCCAGGACCACGGTCTGGCCATTATCCACCAGCAGTTGTGATTGAACCTCGCGGGTGTCGATGGTCGGTGCGAACAAGCCCTCACCGAAGGATACGTCCTCACCACGTGAATCCTTTTTCACGTCCAGATCCATGATGATACGGTCATCCGGTGTGATTTGCGGCGTGGTCTCCAGCGACAATACGGCCTTTCTGAATTTCAGGGTGGCGGTACCTTCATCTAGTTCCAGATAGGGAACCTCGACACCTTGTTCGATTCTCGCGGTGTGAGAATCAGAAGTGATGACCCGCGGACTGGAGACGACCTCACCCCGGCCTTCGGTCTGTGCAGCCGACAGCTCAAGCTCGAGCAGGGTGCCGACCGGTAGCTTGGCCAGCGCCAGGCCGATCGAGCCAGCCGGGTTTTGTACCGGCATGTTGACATTGAGACGGTCAGTACCACCCGACAGGATCGGCGCGGTACTATTGATCAAGCCGGTGGTTCCGGAAGTACCGCCCAGGCTGCCAGCGCTTGCGGCACCGTCACCGCTTTGATTGGCACCGAAGCTATCGTTGCTGACGCCGAACCTGACGCCCAGTTCCTTGCTGAAATCGTCATTGGCGATGACCACGCGTGATTCGATCAACACCTGTCTAACCGGGATATCCAGCTCGATCAATAACTGGCGTACATTAGACAGGCTGGAGTTGGTGTCCTTGACCAGCAGGGTATTGGTTCTGGAGTCAACGCTGACTGAGCCACGCGGCGACAGAATGGCGTTGTCTTTCAGTTTCAACAGTTCGGCGATATCTGCGGCCTTGGCATAATTGACCTTGATAAACTCGGTGCGCAGCTGTTCCAGTTCTTCCACCTGCTTGCGCGCCTCGAGTTCGAGTTTTTCCCGCGCCGCGATTTCATCGGTGGGTGCGACCAGGATTACGTTACCCGCGCGGCGCTGGGCCAGGCCCTTGGTCTTGAGGATGATATCCATCGCCTGGTCCCAGGGAACATTCTTCAGACGCAGGGTCAGGTTGCCTTCGACCGAGTCACTGACCACCAGGTTGAGGCCGGTGAAATCGGCCAGCAGCTGCAATACCGAACGGACCTCGATATCCTGGAAGTTAAGCGACAGTCTTTCGCCGGTATAACCGAATTTTTCCTTCTTGCGTTTTTCCTCTTCTTCCTTGGAGATTGGTGCCACTTCAATCGTATAGACCTTGTCGGTCTGGTAGGCCAGGTGTTCATATTCACCGGTCGAGGTGATGGTCATTTTCACCGTCGGGCCATCCTGGACCGCGTCGATAAAATTGATCGGGGTGGCAAAATCGCTGACATCCAGTCTGCGCTGCAATTCCTCAGGCAGCTGGGAAGACAGAAACTCGACCAGGACCTGATCGTTCTCGCGCCAGACGTCGGTAGAGATAGCGCTGGTGGTCAAATCGATGATGACGCGACCTTCGCCATTGTCACCACGTTTGAAATCGATATTGGTGATGCCCTTGGCCAGGGGTGCAACCTCGGGTTCGACGACTGCCACCGGGGTTACGCCACTGCCTTCGCCGGCAGCCATCTGGGCCACCGGTGCCCCGCCTTCGGCTCCCGCCAGGGTCACAATGACCTGGTTACCACTGACCGTGGTCGTATATTCGGTGGAGCGGGACAGGTTGAGAACAACCCGGGTGCGGTCTTTGGAAGAGGCCGACAGAATGCTTTGCATCGCGCCTATACCCACGCGCATGGCCCGTTGTTTGAGTTTGTTTTCGGTGTTAGCGAAATCCAGCGCGATACGGGCGGGATCCTCGATGGTGAAAGAGCGTGGTTCGATGGCGGGTTCACTGAAGGTGAATACCAGTTGAACCGCGTTACCGGTCATGACCGAATAATCCAATCCGATCAAGTCTCGCGCCTGGGCGACCCCGAGGTTGAAAACAACGACCAATGCAAGAATTAGCTTTGTTATCGTAGCAGCTTTCATATTAATTCCTGTCATGTATTTCATTTGAAAAGCCCTCGTTATTCAATCAGCGCCAGCGCTGCTGAACGTTCGATAAAATTGCCCAGTCCATCCGGGACGATTTCAGTTATTGTAATTTCCCCATCGCTAACGGTAAGGATACGACCGTGGTTTTGGCCCATGAAATTACCTTCCAGAACGCGATGAATGGTGTTATCCGGTGCAAAAATCAGCCCCCACTTGGTACCATCCTTATCGACCGTACCCTTGAAACGTAAAGTATCGAGCGGGAAATCTTCCAGCGGCTCACGCACGCGGTCCATATCCGGTCGAGGACCGCTGGCGGTCTCACTGATTTCGGCTTCGAGCGCCTGGTCCGGGCGGCGGAAATCGACGATCTTGAACGGATCACGCAGGCTCTGACTGGCATACTCAAAATTCTGATAGGGTACGAACGGCGGAATCGGCTCAACCCGGCCCGGTGGCTTGGCCTTGGTCTGCTGGACAAACTGTTGTAAGTCACCCATGCCCTGGCTACAGGCATTGAGGCCGATGACGGTGACCATGGCCAGGACAGATCTGAAGAAGAACTGGCGCGACAACATCATTGCTCATCCTCCTTCAGGTATCGATAGGTTCTGGCAGTCGCGGTCATTTCCAGTTTCTCGTTCCCGGCACCGCCATCCTTGTCATCACTCTTTTGCCTGACCAGTTTCAGGTTGTGCATGGTGACGATCCGCGGTAACGCGGCGACACCACTGATGAAAGATGCCAGGTCGTGATAATGCCCGGAAACCTCGAGGGCGATCGGCAGCTCGGCATAGAAACCTTTCTTCTCTTCCGCGCTGGGTTTGAATTTCTTGATTTCAAGGCCGTTGGCAAGGCCGGTCTGGGAGACGTCGACCAGCAGGGATTCAACATCGGTACGTTCCGGCAGTTGGCGTAAGATGGCCTGGAACGAGGCCTGCATTTCCGCCAACTGCTCCTTGTACAACTCGAGCTTGGCGGCCTGGCCGGCCTTGACCGAAAATTCGCTTTTCAGTTCGTTTTCTTTCTGTTCTATCTTTTTCAGTTCATCCAGTTGCTTGGTGGTATCGAAGTAGATACCGGCGCCGATGACCGCAACGAACAGCACCGCCAGCACGCTGTATTTGACGACATTCGGTGCATTCCCAATGTTGTTGAAGTCTAGATAATGTTGGAGTTCGTCTAACGTCATTACAGTTGACCTCCGGCTATTTCTTCTTCATCGCTGGCAGTGGGTGATGTCTGCTTGACCGTGAGGATGAACGAGCTGATCCGGGTAACGGTTTTATCCTCGATTTCGATAACGTCGAGATTCGGGTCTTTCAGCCAATCCGAGTTATTCAGGTTACGCATGTAGCTCGAGACCCGGGCATTCGATTCGGCCTCGCCGGTGATTTTGAGGACGTCCTGGGTCTGCTCCATGGTCTTCAGGTAGACCCCGTTGGGTACCGAGGTCACCAGCTCGGTGAACAAATGGACGATAGTAGGGCGGCTGGCCTGGAGATCCTGGATGACTTCCATCCGCTCGATCAGGCTCTTGCGGACCTTCTGCAGTTCCTGGATTTCCTTGATTTCCTCATCGAGTTTGGAAATTTCATTGGTCAGGAACTGATTACGGCTTTTCTGGTAATCGGTTTTGGTAACCATCTGGAAATGAATCAGGCCCACGATGGCGGCAGCCAGCATGAAGGTCAGGGCGGCCATCGAGACAAATTGTTTTTGTCTCTCCTGGCGTAATTCGTCGCGCCAGGGTAACAGGTTAATACGTGTCATAAGTGCTCAGTCCCCCGAATAGCCAGGCCGGTCGCGATCAGAAATGAAGGTGCGTCGGACATCAGGTTAGCCTTGTTGATCTTGTTGGAGCTGGCCATATCCTGGAATGGATTGGCGATACTAGTGGGCACCCCGATATGGGATTCGGTCAATTCCGCCAGGTTGCTCAAGGAAGCGGTGCCACCACCGATCAACAGATGATCGATACTGCTGATATCAGAACCGGCGGAGTAGAAAAACTGTAAGAAACGGCTGATTTGCTGGGTGGTGGTCTCCTTGAACGGATCCAGAACTTCCGGTTCGTAATTATCCGGCAGTCCACCCTGGCGCTTGGCCAGCCCCGCTTCTTCATAAGAGAGTCCATAGCGACGCATAATTTCTTCGGTCAACTGCTTGCCGCCGAAAGGTTGTTCGCGGGTATAGATCAGTTGATAGTTGTTGATCACGCTCAAACTGGTCATGGTGGCGCCGATATCGACAATCGCGACCGTTTCATCGCGCTTTTCATCCGGCACCTGCGACACCAGCGTCTGGTAGGTGGTTTCCACCGTGTAGGCTTCGATATCGACGATTTTCGGGGTCAGGCCGGCGAGTTCCACCGCGGCCACGCGATCGTCGACATTTTCACTGCGGCAGGCCGCCAGCAGGACATCGACGGTTTCAGGGTTGTTCTCGGTTTCACCCATGACCTGGAAGTCGAGGTTGACCTCTTCCAGGGGGTAGGGAATATATTGGTCCGCTTCGAGTTGGATCTGGCCTTCCATCTCCTCGTCATTGAGGTTGGCCGGCATCGTGATTTTCTTGGTGATTACCGAGGAGCCGGCGACGGCAATCGCACAATACTTGGATTTAATCTTGGATTTGTGTAATGCTCGCTTTACCGTTTCACCGACGGCCTCCACTTCGGCGATGTTTTTCTCGACTATGGAATTCGCAGGTAGCGGTTCAACAGCTATACCTTCTATCTTGTAACTGGAACCAGATTTACTGAGTTCCAGCAACTTGACAGATGTAGAGCTGATATCCAAGCCGATCAGCGGTGGTTTTTTTGGCGTTAAGAACACAGGAGGCCCCTCGGTTGTGACTGTGCTAATGGTGTTGTTAGACGATAATTTACATTAACATTCACTTGTAACTATATATTTTGTTAAATCTTTCAAGCTCTTATCCAAGTCTAGTAGAAGATTTCAACGTTGTCGACACATTTTCATGTGATTGTTTATAAATATACCGTAACTTAATGAAAATTCTAGTAAAAATTTTATCAACAATGGCGGCGGCCGGGATATTGATGTTTATCGCAGCCACCCTCTATATCTTCCTGGTGCTGGTGCCTGATTTACCGCCGATTGATAATCTGCAGGATGCTGAGTTTCAGGTGCCACTCAGAATATATGATAAAAATGAATTTTTGCTTGCTGAATATGGTGAGCATAGACGAATTCCGTTGGAATATGAGGATATTCCGAAAAAAATTGAACATGCCTTTCTGGCCGCAGAAGATGACGGGTTCTGGGAGCATGGCGGGGTCGATCCACTGGCCCTGATGGCGGCGGTTTATGAATTGGTGACCACCGGCAGCAAGACCCGTGGCGGCAGTACCATCACGATGCAGGTGGCGCGTAATTTCTTCCTGACCAAGGAGAAAACCTATACCCGTAAACTCAACGAGATCCTGCTCGCGTTGAAGATCGAACGCGACCTCGACAAGGAAACCATCCTCGAGCTGTATCTGAACAAGATCTATCTGGGTAACCGCGCCTATGGTGTGGTGGCCGCGGCCCAGGTGTATTACGGCAAGACCCTGGAGGATTTGTCCGTGGCCCAGGCCGCGATGATCGCCGGCTTGCCCAAGGCCCCCTCGCGCTACAACCCCATCATCAACCCGGAACGGGCGTTGATTCGTCGTGATCATATTATCCGCCGCATGGAGCAGTTGGGGCATATCACCGAGGAGCAATACCAGATCGCCAGGGCGGAGCCTGTCACCGCAGAGTTACATCGACCCAGCGTCAGTGCCGATGCACGCTATGTCACCGAGATGGTGCGTGCGGATGTATTCAATACCTACGGCAGAGAGGTCTACGGCTCAGGGCTGAACGTCTACACCACGATCGATGACCGACTCCAGACCTCGGCCAATCAATCCCTGCGCAAGGCCTTGCTGGATTACGATCGGCGCCATGGTTATCGGGGTATTGCCGGTCATATCGACCTGGAACAGGTCAAGACAGATCCGTTCGATGACGAACTGGTGGCCGAGGAACGCATCGGTAATCTGCGTAAGGCGGTCGTGATGGCGGTGGAAGAAGACCGGATCCAGGCCCTGTTGCCGGATTACCAGAATGTTGAAGTCATGTTTGCCGAAGCGATGGAATGGGCTCGACCCTATATCGATGAAAATCAGCTGGGTCCGGCGCCCAAGCAACCGGCCGATATCGTCCAGCCCGGTGATATCGTCTGGCTGGAACAGAAGGAAGATACCTGGTGGCTGGCCTCGGTACCCGATGTCGAGGGGGCCATCGTGTCGCTGGACCCGTCATCCGGTGCAATTCTGGCTTTGGTCGGCGGTTTTGACTACTTCCACAACAAGTTCAACCGGGCGTCGCAAGCCAAGCGCCAGCCGGGCTCCAATTTCAAACCATTCATCTATTCCGCGGCACTGGAAAAGGGCTTTACCTCGGCCAGTATCATCAACGATGCACCGGTGGTGTTCGATGACGATTCGCTGGAAGCGACCTGGCGACCAGAGAATTATTCCGGTCGATTTTACGGTCCGACCCGTTTGCGTGAAGCCCTGGTCAAGTCGAGGAACCTGGTTTCCATTCGCGTTCTGCAATCGCTTGGCCTGCGTTATGCCACCCGGTACGTAGAGCGTTTCGGCATGAACCGGAGTGACATGCCCTATGACCTGTCGCTGGCCCTGGGCAGTGGTGCATTCTCACCGTTGGAGATTGTGCGCGGCTATGCCGTATTTGCCAACGGTGGGTTCCTGGTGACTCCTTATTATATAAACCGGATTGATTCGAGTGAGGGTGAGGTCATCTTCGAGCATCAGCCGCTGACGGTTTGCCAGGGCTGTGAGACCGAACAGGAGCAGACCCAGGATGCAGCCACGCAAACCGCTACGACCAGTGCCGAACAAGCCGAGGAAGCGTTAGTGGATGTTCCGCAATATGCGCCACGGGTGATCAGTGAACAGAATGCCTACATCATGCGTTCGATCCTGCGCGAGGTGGTGCAGCGTGGCACCGCGGTCAGGGCCAAGGCATTGGGCCGCAGCGATATCGGCGGCAAGACCGGCACCACCAATGATCAAAAGGATGCCTGGTTCAGTGGATTCAATGATCAGGTAGTGACCACGACCTGGGTCGGTTTCGATGACCAGAAACCGCTGGGCAGCCGGGAAACCGGTGGCCGCGCGGCCTTGCCGATGTGGATAAACTATATGCAGGATGCCCTGCTGGGTACCCCGGTCAATCTGGAGGAACAACCGGAAGACATGGTGACGGTGCGGATTGATGCCGCTACCGGTGAGCGGGCCAATGAAAACACCGCCAACAGCCGCTTTGAGATCTTCCGCTTAGGACTGGAACCGCAGGAGCAGTCCTCGGGTCTCGCCGGCACTGACGTCGAGGTTCCGGCTGGTGGTTCCCAGGGCGCCCGCCTGATCGAAGAAGATATTGCCGAGGAAATTTTCTAGCGCCGGGTTGGCGAAGCGGGCCAGATCATGTTGCCCACCTGATACTATTGACTAGCGCCGGATCTCGCGACCGAATTCATGCACCGCATCGACCAGCACCTTGAGGTGATCCGGGTTAACCGTCTGGTGGATGCCATGGCCAAGGTTGAAGACATGGCCGGGATGCGGACCGAACTTGTCGATCAGAGTTTTGGCATGCTGGCGGATGATATCCGGTGAGGCATACAGCACGTTCGGATCGAGATTTCCCTGCAGCGCGACCTCGTTGCCGATCCTCTGCCTGGCCTCATCGATCGAGATGGTCCAATCCAGGCCGACCGCGTTACAGCCGGTGGCAGCAATCTTCTCCAGCCATTGTCCGCCGCCCTTGGTAAACAGGGTGATCGGAATGGTCTCACCGTCATGCTCGCGGCTGACCTGTTGCACGATTTGTTGCATGTAACGCAGGGAAAATTCTGCATAGGCCTCGGGGGACAGGACGCCACCCCAGGTATCAAACACCATGACCGATTGGGCGCCAGCCTCGATCTGTGCATTCAAGTAGACCACGACCGCCTGGGTCGTCACCTCGAGGATTCGGTGCAGGGCCTTGGGGTCGCCATACAGCATACCCTTGCAGTTATGATAATCCTTGGAGCCGCCGCCCTCGATCATGTAAGTCGCCAGGGTCCACGGGCTGCCGCTGAAACCGATCAAAGGCACCAGGCCGTCGAGTTCCTGCCGGATCAGGGTAACTGCATCGGTCACATAGCGCAGACTGTCGGCGGGGTCGGGCACAAACAGCTTATCGATATCAGCGTGGGTGCGCAGCGGACGTTCAAATTTAGGTCCTTCACCGGTACTGAAATACAGTCCCAGGTCCATCGCGTCCGGAATGGTCAGGATATCGGAAAACAGAATCGCCGCATCCAGGTCAAATCTGCGCAAGGGTTGCAGGGTGACCTCACAGGCAAGCTCGGGATTTTTACACAGGTCGAGAAAACTGCCGGCCTGCTGGCGGGTCTCGCGGTATTCGGGGAGATAGCGTCCGGCCTGGCGCATGATCCAGACCGGGGTGGTGTCGGTTTCCTGTTTCAGTAATGCCTTGAGATAGCGGTCATTTTTCAGTTCAGCAAAACCCATCTAAAACAATCCCGGATTATACTTCCAGGTAATCCAGGATGCCCTCGGCGGCAATGCGGCCTTCATTGATCGCGGTTACCACCAGGTCTGAGCCGCGCACCATATCACCGCCGGCAAAGATCTTTGGGTTGGTGGTCTGGAACGCGAATTCACCCTGTTCCGGGGCGACCACGCGGCCACCTTCATCGGTCGAGATTTCGTGCTGGGTAAACCAGTCGGCCGGGTTAGGGCGGAAACCGAATGCGATCAGCACCGCTTCGGCCGGGATAATCTCCTCGGAGCCTTCGATCACCTCGGGCCGACGCCGTCCACGCTCATCGGGCTCGCCGAGGCGGGTTGAAACCACCTTGATGCCTTCCACCCGGTCATCACCGACGATTTCCACCGGCTGGCGGTTGAACAGGAAGTTGACGCCCTCTTCCTTGGCATTGGCAACCTCGGTGGCCGATCCAGGCATGTTCGCTTCATCACGACGGTAGGCACAGGTAACCTTGTTGGCGCCCTGGCGGATCGAGGTGCGGTTACAGTCCATCGCGGTATCACCGCCGCCGAGGACCACCACGTTTTTACCCGCCAGGGCGCCAACAAGGTTACCTGTGCCTACCGTCGTGATGAAGCGAACATGCCTGGATCGGCCACCGAGGTTGCCAA
>JASJBV010000151.1 GCA_030066335.1 Gammaproteobacteria bacterium
CCCGGTCTATGTCGGCGCCCCGGATCTGAATATCCCCGATGGCGGTGAATTCCCATCCGGTCCGAACGCTTACTCCAAGTTCAAGCAGAACCAGGAGAACCGGGTCGGCGTGGTCTATGCCGGTTCCAATGACGGTAAGTTCCATGCTTTCGATGAAAGAACCGGGAAAGAGGTGCTGGCCTATGTTCCCAGCTACCTGGCTTCAACCCAAGACCAGCGCGGCTTCCATTACTTGACCGACAAGCGATTCAAGCACATGTTCTACAATGACCTGTCGGCCACGGTTTCCGATGTTTACGTCAACACCGGTGCCGGCAGTGGCTGGCGCACCGTGCTGGTCGGCGGCCAGCGCGCGGGTGGTCGTGGTTACTTCGCCCTCGATGTGACCAATCCCGGTATCTTCTCGGAAAATAACGCGGCAGATATCGTGATGTGGGAGATGTCCTCCAACGACGATGCCGATCTCGGCTACTCCTACAGCCGCCCGCAAATCGGCCTGATGAATGACGGCTCCTGGGTGGCGATCTTCGGTAATGGCTATAACAGCAGCGGCGACGGCAAGGCCAAGCTGTTCATCGTCAAGCTCGATGGCGGTGTCGATGGAGTATGGACCGAGGATATCGACTACTACAAGATCGAGGTTGGCGGCACCAATGGCTCGCTGGTCGACCCGAACGGCCTGTCGACCCCAGCGCTGGCCGATATTGACGGCAACGGCACCATCGATCGCGCTTATGCGGGTGACCTGTTCGGTGACATGTGGGTGTTCGACCTCAATGCAGGTTTTCAGCCCACCAAGGACACCGCGGATTTCAAGCTGTTCCAGACTGACGCTAAACGCCCGATTACCACGCGTCCGATTCTGGCCTACCATCCGACCGAGCCGATGAAGGCGGGCGTCAACGACCCCAATATCATGGTCTATTTCGGTACCGGTCAGTGGCTGGTGGTCGATGATAAAACCACCACCGACGACGAATGGTTCTACGGTGTCTGGGACCGTGGTGAACCCCGAGGAGAGGTATCAACCACTGACCTGGTCCAGCAGACATTCCGCGGCGGTTTCGATCCCTATCGCGTACTGAGCCAGGAACCGGTGGACTACACCGTGTCTGATCTGGGCTGGAAAATCCAACTCGATATCTCGGGTGAGAGATCGGTGACCAACCCGGCAGTACGTGGTGATATCGTGTTGTTCAACACCACGATCCCGACCACCGGCCCCTGTTCCAGTGGCGGTTATGGTTATCGTTTCGCGGTGGATATCGCGACCGGCGGTACCCCTGACGATCCGGTGCTCGATATCAATAAAGACGGCAAGATCGACGATGAGGATAGCCTGGGCAGCGGTGGCGATGTGCCGTCAGCAGACTTCCTGAGCTCATTACCCACCGATAACACCTTCACCGAGAAAGTGGGTTATACCGGTAAGGATCCGTTTGCTATCGATGAATTGATGAGACCTCAAATCGGCCGCTTCTCTTGGCAGGAGTTATTACAATGATCTCAAGCTACGCTATGAATATGAAAAAAATGATCCGTTCCATGCTGTTGTGCTTGTTGCTATCGCCGCTGGCGGTAGCAGCCAGCGATGTTTACTACTACTCGATGCAGGGTGAAATATCCCAGGTCAGTGCTTCCGCGATCGCCCTGGATGACGCCAGCTACCCGTTCATGCCAACGGTAAAGGTGATTGGCATCGATGGTAAATCCACCAGCGCCAGCAGTCTGAAACCCGGCGATTATGTCAAAGTGACCATTCTGAACATGGATAAGAAACGTCGTGTGGATAAGATTGAGCAGATGAAAAAACCGGAATAGTCGGCAATGACTCATCTATACTCAGATTATCATTAAGCCATGGATATACAGATTATGCGCAAGACAGCTAGTCAAGGTTTTACCCTGTTGGAACTGATGATCGTTGCGGCGATCATCTCGATCGTCGCTACCATTGCCTTGAGCAGTTACAGTGACAGCGTGATGAGATCGAAACGTACCGATGCGCGCACGACCCTGGCCACCACCGCGACCGCGCTGGAAAAATGCAAGGCCACCTATGGCGTATATGACAGTGCCAACTGTAATGTTCTGGCCCAGTTCCCGATCGAATCTCCGGATGGCAATTACTCGATCCAGAACACGGTGATCAATCCCGTTGATTTTACCCTGACTGCATTTCCGGTGCCCGGCACTTCGCAGGAATCTGATACCGACTGTACCAGCCTGATCCTGAATCATCTTGGCCAGCAGACCGCTACCGGCGCTACCCCTGACGACTGCTGGTAGTCATTTCCAATATTCACTTTGAAAAGGGCTCTGATATAATCAGCGGCCCTTTTTTTATGGCCGTAACACCATGACCCGTAAAGCCGTTGCCCTGATTTCCGGCGGACTGGACTCCCTGCTGGCAACCAAAGTCATCCAGCAACAGGGCATCCATGTCGAGGGCATTAATTTCTTTACCGGCTTTTGCGTGGAAGGCCATACCCATGCCATCCGCAAACAGGAGAAACCCAAGCGCAATAACGCGCTATGGGTGGCCGAGCAGCTCGGGATAAAACTGCACATCATCGATATCGTCGATGAATACAAGAATATCGTGATCAATCCGAAGCATGGATACGGTGCCAACCTCAATCCCTGCCTGGATTGCAAGATCTTCATGGTGCACAAGGCGAAGCAATGGATCCAGGATCACGGCTTCGACTTCATCATCACCGGCGAGGTCAGCGGCCAACGGCCGATGTCGCAACGCAAAAAAAACCTGCCCATGGTAGCCGATGAGTCCGGTGCCGAAGACCTGTTGCTACGCCCCTTGTGTGCCAAAAGCCTGGCCCCAACCAAACCCGAACGCGAGGGCTGGGTTGACCGCGCGCAGCTGTATGATTTTTCCGGTCGCTCACGCAAACCACAAATCGCCCTGGCCAACGAACTGGGGATTGAAGACTTCGCCCAACCGGCGGGCGGCTGCTGCTTCCTGACCGATGCCAGCTATTCGATCAAGTTACGCGATCTGTGGGACAATCGTGGCGACAGGCACTACGAACTGGATGACATCATGCTGTTGAAGGTGGGCCGGCATATCCGCCCGGATCCATCATTCAAGCTGATCATTGCCCGCGAAGAAGGTGAAACCCAATTTCTCAGTGGTTACAAGAACCAGTTCCAATCGATCAAGACCATCAGCCATGGTGGGCCGATAAGCCTGATCGACGGCCCCCAGTTGGATCCGCAACAGATCGAACTGGCCTGTGCGATCACCGCCCGTTTCAGCAAGGGTAGAGACGCGGAGCAGGTTGAACTGCGCTATTGCCGGCCCAACGGTGAGTGTCAGTCGTTGCATGTCAAAGCATTATCTGCAGATGACATCCCCAAGCAGTGGACTCTGGTTTAAACATGCTGCATAAAGTGGATGCACGACGCCTGTTATGCCCGTTGCCGGTGATCAGGCTGCAGGACAAGGTCAATGTAATCGCGCTCGGTGACCAGGTCGAGATCCTGTGTACCGATCCCGGCGTTAAAAACGATATCCCGGCCTGGTGTAAAATCAACGGTCAACGTATCGATAGCATGATTGAACAAGCAAATGAAATCATCATCACCGTCAGCAAGCTCAGCGATGCCTGACCAGCGCAGTCAAACCATCAAAAAGGTGACCATCGTCGGGGTCATGGTCAATATCCTGCTGGCCACGGCGCAGATTACATCCGGTCTTTTGGCTCACTCCCAGGCGCTGCTGGCCGATGGCCTGCATACCCTGGCTGACCTGTTCAGTGATTTTGTGGTGCTGATCACCGCCCAGCAGGCCGCCAAGGCCGCCGATGCCGATCATCCCTATGGGCATGGCCGGTTCGAGACCCTGGCCTCGATCTTCCTTGGCCTGCTCCTGATCGGGGTTGCCCTGGGCATGGGTTACCGCAGCATTCAAAGCATGATCGAGCCCAGTAGTCAGCAGACCGAGGCCTATGCATTGTTGTTTGCGCTGCTGGCTATTTTCAGCAAGGAATTTCTGTATCGCTACACCATCCATTTTGCGCTAAAAATCAAATCCACCCTGCTGGAAAGCAATGCGCTGCATCATCGCTCCGATGTGTTTTCCTCCATCGTCGTCGTCATCGGTGTGGCGGCGCAGGTCATGGGCATGCAGAACATGGATGCACTGGCCGCGATCGTGGTCTCGGTGATGATCGCCCTGATGGGTACCCACCTGCTGAAAAAGGCTTTCGCCGAGTTGATCGATACCAGCCTAGACCAGGAACTGGTAGCCAGCATCAAGCAGGTCATCCTGGATATGGACGGGGTGATGGCGGTGCACAGTTTACGCAGCCGGTCGATGGGTGGCAGGGGTTTTATCGATACCGAGATCCGGGTCAATCCTCGCCTCAGTGTCTCGGAAGCGCATTACATTTCGCTCAACATCGAGCAGATCGTCAAGAAACAGTTTGATGAGATCAGCGATATTACCGTGCATATCGACCCGGTGGCTGACAGCGATCATCACGAAATCCAACAACTGCCCAGCCGAGCGCAACTGCTGTTTAACCTCTATTCAGCCTGGGAAACCCTCGACGACTCGGACCAGATCAGGAATATCCATCTGCATTATTTAACCGACCAGGTGGAAATAGATGTGATCCTGCCGCTGGATCATGGCTGCGACAGGCACAATTCCCTGGCCCGGCAAATCCAGCAAAGCGTGCAACACCTGGATTATGTCGGCAAGGTCAATATCTACTACGCACCATAGGTGTGCAGCTCTTTTTATTGCGCACTTAAATCGTGCTTCAATTAAAATACCGACCTGTTCTTGTAACATTTTTTTTGCGCAAAGAATTGGCTGCCAACTATTTATCTGTAAAATGCCGGTTCACCTATTCGAAAGCATGAGATTCACCGTTTCTACATACACCTACATTACTACCGTTTGGAGGATAAATTATGTCACCAGCTGACGTTTTAAGCTTGATAAGCGACCATGGCGTAAAGTTTGTCGATTTACGCTTTACCGATACCCAGGGCAAGGAGCAGCATGTCACCATCCCGGCTGACGTACTGGATGAGGACATGTTCACCGAGGGCAAAATGTTTGACGGCTCCTCCATTGCCGGCTGGAAAGGCATTAACGAATCAGACATGATCATGGCGCTGGACCCGGCCACCGCGGTGTTGGACCCTTTCACCGACGAACCAACGGTTAACATCAGCTGTGACATTCTGGAGCCGGCAACCGGTGAAGGTTACGAGCGCGATCCGCGCTCCCTGGCCAAGCGCGCTGAAGCCTATCTGCAATCCACCGGTATTGCCGATACAGCATACTTCGGTCCAGAAAATGAATTCTTCGTGTTCGACGACGTCAAATGGGGCAATGAGATGGGCCACGTGTTCTACCAGGTGGATTCCGAGGAATCCGACTGGAACTCGGCCAAGGAATATGAGGGCGGTAACCTGGGACATCGTCCCGGCGTCAAAGGCGGTTACTTCCCGGTGCCTCCGGTAGATTCATTGCACGACCTGCGTGGCGCGATGTGCCTGGCGATGGAAGAAATGGGCCTGAAGGTCGAGGTCCATCACCACGAGGTCGCGACCGCCGGCCAGTGCGAGATCGGCGTTGGCTTCAACACCCTGGTGCGTAAATCAGACGAAATCCAGACCCTGAAATACTGCGTGCATAACGTCGCCCACAGCTATGGCAAGACCGCGACCTTCATGCCCAAGCCGCTGGTTGGTGACAATGGCAACGGCATGCACGTGCACCAGTCACTGGCCAAGAACGGGGAGAACCTGTTTGCCGGTGACCAGTACGGCGGCCTGTCCGAGACCGCGCTGTACTATATCGGCGGCATCATCAAGCACGCCAAGGCATTGAATGCATTCGCCAATGCTTCCACCAACAGCTACAAGCGCCTGGTACCCGGTTTCGAGGCCCCGGTCATGCTGGCTTATTCGGCGCGTAACCGTTCCGCATCGATCCGCATTCCATTCGTCAGCAGCCCCAAGGCGCGGCGGATCGAAGTCCGTTTCCCTGATTCCACCGCCAACCCCTACCTGGCCTTT
>JASJBV010000152.1 GCA_030066335.1 Gammaproteobacteria bacterium
AATGAAGATAAATGAAGATAAATGAAGATAAATGAAGATAAATGAAGATAAATGAAGATGAATGAAGATGAATGAAGATTGGCCCTCAATGAGAAACTAGAAATCACCTACTCAATGATTTCCCGTTCCCTTAAATAATCCGCCACCACCAAAGCCTTACTCCATGCCAAAGTCCCACCCATACTGATCGCCACCGAACAGGTTTCGAAGATCTCTTCCGCGCTTGCGCCAAGTTCCAGCGCCTTCGAGGTCTGTGAAATCATGCAATCCTTACAGCCCGCCTGAATCGCCACCGCCAATGACATCAGCCGCTTGGTTTTGAGATCGATGACACCATCCCGATAAACCGCATCCTTGACCGGACCATAATAGGCATCGGCAAGGTCGGGCATTCCCTGCTTGCTGACATCGAACAGTTCCCACATCTTTTCTTCGTAGGCCAGGACCGAATCAGTCATGTCATCAGCCCTGCTGCAGCAGCTGGCGCAAATCGATGACCGCCGCATTGGCGCGCGAGATATACGACGCCATCACCAGGGAATGATTGGCGAACATGCCGAAGCCGGTGCCGTTCATGATCACCGGCGACCAGATGGCCTGCTGGGTCGATTCCAGTTCGCGGATGATCTGGCGCAGGCTGATCAGCGCGTTTTTCTTCTGCAGGATCGCGGAGAAGTCGGCCTCTACCGCCTTCAGCAGGTGAAGCAGGGCCCAGGTCGCGCCGCGTGCCTCGTAGAACACGTCGTCGAGCTCCATCCACGGGGTCTTGATCTCGATCTCGCGTGCGGTGCGGGTCGATTGTTCCGCCGCCGAGTCACCGGCGAGGTCGGTATTGATCCGGGTCTGGCCGACACTGGCGCTCAGGCGCTGCGACAGGCTGCCGAGGCGTTTTTCCACCTGGCCCAGCCAGTCGGACAGGTTATCCGCGCGGGCGAAGAACTGGGCTTCCGGATTACTCGGGTCCTGCAGTCGTTTCAGGTAACGATGCAAGGCGTCCAGGCCCTTCTGGTACTCACTTTCGGTGGCCGGGAACAGCCACGACGCATTGTCGAAATGAAACAGTGGCTCGGCGATAATCAGGTCTTCATCTTCTATCGACTGCGACTGGGACCGGCTGAGATCGTTGCGCAGTGCACGGGTGATATCACGAGCTTGCACCAGCACCCCGAACTCCCAGTTGGGGATATTGTCCAGCCACACCGACGGAGGCATCACATCGTTACTGAGGTAACCGCCCCGCTTGTGCAACAGGGTTTCCATCAGGTGGATGGCGGTCGCCGTGGTGTGACTGCCGACGGTGATATTACTGCCGGTTTCCGGTGCCAGTTCACGGGTGATTTCCTGCACGTCGAAATTGTCGGGCTCATTACTCCAGTAGATGCCGAGAATCACCAGGGCTAGCAGCAACAGCACCACCAGGCCGCCGGCAAACCCGAGCGGGTACTCGCTGTTCTTGAAATCGGCCAGCATCCGCTTGCTGGTTTGTATCGTCTGGTCGAGGTATTGCTGCATGATTGTGAAACTAGTCCATACTTGCTTGGTCACTGATGAATTATAATAGTGACATTACGCCACAGATAACAATCTTTTCTTCGCAATAAATCCAGGGAGCAGCCGAACACGCATGAAAGCCATCAAATATTTATTCATTGGGGTGGGCGGTATCCTGCTGCTGGTACTGATCGTGATTGCGGCGTTCCTGGTCAGTTTCGATGCCAATGAATACAAGCAGGACCTGGCGCAACTGGTCAAGCAACAGACCGGCCGCGAGTTGTCATTCCAGGGCGATATCTCACTGACTCTTTATCCGTCGCTGGGCATGAAGCTCGGGGCGATGACCTTCGCCAATGCCCCCGGTTTCGGCACGCAGCCGATGCTGTCGGTGCAGCATGCCAGCGTCAGTGTCGACCTGTTGTCACTGTTATCGCTGCAGCCGGAGATCGCCCAACTGGTGCTCGACGGTCTCAGTGTCGACCTGCGCACCAACCGCGACGGAGTCAGCAACTGGCAGGACCTGGTTGCAGCGGAAGAGCCTACCAGTACCCCAGCGCGGGGCACTGAGCCATCCGCGGCTGAAGACGGGCAACCGCTGACCCTGGCCGGGGCGTTCGGCGGCCTGAATATCACCAATGCCAGCCTGAACTGGGTCGATGACAGCGCCGAAGCGAGTTATCAAATCCGCGATCTGTCGCTGCAAAGCGGACGCATCGCAACGGGGCAGCCGTTCCCGCTGGCCCTGACGATGAACCTGAGCAGCCCGCAGCAACTGGCCGTGGATGTCAGCCTCACGACCGAGGTGCTGTTGCAACCGCACAAGCTGATGCTGACATCGCTTCAGTTGCAGACCAGTGCGCAGGGGGCGATGATCCCGGTTGACGACCTGCAACTGAGCCTGGGCGGCGATGCCGAGTACCTGCTGAACAGGGCTGAACTCGCGGTCAAGGGCTTCAACACCGAGTTGCAGACCCGCGGCGGTGCGGTTGAGTCAGCCCAGGTGTCACTGGCCGGTGAGATAGGTTTCGACGTCAATCAATCACGGCTCAATATCGCGGTGCTGGACCTGATGGCCAGGCTGCAGGGTGACAGCATCCCCAATCGCAGTCTCAATGCCGGGTTATCCAGTGCGCGGGTGCAGGCCGATCTCAATCAGCGCACATTGAGCCTGGAGGATATGACCCTGGCGCTCAATCAAGACCGCTTCAATGGATTTCTCAAGGTGCTGGATTACGCCCAACCGGCACTGCAGTTCGAATTGAGCGCCAAATTGCTCGACGTCGACAAGCTGCTGGGTACCCCGGCGGCCGAGCCGGCCGGGCCGGCACCGGTTAGTGAAACCGCCGCGGCCGAGGATATCGAAATCGCCCTGCCGCTGGAGTTGTTAAGGGAGCTGCAGATCGATGGCCAGGTTCAGGTCAATCGTCTGCAGGTGCAGGGTCTGAGCCTGAACAATGTCCTGCTCAAGCTCGATGCGCAGCAGGGCGTCATCGACCTCAAGCCGCTGCAGATGGAGTTGTATGGCGGTCGCTTCAAGGGCGCGGTGCAGGTCGATGCCCGCGGTGAGCAGCCGCGCTACCAGGTCAGCAAGCAACTGTCGACGTTCCAGGTCGGCTCCTTCCTCGAGGATTTCACCGGCGATGATCCGATCTCCGGTGAGGTCAACCTGGAACTGGATGCCCGCACCGGCGGCAACTGGTTGAGTGAGCTCAAAGCCAATCTCAACGGAGATCTGGCGGTGGAGATCAAAGATGGTGCATTGACCGGTTTCAACCTGCGCCATGAAGTGGAAAAAGCCAAGGCCAGGTTCAAGGGTAAGACACTGCCGCCACAGGAAAACCTGGTCACCGATTTCAGCGCGATGTCGCTGTCGGGTCGGGTTGTCAACGGGGTGTTCACCAGTGATGATCTCAAGCTGCAGGCCCCGCTGCTGCGGGTCGGTGGCAAGGGCTCGGTCAACCTGGTCGAGGAAACCGTCGATTACCTGGTCAACAGCAAGGTCGTGGGTACCAGCAAGGGCCAGCAGGGCGCTGAGGTCGATGAACTCAGCGGTCTGCTGATCCCGGTCGCGATCAAGGGTCCCTGGTTGGGGCCGGATATCGATGTGCAGCTGGATGAAATGATGAAAGCAAGACTGGACCAGGAAAAAGCCCGCCTGCGCGAGCAGCTGGAACAGGAGAAGGCAGAAATCGCCCGCGAGCTGGAAGCACAGAAAGCCAAATTGAAGGCCAACCGGGAAAAAGAACTCGCTGCCAAGAAAGCGCAGCTGGAGGCGCAGCGCAAGCTCAAGCAGGCCGAGGAAAAAGCCAGGCTGGAGGCCAAGATCAAGAAAGAAAAGGAAAGAGCCAAGGAGAAACTGGAAGAAAAACTGAAGAAACTGTTTTGAAGCCGTTGATCGCGCCACTGCTGCTGCCCTGGTTCGACCAATATGGGCGTAAACATCTGCCCTGGCAGCAGCAGGTATCGGGTTACCGGGTCTGGTTATCCGAGATCATGCTGCAGCAGACCCAGGTCACCACGGTGATTCCATATTTCCAACGCTTCATCGAATCCTTCCCCACGGTCAATGACCTGGCCAATGCCGAGCTCGATCAGGTGTTACAGCATTGGGCCGGGCTCGGTTACTATGCCCGGGCCCGCAACCTGCACAAGGCCGCACAGCGGGTACGCGACCAGCATGAGGGCGAATTCCCCACGACTCTGGAACATTTAATCGACCTGCCCGGGGTGGGCCGCTCTACCGCCGGCGCGATCATGAGCCTGGCGTACCAGCAGCCGGCGGCGATCCTCGATGGCAACGTCAAGCGCGTTCTGGCACGGGTCTACCAGGTCGATGGCTGGCCGGGCCAGACCCAGACCCTGAATCGTTTATGGCAAATTGCCGAACAGCAGACCCCGCGACGACGGAGTGCGGCCTATAACCAGGCGATGATGGATCTCGGCGCCACCCTGTGTAGCCGTAGCAAGCCGGATTGTGCGGCCTGCCCGTTACAACAAATGTGCCAGAGTTATCGCGATGGTACCCAGGCGGATTTTCCCTATTCCAAGCCGAAGCAGGCGAGGCCACAACGCCATACCTGGATGCTGCTGCATCACGACGACGCCAGTATCCTGCTGCAGCGACGCCCGGCGCAGGGGATCTGGGGCGGGTTATGGTCATTGCCGGAAATCACCTCGCTTGAGCAGTTACCGGATTGGCAACAGAATCAGTTCGGCCGCAGTCAACCGAGCCAGCGGATTGTCGAAAATGAACTCAAGCATGTGTTTACCCATTTTGAATTATCCATTTCGCTGGCCGAGGTCGTGGTGGATGCGGATTTTATCCGCAACAGTCCATTACAGGTAGCCGAGGGGGATGGTTTGCGCTGGGTGAAACTGCAGGAGCTGCCAGCACTGGGGATGCCGGCCGCGGTGACCCGCCTCCTGCGTTCGCGCAAGCTATTGGCGACGGTGGATTAGCCAGCCAGCGGGATTTAATGCTCTGCCTGTTCGATCTCGTGGGCGAGTTTGGCCAGTTCTATCAGCCGTTGCTTGGCTTCTTCGCCAGCACCGGGACCGGCGGTGGGCAGCATATCGCGCGGCCTGAGTTCGCGGCCGTCCTCGGCATGCACGCGGATCGCGCTGATCGGTTTGCCCTGGTCCTTGTCGGTAAAGATGATCGGCTCATTGCCCTCGCCGAAGATCCACTTGTCACCCCATTGGGTCAGTGCGATCAACAGCGGCAGTAATTCCTTGCCCTTGGTGGTCAGGATGTATTCGTGACGCTTGGCGCCTTCCTTAATCGGCACCCGGTCGAGAATACCGTTTTCGCACAGGCGTTTTAACCGGGTGGCGAGAATATTGCGCGCAATGCCCAGGTGACGTTGAAATTCTTCGAATCGGCGCACGCCGAAAAAGGCCTCGCGGATTATCAGCATGGACCAGCCTTCACCGAGGAATTCCAGTACATGCGCTATCGATCCATACAACGGATCATACTTCTGCATTTTCATTCTGTTAAATTCTCATTAACCACTGATTGCTTTGCGTTGTTCGTCGGCGATTAATCGATAGCTGAAGCTCGGGTCATCGCCCGCCATTCCGTGGCAGATGCGGTCTCAACAGGCACCGCGTCAATCATGCTGATCAGCCACTGCCGGATCAGTCGAGGGTTTAATTCTGGGGGGCATGGTACCATCGATTGCATATTAATTTCACAGTGCTTTTATAACTGGACTATATCTAAGGGATAAAAACAGTCGCCGGATCTGCACGGGATCCCAACCTGAATCAGTACACATATCGATGCCGTTAACCAAGAATATCGTGTTTTTCCTGCTGGGCCTGATCGTTGTCAGCAACCATGCTGATGCCGATTTATACCTGGAATTTGCGATGGAAGAGGGTAGCCAACGCATGGCAAGCAGCCGGCAGGGACCGGAGATCAACGCCGGCGGCGGCCTCAAATTTGCCGCCGGGCTGCAGCTGCCGCTCGGTCAACAGGGCAGCAACTCGCTGCGTCTGGTCGCGGGCTACCTGTTCGATGGGTTCGACGAGGCGATCGCGGAAGTCGATA
>JASJBV010000153.1 GCA_030066335.1 Gammaproteobacteria bacterium
AGGTGGGTCCAGCCGCGCACCAGGCGGGTCGACAGATGCTTGAGCTGGGCCAGCTCCACCTGCAGCTTACCCTCGAAGGAATGTGCGCGCTGGGCAAAAATATCCAGGATCAGACCGGTGCGGTCGAGTACCCGGCATTTCAGCTCGCGCTCAAGGTTGCGTTCCTGGGATGGTGACAGGGCATGGTTAAACAGCACCACATCGATTTGATGCTGTTGCACCAGTTGCGCAATTTCAGCCAGCTTACCGCTGCCAACGAATGTTTTCGGGGAGGGTGCACGACGGCTGCCGACGATGATATCGACATCCTCGACGTCGGCAGAGCGCACCAGCTCAATGAATTCGGCCAGATCATCCTGATCTGATGATTCGGGGAAATTTACATGGACCAGTATTGCTCTTTCGCCCCCACGGGGACGTTCAAACTCGAACAATCAGTACTCCAGTTCCCGGTTATTGGTTGAACTCGGCATCCGGTTTGTCGATTTGCACATTTCTTGCCGGCACAATGGTCGAGATGGCATGCTTGTAAACCATCTGGCTGACATTGTTCTTCAGCAGAATGACGAATTGATCAAAAGATTCTATCTGACCCTGCAACTTAATCCCGTTTACGAGGAATATGGATACGGGAACATGCTCTCTACGCAGAGCATTTAAGAAGGGTTCTTGTAACATTTGCCCTTTTGACATAGCAGGTCTCCTATAAAGTTATAATTTTCTCAAACAACTGGTTCAGTGTATCAGAAATTAATGTTTTGCAAAGCCTGAGGCGGGTCATGCGCGAAATCTGTGATGGACTGCGCAATTAATTCCGGTTGATGACCTAAAACCCATCTCAAACACCATGTAAAGGCATATTGAGGCTCAAAGCCTGGATTTCAAGCCACCCGCGTTGCTTTAATTGCCAATCGAGGCATGAACCATGACGTGGAGATTAATAGATTAAATTTATATCTCAGCGCCCAGGAATTGATAGACGCTATCGTAATCCGGGGTTTGATAATCGATGCGTTTGACGTCCTGGTACTTGCGCAACCAGGTCAATTGACGCTTGGCGAGCTGGCGGGTCGCGGCCACGGCCTGGTCGATCATTTGCGGTCGATCAATCTCTCCATCCAGATATCTCCACATCTGACGATAACCGACACAACGCATCGAGGGCATGTCCAGGTTCAGGTCTCCGCGTTGACGCAAGCGCCGCACTTCCTGTTCAAATCCCTGCTCCAGCATTCGTTGAAAGCGTAACTCGATGCGTCGATGTAACTCGCCGCGCTCGGCGACGTCCAGCATCAGACGCTTGAAATCGATCGCCGGTGGCCTGGCTTGTTGTTGCAGCAATAACGACATCGGCTGTCCACTGAGCTGGTAGACCTCCAACGCGCGCAGGATGCGCTGGGTATCACTGGGCTTGAGCCGCGCGGCAGTGTCCGCGTCAACCTGCGCCAGTTCGGCATACAAAGCCGGTAAACCCTGATCCCGCAGGCGCTGGTTGAGAGACTGGCGCAACTGCTCGTCAGCCACCGGTAATTCATGCATGCCGTGCTCCAGCGCGTTGAAATACATCATGCTGCCGCCAACCAGCAGTGGCATATGACCGCGTTGATTGATCTCGCTGATCAGGCCTTGTGCCTGTCGCATGAAGTCCCATACCGACCAGCTCTCCGCCGGATCCAGGATATCGATCAGGAAATGTGGCGCCTTGTGTAAAATCTCGGCCGAGGGTTTAGCCGTGCCTATGTCCATTTCGCGGTAAATCAGCGCGGAATCGACGCTGATGATCTCCAGCGGGAAGCGTTGCACCAGCTCAACCGCGAGGTCGGTTTTACCGGTCGCGGTCGCTCCCATCAGTAGAATGGCCTTGTCCATTGAGCCTAGGTCGGGTTTGTTTATTGGCCGCGCAGGAACAAAGCGTCAAGCTGGTCCAGGCTCAACTGCTTCCAGGTCGGGCGACCGTGATTGCATTGTCCACTGCGTTCGGTCTGCTCGATGTCGCGTAACAAGGCATTCATCTCGGCGATACTCAACAGGCGATTGGCGCGTACCGAGCCGTGACAGGCCATGGTGGCGAGGATCTCATTACCGTAGTCACTGATGCGTTGGCTTTGGCCATGCTCGGTCAGGTCACTCAGAACATCCCGCACCAGGTTCTCGATATCCGCCTGTTTCAACAGGGCCGGGACTTCCCTGACCCGGATCTGCTCATGACTCAGGCGTTCCAGCTGCAAACCCAGCTGCGTGAGTTCCGGTTGATGCTGTTCCACCAGCTCGGCTTCCGACTGACTGACATTCAGGGTCAGCGGCACCAGCAGCGGTTGACTGACAATACCCTCATCCTCGGCATGTTGTTTCATCCGCTCATAGACGATGCGCTCATGCGCCGCGTGCATGTCCACCAGCACCAACCCATGATCATTCTCCGCCAGGATATATATCCCCTTTAACTGGGCCAGGGCATAACCCAGCGGTGGCGCCAGCTGGGGTTCCGCCGGTACATCCTGGTTTGATGCTGGCGACAATAGCTGGCTGTATCCCTGCAGTTGTTCCCTGACCTGGGCAACGGGTCGTGGATATTGCTGCAAGCTGGACCACGAGGAGGGCGCTGGCTGCAGATGCATGGCCGCCTGCTCGGTAACCGAGGCTGTGGCCATCGCTTCATGCCCGGCCAGGGCGAAGGCCGGACTGTTGATCTGCTGCTCGGGCTGCACCTCGGCCAGCGTCCGGTGCAGGCTGCGATAGAGAAAATCGTGCACCTGGCGCGAATTGCGAAACCGCACCTCATGCTTCTGCGGGTGGACATTGACATCCACCTGGCGCGGATCCATGTCCAGGTACAACACAAAGGCCGGGTGGCGGCCATGGAACAGGACATCCTGATAGGCCTGGCGTACGGCGTGGCTGACCACCTTGTCCCGGACCATACGCTGGTTGACAAAAAAGTACTGCATGTCCGCCTGGCTGCGCGAAAACGTGGGCAGGGCAACCCAGCCGCGGAGTTGCAGGCCGGGACTGCCGGCATCGATCACGACCAGGCTGTCGGCGAATTCCTTGCCGCAAATCCGCGCAAGTCTATGCTTGATGGATTGCTCATCCGCGGCCTCGGTCACGCCGGCCGCATTGAGCTGGTAAATCGTCTTGTGATTATGGCTCAGGCGAAAGGCGACGGCCGGATTGCTCAGGGCCAGGTTTTTGAACAGGGACTCGATATGCTTGAATTCGGTGGCCTCGGTGCGCAGGAATTTCTTGCGCGCCGGCACATTGTAGAACAGGTCGCGAACTTCCAGCGTGGTCCCCGGCTGTGCCTGGCTGACCGGTTGTGGCGCTAGCTCGGCGCGAGCCTCGAGCTTCCAGCCATGTTCCTGTTGCGCGGTGCGGGAGCTGATACTCAGGCGTGAGACCGAGGCGATACTGGGCAGGGCTTCACCCCGAAAACCCAGGCTGTTTATCGCTTCCAGATCATCGAGCTGGTGGATCTTGCTGGTGGCATGTCGAGACAGGGCCAACGGCAGTTCATCCTCGGCGATGCCTGCCCCGTTATCGATGATTCGGATCAGCTTCTGTCCCCCAGCCTCGATATCAACCTGGATGTCAGTGGCACCGGCATCCAGGCTGTTCTCAACCAGTTCCTTGACCACTGAGGCGGGTCTTTCCACCACCTCGCCGGCGGCAATTTGATTGATCAGATGGGATGGAAGCTGTTGTATCGTCGGCACGGCAAAAACAAATCAGGTTTAAAGGTTAAACCTTAACAAAATGCTCGATGCAGGTGAATGGGAGATGTCGGCGAAAGCCGACGATGCAACCGATCGCGGAGCCGATTAGGAAAAGAATCGACGTAAGGCTGATTTCATCCAGTGACCGGAATCCCGGCTTTCGATTGCCGGCAGCATCTGCCTGACCATCGGCGCGTAACTCTGGTCATCTTCCATGATGTGGTTGATCAGCCAGGCCTGCAGCAGGCCACCGATTTCAGCACTGATGTCATCGCCAGCCTTGAATCGATCATGTAGTTTGCCCAGGCGTTCGATAAATGCCTCATGGGTGCGTTGATGCACATTGAGAAACTCGTAACCCGCCTCCTCCATCAGCGCCTCTTCGAACGCGAAGTGTGAGTAGGTATAGTCGACCAGGGCGTTGATCAGTTCTGCCAGCTGTTCTCGCGACATCTGCTCACCGGCATCGACCAGGTCATTGATGTAGTCCACGATCCGGCGATGTTGACTGTCGATCACGTTGATACCGATCTCGAGCTCAGCGGTCCATTCCACCCGTTGCATAAACCTGACCTCTGCTTAACCGAAGATTTTTTTCATACTGCGCGACAACCAGCCACCGCCCTGCCTGGAATCTATCGCATGCAGATTCTCCCGCACGATATTGGCATAGTCGTTATCGTCATTACGAATATGATTGATCAGCCAGGCTTTGAGGGTATTGAGCAGATCATCCGCGATGTCTTCGCCCATTTTGAAGCGTTGCATGTAATCGCCAACACGCTTGGTGAATAATTGATGGACCTTCTTGTGCGCATTGATGAACGGGTAACCCGCCTCTTCCATCAGGCTCTCTTCAAAGGTGAAATGGGATAAGGTGTAATCGACCAGCTCATCCAACACCAGGCCGATATCATTCTTATTGCCGGTCTTGCGGGCTTCATCGAGTTTATTGATGTATTCGACGATACGTTTATGCTGATTATCGATGACCTCGATCCCGGTATCGAGATCGTCGTCCCATACGATCAGTGCCATGTCTGCCAGTCCTCCGTTGCCTACCTTTCGTCAGAAAAAGGTTTATTGACAGGAGTCTAGCAAATCTAAACCAGACTGATGCAGAAACTTACATCTTTACTGATGCAGGATCTGGCTCAGGAACAACTTGGTCCGATCGCTTTGTGGATTTTCGAAGAATTCGACCGGCTCATTCTGCTCGATAATCTCGCCGCCATCCATGAAGATAACCCGGTTCGCGACCCGCTTGGCAAAACCCATCTCGTGGGTCACGCAAAGCATGGTCATGCCCTCTTCCGCCAGTTCGACCATAACGTCGAGCACCTCGGCGATCATCTCCGGATCCAGCGCGGAAGTCGGTTCATCGAACAGCATGACCTTCGGACTCATGCACAGGCTGCGTGCTATCGCTACCCGCTGTTGCTGACCACCGGACAACTGGCCGGGATATTTCATCGCCTGCTCGGGAATCTTGACCCGCTCCAGGTATTTCATCGCGATCTCCTCGGCCTCCTTACGCGGCATCTTCTTGACCCAGACCGGCGCCAGGCACAGGTTATCGAGAATGGTCAGATGCGGAAACAGGTTGAAGTGCTGGAACACCATGCCCACTTCCTTGCGAATCTGCTCGATGCCCTTGAGGTCACCGGTCATCTCGATGCCGTCGACGATGATCTGGCCCTGCTGATGCTCTTCCAGGTGGTTGATGCAACGGATCGCGGTGGACTTGCCGGAACCGGAAGGTCCGCAGATGACGATACGCTCACCCTTCTTGACCTGTAGATTGAGATCTTTCAGGACATGAAATTCCCCATACCACTTGTGTACACCTTTCAATTCAACAATATAATCATTCTCACTCATGGTAATTACCTTTTATGTCCAGTGTGAAGTTTGGCTTCGAGCGCGATACTGTATCGTGACATGCCGAAACAGAAGACCCAGAACACGGCGCCGGCGAACACATAGCCCTCGGTGTCGAAACCGAGCCAGGCCGAATCGGAGTTGGCCTGTTGAATAATCGCCAGCAGATCGAACAGGCCGATGATCAATACCAGGGTGGTATCCTTGAACAACGCGATGAAGGTGTTGACGATACCCGGGATAACCAGTTTCAGCGCCTGCGGCAGGATGATAAAACTCATGCTTTTCCAGTAGCTCAGGCCCAGCGCCGCGGCCGCCTCATACTGGCCCTTGGGAATGGCCTGCAGGCCACCGCGCACTACTTCCGCCATATAGGCCGATTCAAATATGGTGATACCGATCAGGGCCCGCAGTAGCTTGTCGAAGCTCACGCCCTCGGGCAAGA
>JASJBV010000023.1 GCA_030066335.1 Gammaproteobacteria bacterium
TCCAATCCCTGTTTTGGTCTCGACTTTTCCGCGGTGACCGAGATCCACGAGCGGATCATGCAAGCACGTAATAATGGCAGCGCGGTATTACTGATCAGCGAGGACCTTGATGAGATCATGCAACTGGCCGACCGGGTTCTGGTCATGTCCGAGGGCCGCATCAAATTTGCAGCTCCTATCGAAAGCACAAGTATCGAACAGATCGGACAGTACATGGCGGGACATGGCTGATGCCAACGATCTCGGCCCGTCCCTGCAACTTTGATTTTGATCCGCAGACCACTGCGCTGGTGGTCATCGACATGCAGCGAGACTTCATCGAACAGGGTGGTTTCGGTGCCAGCCTGGGCAATGATGTTACCCGCCTGCAGGCGATCGTGCCGACGGTGCAACGTCTGATCGAGGGATTTCGTGCAGCCGACATGCCGGTAATCCACACCCGTGAATGCCACTTGCCAGATTTATCCGACTGCCCCGACTTCAAACGCGATCGCGGTAATCCGAGTCTGCGCATTGGTGATCAGGGCCCGATGGGGCGACTATTGATTCGTGGAGAACCCGGTGCCGATATCATCGATGCGGTCAAACCGATTGCCGGCGAGAATGTGATCGACAAACCCGGTAAGGGTGCCTTCTACGCGACCGATTTTGCCCGGATTCTTCAGCGACATCATAGCCAACACCTGGTATTCGCCGGGGTCACCACCGAAGTCTGCGTACAGACCACCATGCGCGAGGCCAATGACCGCGGTTATCACTGCCTGCTGGCCAGGGATGCCACGGAAAGTTATTTTGCCGAATTCAAGCAGGCAACCATCGAAATGATCGAGGCCCAGGGTGGAATCGTCGGCTTCACCACCACCACCGATCAGATCCTTGAGGCATTGGGTGGATAAACCGATTGTCATCAATGACCTGCTCCAGGGCGGCTGGCGTGAATGTGAATTCAAACCGTTTCGAAAGGGGATTGAAATATGTATCCTTTACGAGGGCGATTCCACTCTGGCACTGTTAAGATATCAGCCCGGTGCCACCGCTCCATTACACCTGCATATTGGTCTTGAAACTGTCATCATCCTCGAGGGATCACAGCGTGACGATCAGGGCCTTTATCTGCAGGGCAGTTGTGTGATGAATCCGCCTGGCTATCAGCACAGCGTCACGTCAGATAACGGCTGTGTGGTACTCATCCAGTGGAGTAAGCCGGTGCAGTTCCTGAATTAGATCATCCACTGCAGTAACGGTAATTTTGCGTAATGCTAATAGCTATCGCTTACCCTGATCCTGTCCTACGGAAAGAATGAACTCCCCTCCTTCGCTGTGGACTTTTTACATACTCACAGTGCTAACTTAGCCAATATAACAACAACACAATCTGGAGCTTAATGAAGATGGATTTTATCGTTGCTATCAACTTGATTTCTCTGGCAATCATCTTGATTGCGCTGGCACGCTTTTTTTATTGCCGATATTGCATGTGCTGTAAGGGCAATGACGAGTGAAAACCCGCCACCCGGAAGAAATTAAATCCTGACCGATCGTTTTTCCTGCAACTATTGTTCGGCTATATCTCCCCGGCTAGCCAGTTCTCCTTTACCAGGTGGCTCTTTAAACTCAGCTAGCCAAGCAAGACCGCTGTGGGGAATGTCTTCCCAGTTACAGAAATCGGTCTGATCAAATGCCAAAGTTGTGACTATACTTGGACATGCTATGCACCATAATAGATCATATATACACTAACTTGGTGCATTGACACTGTCTGGTAACCAAAATCGTGGCAAAATTTACTTCTCGAACTCGAATATTATCATTTACTTAATTAACTGAACTTTCTTCATGTCAGCGACTAAACTGGGCCAGGTAAGATATTTCAGTAACTGTTTTGCGCCGATCTAACTGAGCTAGCAACCTATGAACTCGACGACACCGGAAATCCATCGCAAACGTGATTTCATCATCTTGTTTGCCACCCTGTTCCTGTTCTGGCTGTTGCTGAGTAATTCACTGGCGGTCGATGTGCTGATTATCGGCGTCGTGGTGTCGGCGTTCATCAGCCTGGTGTTCTACCAGGGATTAACCTTCTTCACCGAATTCCGCCTGTCCCCACAGGCTGTGGTCGCCGGCTTCAAATTTTACGGTCATTTCTTCAAAGAACTGCTGCGCTCAAACCTATCGATGGCGGCGATCGTGTTATCGCCGCCACTACCGATCAGTCCGGCTATCGTTAAGGTCAGGACCAGGCTCAAGTCGCGCATGGGCCGCCTGATGTTGGCCAATTCAATCACCCTGACCCCAGGCACGATGACGGTCGCGATGGAAGGCGAATGGCTGTATATCCATTGCGTCAGGCTGGACGACAGCGACCTCGAGGCTGCCACCCGCGAAATCGTATCCGAGTTTGAACCCTACCTGGAGGTGATGTATGGCTGAAATCCTGATTTACCTGGCCGCCACCCTGACCGCGCTGGCCCTGCTAATGGCCCTGGCAAGATTCATCATGGGGCCGAGCCCGGCTGACCGGGTGGTTGCGTTCGATGTGATGACCATCGTCGCGATCACCGGTATCATCTTCGCCGCGCTGGCGGAAGGACGTGGCATCTACCTCGATGTCGCGCTGGTTTACGGACTACTGTCATTCCTCGGCGTCATCGTCATCGCCCGTTTTCTCGAGAAGGGTTTCTGAGGATGGAGGCTACGATGGATATAATTGGAGCCATATTGCTGCTCGGCGGAGCCAGTTTCCTGTTTCTTGGCAGCCTCGGGTTGATCCGGATGCCGGATGTTTACAACCGGATTCAGGCTGGTACCAAGGCCACCACCCTCGGTACCCTGCTGGTGTTGCTTGGCACCGCCCTGATCCAGCCCCAGTGGTCACTGAAATTACTCTTGATCGGTGTGTTCCTGTTATTCACCAACCCGCTGTCATCGCAGGTTCTGGCCAATGCCGCCCATCGCAGCAAGGTGCGCAAATCGGAATTGACCTCGATCGATGACCTGGAAGCGGACCGGGAGCAGCAGTCATGAGTCAAATCCTGCCGGTGATGACCCTGCTACTGGCGTTCGTCATGGTCGCTGGCGCGCTGATCGCAATTCACCCGGAACGCAGTACACCGATAGCGATTCTGGCCGCCGGGCTGGTCAGCCTGCTCGCATCGGTCCAGTTTTTACTGCTCGCTGCGCCCGATGTCGCGATGACCGAGGCCGCCATCGGCAGCGGCCTGACCACCTTCCTGTTCTTTTTTGTCCTCGGCAAGGTGCGCAGAAGTAGGGCTAATGGAAATGGTAACCGAGTGCAGGAGGAACCATGATTAAACGCTTTACCGTATTCCTGATCCTGCTCGCGCTGGCTGCCATCTTTGCGCAACTGCTGTTTGACTATGTTCCAGACAGCAGTCTCAATCAAACCGGCCGTTACTATGCGGAAAATGCCGCGGACGAGGTCGGTGCGGCTAACATCGTCACCGCGATCATCGTCAGTTACCGCGGGCTCGATACCCTGGGTGAGGTGACCGTGTTGTTCCTGACCGCGGCCATCATCGGCCTGGTGTTGTCGCGGGATCGCAGCCAGCAGCAAACAGCGCCTGAAGCGGTCAATCGCCCCGGCCCCGGCGAGTTGCTGGTAACCGGCAGCTATCTGCTGGCACCGTTGATCCTGTTGTTTGGCGCTTACATCTTCATCAACGGCCACCTGACGCCTGGCGGAGGTTTTCAGGGCGGTGCCATCCTGGCCTCGGCAATCCTGTTGCTGCTGCTGACCCGACCGGTAAAACATTTCAGCCACCGCCTGATCACCCTGCTGGAATCAGTTTCCGGCCTGGTGTTCGTCATTGTCGGGGTGCTTGGCATCATCCTCGCCGGTGGCTTCCTCGACAATCGCATCCTGCCCACCGGTCAACTGGGTGAACTGTTGTCGGCCGGCACCATCCCGATCATTTATTCCTTTATCGGCCTCAAGGTCGGCGCCGAATTCAGTTCGATGCTGATCAGGTTGGCCGAGACGGAGGATAACTGATGGAACACATCGCGCTCGCCACCGGCTTTTTGCTGATCCTGATCGGCCTTTACGGCGCGTTGACCCAACGCGACATCCTGCGCATGATCGTGGCCTTTACCATCGCCAATACCGGGGTCAACCTGGTGCTGGTCGCGGTCGGCTATATCCGCGGTCGCAGCGCACCGATCATCAATGACAATCTACCGGCGGCTGAGGCGACGGCTCGCATGATCGATCCGTTGCCGCAGGCCCTGGTCCTGACCGCGATCGTTATCGGGGTCGGCATTACCGCGCTGATGTTGGCCTATGCCTACAAGCTTTATATCCTCAGGGGCAGTCTTGATATCTCGAAAATCAAGGAGCTGAAATGGTAGACGCCCTGGCCATTATTTACCTGACCCTCGGCACCGCTTTCCTGCTCGGCCTGTTGCGCGATGAATGGCGCATTCTGGCCTATGGCATTACCCTGCTGAGCCTGGCCATGGTCAGTGGGATCGCCAGCACCTGGGTATGGCATCTGGCCGACAACCCGGCTGAGTCCGTGGAAATCATGACCGCCGGCGCCAGTCCACCGTTCGCGATCAACCTGCGCATGGGGCTGGCTGAAGCCGCGGCGCTGATGCTGGCGACGCTGACCGGGCTGGCTTCAACCATCTTCCTCAAGGATACCCTGCTGCGCCTGGGGCGGCGGGCAATGGCGGTGCTGCTGGTATTTATCATGGCGATCTGCGGCATCATCCTGACCCGGGATATTTTCAACCTGTTCGTATTTTTTGAACTGGTCGTCATCGCCACCGCCGGTCTGGTATTGCTATCACACAACGAACGTTCGCTCGGTGCCGGCTTCAAGTACCTGATGGCGTCACAGGTGGTATCGATCCTGCTGCTGGTGGGCATCATCTTCAACTATCATGTATCCGGTAGCCTCAACATCGATGACATGGCCGGGATGTCTGATATGCTGATCCAGACCACGCCGTTGGCGTTTTTCCTCCTGTTCATCGCCCTTATCGTCGAGTTGAAACCCTTTCCGGCCAACGGCTGGGCGCTGGACATTTACGAGTCGGCCCACCCGGCCTTCTCCGCGATCCTGTCCGCCGCGGCCGGCACCGCCAGCCTGTTTGCGGTGGACAAGGTCCTGGCCATCGGTGGTGACAGCTGGTTACCGGTGGCGACCGGTATCGGCGTACTTAGCTTCATCGGTGCCAACCTGTTTGCCCTGGCCCAGACCAGTGACCGCCGTTTGCTCGGCTACTCGTCGGTGGCGCAGATCGGCCTGATCCTGGCCATCATCGGTCAGCGCGATATCCTCGGTGACAGTTACTGGCTGATCGCCGGCGGTGTGCTGCTGGCGCATGCCGTGGGCAAGGCCGGTTTGTTCTGGCTGTCCGGTCTGATCGCCGAACGTGAATTGACCGCCTGGACCGCATTGCGTGATCGTCCACTGCTACTATTCGCCTTTATCAGCTTTATCGCGTTACTGATCGGGCTACCGCCTTTCCCCGGGTTTTACGCCAAATGGGAACTGATTCATCTGCTCGCCGGTGCCGACCGCATCGCCCTGATCGTGCTGATTCTGTTCGGTGCCCTGTTGGAGACGGCCTACCTGTTTCGCTGGTTTGGCCTGATCCTGAAACATGACGAGGTGGCAGAGAAAGCGCCTTGCCCGATCCAGAAAGTAGTGGTGATTTACAGCGCGGTGGTGGCCGCCTGGAGCCTGGCTTATCTGTGGGGTGAGTTGTCGGTATTCGGCAATTTAATGCACGCGATACCGCTGCTGTTTGCGCTACTGTTCCTGCCGCTCGAGGGTCTGCCGGCACGAATTAAAAATGTGCTCGCGATCGGCGGCCTGGTCACCTGGTTTATCCTGCAGTACCCGCTGTATGATCCGCTGCAACTGATCTTCGGTGCCATCATCCTGCCCGGTGGTGCATTGATTCTGCTCGCCAGTTTTCATAACCAGGGACGCCGGATCGGTTTCTACCCAGCCGCGCTGTGGATGTTCGCCGGCCTCAGCATGCTGATCGTTGCCGAGGACTCGTTCACCTTTTTTGCGGCCTGGGAATCACTGACCATCGGCTCGTATTTCCTGATCCTGCGCGGCAAGCATTCCCAGCCGCACGCCCAGTCCTACATCCTGTTTTCCCTTGGTGGTGCGTTCTTGATGTTGCTCGGCTTTGCCCTGGCCTCAGCGGGTAATCCACTGTTCCCGCTGGAATCGCTAACGACGGTGGCCGAGGATGTCGCGCCCTGGGTATTCATCCTGCTGGCGCTGGGCATGATGACCAAGACCGCGGCGATCGGGGTCCATATCTGGCTGCCCGGTGCGCATGCCGAGGCGGAA
This sequence comes from Gammaproteobacteria bacterium, assembly GCA_030066335.1. GTDB lineage: Bacteria > Pseudomonadota > Gammaproteobacteria > JACNJF01. The sequence goes on from JASJBV010000023.1 coordinate 6,339, forward strand.
ACCGATGTATCGCCGCTACTCTCCGGCATCCTGCTCAAGGCCGGTCTGTTTGGCCTGTTCATCCTGTTGATCTACATGGGTCGGCAACAGCTGTACGGGATCGATCTGACCCATGTGCTGTTGTGGGTCGGTGCAATCTCCGCCCTGCTCGGCAACCTGATGGCGATCTACCAGGAGGATGCCAAACGCCTGCTGGCCTATTCTTCTATCGCGCAGATGGGTTATGCGTTGTTCGGTCTGGCATTGATGAATCACCTCGGCTGGTTGATGGCGTTGATGTTCGTGGTCAATCATTACATCTACAAGTCGATGCTGTTCCTGTCGGTGGGCGGCGTGGCCAAGCGTACCGGCACCAAGGAAATGTACCGCATGGGCGGGCTGATCACGTTGATGCCGCTATCATTCATCGCGGTGCTGATCGGTATCATCGCGGTGTCCGGGGTACCGCCGCTGTCCGGCTTCGGCGGTCGCTGGATTTTCTATAACGCGATCATGTCCGCCGAGTATCGCTTGCCGATGGTGATCATTTTCCTCGCCGGACCGATCGCGTTCCTCTACCTGTTCCGCCTGATTCACACGATTTTCCTCGGTCAGCTAAAGGACGAACATCGCAAGCTGAAGGAGGCGCCGTTCTGGATCATCCTGCCGCAGATGATTTATGTCGCCTGCCTGATGGTGTTCGCGCTGGCACCGGGCCTGGCATTACGCCATGTGGATGCCTACATCGACAACTTCTTTCCGCGCAATGGTCTGAACTGGGAAGGCCTGACCATCACCAGCACTTATGGCTACTGGAGCCCGGTCTCGATCATGATCGTGGTCGGCGTGATCTTCGCTACCCTGTTCGCCTGGCTGGTCTTCGTCAACCGCCGCGCGCAAAAGGTCAAGCAGTTCAATATCGTGTTCGCCGCCGAGCGTCCCTACCGGCCGGAAACCACCCATTTTGCCTGGAACTTCTTTGCGCCTTATCGCAAGGCCCTTGGTTTCATGACCCAGCCGCTGGTAACCCGGTTCTGGGCTACCGTGGCGGAATCGTTGCATACCTCGGCCGAGCTGTTTCGCCGGCTGTATACCGGCGACGGCCAGACCTATGCGATCCAGCTGTTGGGTTTCGTGGTCGCGGTTTATCTGCTGAGTAGCGGGGTGTTCTATGGGGTTTGAATGGATCAAGATCCCCTACTCGCTGTTGACCCTGTTCATCGTGGTCAACTATGGGCTACTGTTGAATGCGTTGATTGCCAAGATTGCCGCCCGCGTCGGCCGCCGCCATGGTATCCCGATCTGGCAGAATTACGTGGACATGATCAAGAACTATGGCTTGCGCACGTCGATCACCCATGGCGTGATGTTTTATATGGGTCCGGTGTTCCGCCTGTCCGGTGGGGTCGGGCTGTTATTGTTCGTGCCGACGATTTACGGCTCGGTGATGTTTTCCAACCTGTCGTTTGCCGGAGACCTGATCCTGGCCCTGTATTTTGTGTTTTTCGGTACCCTGGGCATGGCGCTCGGCGCCGGTGAGAGCGGCCACCCCTACGCCGCCATCGGTGTTTCCCGAGGCCTTGCCCAGGTAACCGCTGCCGAGCTGCCGTTTGCGCTGGCGGTGTTTGCGGTTGCCCTGCAGTACGAGACCCTGTCGGTGACCGAGATTGTTGCCGCCCAACAGGGCAGTTACCTTAACTGGACCCTGTTCACCAACCCGTTTGCAGTGGCCGCGGCGATGCTGTCGTTTCTCGGCTCGATGATGCGGCCACCGTTCGACGTGGTGCTGGCCCCGCAGGAAATTCCGATTGGTCCACCCACCGAGTATCACTCATCTTATCTCGCGCTTATGCAGACCAACCGCGCGATCTTTCCGATCGCCAAGATGGTGGTCTACATGAACCTGTTTTTTGGCGGTGCGGTCAGCTGGCCCATTTTTTTCGTCAAGATCTTCCTGATTTACATGGTGTCGGTATTGGTCGGCGTGGTGTTTCCACGCTTTCATGTCGAGCACTCGGTGCGCTGGTTTTTGATCTGGGCGGTACCGCTGGGTGTCATCGCCGTGGCTATCGTGTGAACTATAATGAACTGGGTGATTCCAACTTTGAGCAACCGGATTAGGTAAATGGACAAGAAAACGCACAAAGATCCTGCCAAGACCTCGGCCGAGCTGCCGTCAGTGGACCTGAATCCACCTGAGGTACAGCCGCAAAAGCCGCCGGCACCCCCAGCGGAGAGAACCATCGAGCTGCCGGAGGAATTGCGCAAACGCACGGTCAAGGGTCCCGGTGGGGTCGAGATCGAGGTCGAGCCGCTGCGGGATTATTACTGCGAGGCACCGCCCACGGTGATGCCTGCCGCTTACAGCAAGATCGTCGAGGACCTGTTCAACTGGGCGCGCGCGGAATCGATCTGGATCCTCGGTTTCGGTACCGGCTGTGGCGCGATCGAAATGCGCCCGCTGATGACCCCACGCTACGATGCCTATCGCTATGGCATTCAATGGCGCCCTACCCCGCGCCAGGCCAACCTGTTCGTGATCTCGGGCTACCTGTCGGTCAAAACCCTGAAACGCGCGATCCGTTCCTACGAACAAATGCAAAATCCGAAGTACGTGGTTGGCCTCGGTTCGTGCACGATCAATGGTGGCATGTACTGGGATTCCTACAACACGATCAAACGCCTGGACGAGTACTTGCCGGTGGACCTGTATATCACCGGCTGCATGCCGCGCCCGGAAGCCCTGCTCGCTGGCTTCATGGATTTGAAAAGAATGATCCGCGCCGGCGAGGCCGAAGGCGCCAACAAGTACGCCGAATATTTCGACTGGTACAAGGCCAACCAGAAACGCGTGATCAAGGATTGGGATATGCCGGACTATAGCTGGTGACGTAGACTGATGATTGAGCTTTACGAACAACTCAAGCAACGTTACGCGCTCGGTGAGATTAGCGTGCAGCGCTTCGACCTGGTGTTCATCACGGTGCCACGGGAAAACCTCGCCTCACTGTTGCTGTATCTGCGGGATACCGAGGGTTTTACCCACCTGGTGCTGCTGACCGCGGTGGACTGGATCGAGGACAACAAATTTCAGCTCACCTACCTGATCAACAACCGCGAGAGCGCCACCGACCTCGGCCTGCGCGTGATCATCGACCGTGACGAGGCGAGCATGGAGAGTATCCATGATTTATGGCCGACCGCCGCCACCTACCAGCGTGAATTGAAAGAGATGTTCGGCATCGACTTTCCCGGCAGCCCGCGCATCGATGAAGATTTTATTCTCGAGGGCTGGACCGAGATCCCCCCTTACCGACGCGATTTCGATACCCTGGAGTACAGCCGTGACACCTACCTCGAACGTCCGGGACGGAGTACCTCCGATCCCGCGCAGCACATGAAGCAGTTGTTCTACCCGGAGGATAAGGACTGACATGGCCTACACGCCCGATCGCAGCCAGTACCCGCAGAAAAAAGCCGATGGCAGCCTCGATATCGACCTGACCTCGGGCAAATATCTGAAGTTGTGGCAGGGACCGCAGCATCCGGGCATCACCGGCAACATGTCGATCGAATTGACCGTCTGCGGCGACGAGGTCGCCGAGGGCAGAACCCACGTTGGCTACCTGCACCGCGGTTTCGAGAAACTGATGGAACGGCGCACCTTCATCCAGAATTTTCCCATCGTCTGCCGCATCTGTGTACCGGAACCCGACTTCAATGAATACTGTTACGCCGCCGCGGTCGAGGAACTGGCCGGCATCGAGGTACCGGAACGGGCCGACTGGATCCGCGCGTTGATCCTGGAGATGGGTCGCATCAACAGTTACCTGATGTACCTCGGTGGCCAGGCCGGGGCGCTGGGCCAGGCCGTAATCGGTCAGTGGTCCACCTATGTGCGCGACCTGATGCTGGACCGCTTCGAGGAATTGACCGGCGCGCGCATTTACCACATGTTCATCATGCCCGGCGGCGTGCGCGATAACCTGCCGACCGGTTTCCGCACCCGCATGGAGCATACCCTGGGTGAGATCGAAAACGCCCTGCGCGATATCCACAACGTGATGTTCCGCAACGCGGTGTTTGAAAAACGTACCCGTGGCATCGGTGTGATCGAAAAAGAATGGCTGGACAGCTATGGAGTCACCGGCCCCTGCATACGTGCCGCCGGCGTACCGCGCGACGTGCGCAAGGACCAGCCCTACCTGGTATATGACCAGCTTGACTTTGACCCCGTTATTGGCAAGGACTCGGATATCTACACCCGCGCGGATGTGCGCCGGCGTGACCTGTTGCTGTCGGTAGACCTGATCCGCCAGATCCTGTCGCGGATGCCGCAAGACGATGGCCCGACGATGGCCACCACGCCCAACGTTCTGCACTGGAAGATCGAACCCGGTGAAACCTATGTGCGCGGAGAATGTTCGCGCGGTGAATACGGCTACTACCTGGTCACCGACGGCAGTGGTTATCCGCGCCGGGTCAACGTGCGCGGGCCGTCCTATACCCACGCGATGGCATTGTTCGAACGCATGGTGGTCAATTGCAATATCGCCGACGTCGCCGCACTGCTGGTCTCACTGCATACCTATCCACCGGAAATAGAGCGCTAACAAGAGGTTCTTATGAGTATTCGTAACATACTGTCACCTTTCACCGCCTGGAAATACCTGTTCCGTGACCCGGTCACGATCCCGGACCCGCTCAACGACCGTCCGGGCAGTCCGCGCTACCGCGGCTTTCATAAGAATGACATGAAAAAGTGTATCGGCTGCGGCACCTGCGAGGCCATCTGCCAGAATGGCGCGATCGATATGGTAGCGGTCGAGGGAATCGATGCCAGTAAGGAAGATTCCGGCCTGCGACCCAATATCGATTACGGCCGCTGCTGCTGGTGTGCACTCTGCGTCGATGTCTGCATGACCGGCTCGCTGACGATGTCCAATGAGTACAAGTGGGTGGAGAGTAATCCGGACGCTTTTCGTTTTACCCCGGGCGTCGATAAGAAACACTGGGATAACGCGGCGCTGGGCTATCATCGGCCCGACGGCTACCAGCTGACCGGTCGGGTCCGCGAACAGATGCCGGAGCTCGAGCCCGCCAAGCGCATCGAATCATTCGATGAGATCGTCCAGGGTTACGATGTCGAGCAGGCCAAACTCGAGGCCGACCGCTGTGTCGCCTGTGGCCTGTGCATTGCCACCTGCCCCGCCCACATGGCGGTGCCCGACTACATCGCCGCGGTGCGTGACGGCGACTACGAGCGCGGACTGAAAATTCTCTACGATACCAACCCCTTCTCGCAGATCTGCGGCAGGGTCTGCACCCATCGCTGTGAGACGGTCTGCGCCGCGCGCCACGAGGGTGATCCGATCGCGATTCGCTGGCTCAAACGCCATATCACCGAACAGGTCCCGCGTGATCGCTACCGCGCGATCATCGGTGATCCCGCGCCACCCACCGGTAAGAGCGTGGCCATCATCGGCGCCGGTCCGGCCGGTATGACCGCGGCTTATGATCTTGCGCGCAAGGGCCACGCGGTCACGGTTTACGAAGCGCTGCCACATGCCGGCGGCATGACCCGCTACGGCATCCCTGAGTACCGTCTACCCTATGAAACCATCCAGCACGAAATGGACCTGATCCTGTCGATGGGAGTCACCATTCACTATGACACCCGGATCGGCAGCGACATCACGATGCAGCAACTGGAGCAGGATTTCGATGCGGTGATTCTGGCGATCGGCCTGCAGATGGGACGCTCGACCCGGATTCCCGGTTCCGAGCATGCCGGGGTGAAAAAAGCGGTGGACCTGTTACGCCGGATCACCGAGGGCGAACATATCGATGCCCCCAAATCCATGGTCGTCATCGGCGGCGGTAATGTCGCGATGGATATCGCGCGCAGCATGGCCCGCTTGCAGAAACAGCAGCATGGCAGCATCGATGTTACCCTGACCGCACTGGAGGATCTCAATCATTTCCTCGCCGATCCGGACGAGATCAAGGAATCGCTGGAGGAAGGGGTCAACATCCTCGATTCGCGTGGACCGCAGCAATGCCAGGTTGACGCTGAGGGCAATCTAACCGGTCTCAAAACCTGGAAGGTCCTGTCTATCTTCGACCAGCAGGGTCGGTTTGCGCCCAGCTTCGATGAAACCGATGAACAGATTCATCCGGCAGAGATGGTGGTCGAGGCGATTGGTCAGATGAGCGATGTCAACTTGCTTGGCGAGGAATTGACGGAACGATTGGAATGGAACCGTGGTCGAATCCAGATCGATACCAATGGCCGTACCTCTGAATCCTGGTTGTGGGCCGCGGGCGACTGCGTGACCGGCCCGGATGTGGTCAGTGCGGTAGCCGCCGGTCACCAGGTAGCCAAGAGTATCGATGCTGTCATCAACCCAGTGGAGGCCCTCACTCATGCCTGAAGGTAAAGGTTATAAAAAGCTCAAGGCACAAACCAGCCTGGCGGATATTTTATCGGTAGCCACCGAGTTCGAGCGAACCGCGCGCGATTTTTACAGCGACCTGGCCGGCAAGGTCAGCAAGAATATACGTTACCTGGTGGAAGAACTGGCCGAGGAGGAACAACGCCATTTCGACCTGTTCTCCGAACTGAGCAGGCGTAAGGATATCGAGGACCAGGTCAGCCAACTGGTCGACACTCCCGCCAGTAATGGCAAGTTCTCCGATTGCATACACCTGCCAGAACTGGGTGACAAGCCGGATGACCAGGAGGTATTGCAATTCGCTCTCGGCCGCGAACATGCGGCGATGGAACAATACCACTCGCTGGCCGAATCAACCCCAGCCGGTCCGATCCAGGACCTGTTCCGCTTCCTCGCCGACGAGGAAACCCAGCACAAGAACGAACTGGAAAAACTCTACTACGAGATCGTGCACAGCGGCGGCGTGTGAAAACCCCACAGCCGTGATTCGGCTGGCCAACGTATTTCTACTCAGAAATTAGAGGAACAGGCCACTGGCGTTGACATCCATACTAGCGGCCGATCAGTAATGCCCTGGTGGATAACAGCTGATTATTACGCAGGTAGGTAAGTTCTATTTCATCGCCGACTGTCAGCGATTTGAGTGCCTTGGAGATATCCCGCAATCCACTGATTTTCTGCTCGTTGATCTGTACGATGATGTCCAGTTTCTGCAGTCCGGCCTGCTCGGCCGGAGAACCGGGGGTCACGCCATCCAGCCGGTAACCTTCGCCCTGGAAGGTGAAATCGGGAATCGTGCCCAGGCTGACCTTGCGCCCCGGGCCTTTTGCCTGGGCAGGTTTTTTTGCATTGGCCAACGTAATCGTCATCGGCTGCTCACGCGAGGCCAGGTATTCCACCACCTGCTTACTAACCTCGGCCACCTTGACCAGACCATCGGCATCGATCTTGTCGGCGGTATCCCCGGGTCGATGGTAATCCAGCGTGGGTCCGGAAAACAGTTGCACCGCGGGCACTCCGGCCTCGTGAAAACTGATCTGGTCACTGGCATCCAGCGGCTCACTGACCATCACCGTTTGAATACCGGTGACAAAACCGATCCCGCGGAAAATATGCGGCCACTCGGTTGCGCTGTCCGCACCCAGCACCATCAATTGTTTATCGAACAACCGGCCGACCGTGTCCAGGTTGAGCATGCCGATAGACTTCTCCACCGGGTATTCGGTTGCATGCTTTGCGTAGTGCTTCGAACCCAGGCGCCCTGCTTCCTCGCCACTGAAGGCCACGAACAGGATATTGCGGTCGGGCTGACTACGCCCCATGACCCGCGCCAGCTCCAGCATCACCGCGATACCACTGGCATTATCATCCGCACCATGATGCACCTTGCCCTTGTTGTCTTGACGGACATCGGGCCAGCCCAGGCCAAGGTGATCATAATGAGCACCTATCACCAGGTTCTCGCTGGATAGCTTGGGATGACGCCCGGAGATCACGGCGACCACATTTTTCAGCGGCTTGCTGTTGCCATCTTCACCAATAGCGTCGAAGTGTTGAAAATAGCCCGCATTATCTCCGGCCGGTTTCAGGCCAGCCTGCTTGAATGCCGCGGCAATGTATTCGGCCGCCTCATCCAGGCCCGCAGATCCCATGCCCCGGCCTTGCATTTTCTCATCGCTGAGGAATTTTACCGACTGCAGCATGCGCTGAGCATCGAAGGGTGAAACCGGTTCGACCAGGGCGACCGCTTTCTTCATTTGTGCCGGTTCGGCATTCTTGCTGAACACTACCGACATCGGTGAATCCGTCACCGGCCATCGCCCTTTGAGCCGGTTTTGCGGTTCGTCACCCTCGAACCCGAGGTAACTGTACTTGTGGTAATGTGGAATCTTGCGCCCGAGGCCCGGCAAGGCCGCTGGCAGGTCGGCGGTGATCAATGCCCGCGGGTAAGATTTATTATCCTCGCCATCGATGCGGGTGACCCAGGCAAACGCATGTTGATCTCTACTGGTCTGTCCTGGCCCTACCTTGACCTGCCGCGCTTCGAATTCAACCGGGTGTTGTCCAAGTTCTTGCTGCAACTGCGGGGCAAAACGATTTTTCCAACCCAACACCATAACCGCCTGTTGCGCTGGCAGCTGATCGATCTCAGTGTCCCTGACAATCTTGACTGACACTGGCCCCATATGCGAGACATCATCGGCAAAAGCTTGCCAGGCAGCTTTCATCCTGCCACTGGTAGCGGATGGCGTCACCACCAACAACTCGTTGGCGCCGAACACCTGGGTGAAGGCCGGTGGTGTTTCCGCTACCGCCAGTTTACGGAACAGGTCAAACTGGGGATCGATATCAACCCGGATCGGCTCCAGGTCTAACTCCAGTGAATAGCTTTGTCGTTTACTCGACATCTGCAGCACAAACTGTTGGGCCTGGTTTTGCCCGGCCAATGATACCGCTAGCGGAATACCCAGTTCATAGGCATCACCCGGCTGGACCTGGGCCAGGGTCAGCTCCAGTCGGTAACTATTTCCTTGCTGCTGCAGCCTGCTATCAGTCAGTTCCAATTCCGGGGCACCGCTGCGTTCAACCCATTGGCTGAAAAATGTATCGAGGGATTGATCAGTCGTTTGCTCGAACACCTTTTTGACATCATTGAAAGAGGCCTTGCGGAACTGGTAATCCTGGTAAAGGTTCCGCAGGGCCCGGGTAAATAACTCGTCGCCCAGTTTGTTTCGCAGCATGTGAAACAGCATCAGGGTCTTGCCATAACCTACCGCTTCGGTAGCCGAGCTATGGCGACTCCTGAACTCGGTCAACGGGAAGTCCCGGTTCTTGGCTGCGTAGTCGCGGTATTTCTGCAGGCTCTGCTGGCGGTAATTGGCACCCTGCCCCTGTTGTTCCTTGATCAGGTGGTCGGCGAGATAGGCGGTCAGGCCCTCACTCCAGTTGCCGCTGGCGAAATCGATGTAAACACCGTTGCCCCACCAGTTATGCAGGATCTCGTGCGGGTAAGAGGAATTGATAATAAATGGCAGGCGGATAACGCGCGAACCCAACAGGGTAAATGACGGCATGCCGAACCCGGTTTGCCAGAAATTCTCGACCAGGGCGAACTTGGAATATGGATAAGCACCCAGTAACTGCTCGTACATCTGCAAATAACTGACCGTGGCATCCAGGTACTTGTCGGCCAGTTTCTGGTCATCCTCGCGCAGGAATACCTGGGCCTGGGCCGGACCCTGCTGCAGCACCAGGTTGCGACTGTACTCGGAAAATTCCGCCGCGATCAGGTAAATCTCTTCCTGCGGTTTGTCTATCTGCCAGTGATCACGTGCAACCCGGTCATCCGCCTGTCGTTGGACGCGTTTACCCTGGCTGACCGACGACCAGCCGGCAGGCAGTTCGACCTGTAATGAATAGGTCAGGTAGTCATAGCCAACTAGCTGTGGATACCAGACGCTGCTATAGGCCAGAAACACCCCCTGTTGATCGATGATGCCGGCACTGCTGCGGAAACCGCGTGCCTGCTCCGCGCGACCGGAACTGAGCGCATGATGAATGCTGCCGCTATAGTCCACCTTGAGAGAGCTGACCGGCTTTGAGAACTTGAGCTGATAGCGTTGCAGCAACCGGTTGCCCTGACGGTTCACCACCACGACCTCATCCGCACCAGACGAGAACTCGGGCTTTAACCCGGCATGCAGCTCGAGGGTCAATCGATCGACCGCTTGCGGTAAGGTGATATGGTCGGTTGCGGTCAATGCCTTTTGACCTGGCTGCAAGGTCACTTTGAGGTCATGATGCAACAGTAACTGGTCAGCGAGCGCCGGCACTGGCGCAAGCAGCAGGCTGGTTATCAGTAACAGGAACCTGGGCATTTATTCTTTCCAGTCGGCGATGAAGATATCGGTAGCCCGCGGTTTGGCCGGATTGCGATTGGCGCCGAATGCGATTTTCTTGCCGTCCGCTGAAAACATCGGGAAGCTATCGAATACCTTGTTATAGGTTAGGCGTTTCAAACCGCTGCCGTCGCTGTTGATCAGGTACAGCTCGAAGTTATGGCCGTAGGTTTTATAATCCTCGCGCCAGTCGTCCATGTTGCTGGAGAACACGATCCTTTTACCATCTGGATGCCAGGATGGCGCCCAGTTGGTAGCGCCGTTGTTGGTCAGACGTTGCTTGTTGCTGCCATCGGCGTCCATGACCCAGATGTCCAGGGGTGTAGACTGGATATAGTCCTGTTCCATGTTGTCACGCCACTGGGCTTTTTCCGCTTCGGTTTGTGGGTGCCAGGCGCGCCAGGCGATCTTGCTGCCATCATGGGAAAACCACGGCCCCCCGTCATAGCCAACCGTATCGGTCAGGCGTTTGAGATTACCGCCGTCGGCATCCATCGAATAGATATCGAAATCACCGTCGCGCTGGGAACCGAACACGATGGATTTGCCGTCCGCCGCCATGATCGGTTCAGCATCGTACTGGGGATTATCGCTGGTCAATGCCTGCATGCCGCTGCCGTCGGCTCGTGCACGATAAATGTCGTAAGGATATAGCGGCCAGGCATAACGGATATGGCTGGGCAATTCAGGTTTGGGCGGACAGGCGCCATCGAGATGGCTGGTCGAGGCAAACAAGATTTCCTGGCCGCCGGGATAGAAAAAGGAACAGGTATGGGCGCCACGATCCGGGCTGACCATTTTTTTATTGGAGCCATCGATGTTCATGGTCCAGATCTTGTCGCAGGCATAGCCACCGCGGTTGGACTGGAAGATCAGCTGTTTGCCATCGAAACTGAAATAGGCCTCGCCGTTATCTCCCTCGAAGGTTAGCTGGGTCAGATTGGACATGTGCAGGTCGCGCGATGGCTGCAACTCGTTTGCTTCGCTGGCCCCGGCGTTAAGCCATGCCGACAAGCCAATCGCCAGAGACAGTTGGCTGATAATTTTTCGATGCTGATAATTCATGTGTTCACGAACTCAATAATTGACGCTGTAGTCGAAGATCCCAGGCAGATTGTACTGGACTAGTTTCCAGCAGATAAGTCCGCTCGATAAGTATTCAATGGCAGGCGGGATTTTATCCAGTTGCAAAACTGAACTAATCCTGACTAATTTGGTCAGTTATTCCGAATATACTGATATACCGGAGAACACCATGAATAATCTGATCAATGACTTTCCCTACGACGGCGTCATTACCGTGAATCGGGTCATTCTCAAACCCGAATTCACTGTCGATGACTTGCAGGAGCGGGTTGCCCTGCTCTGCGAGAACGTAAAGACCTACCACTCGGATACCGGCTTCGTCGGCGGTTTCGTGGCCTTGAACAGTGGCGATATCTCGAACGAGGGTTCCACCATCGGTCAGCCCGTCAGCAGTGAGTTGAAAGACCGTGAAGCCCTGATCATCACCTTCTGGAATAGTCTGCAGGAACACGAGGCCTCGCATCGCAGCGAAACCTTCCAGCCGTTATTCCTGCAGGTCCTGGAGCTGTGTGAGAACGGCAACGAAGAAATAGCCTATGACATGTTGTGGTCAGGCAAGGCTTATTCAGCAGAGGATGCCAAGGCTGCCCGCCTGGCCAAGCAACTGGCAGCCTGATCGTTTTAAGCCCTCAGTCAGCCCAGGGACGGGCTGGCATTTTTTTCAGCGTAAACCGACCTTGATCGCTTTATAAAGCGTCTGAAAACAAGCCGGTAATTGAGCCAGATCAAAATTTATAGGTCTACTCATATAATAATTTTATTAATTCTTTATATTTTCCTCGATCATTAATGAGAATCATTTCTATCCTTCACATTGGCTAAATTATCACCATTTCTACCAAAATTACTTATCTGTCTGAATTTATTATATTTTTCAGAAAATAACCCTATAAATATTAGTTTATTATTAATTAAATCCACTAATAAGTAAGGAAATTCTATTAATTAGATTAATGGCAAAACAAAGAATGTTGATTTGATTCGGCCTGTGATTTGGTGAATTATTGCGCACCGTCCGGTATCTCACAGGAGAATAGATTCAATGACTAGCAATCCCTTTTACGATCTTTCCGAGTTTATCACACCTCTCGCCATCCAGATTTACGTCGTCCTGATGTTCCTGATGGTTATCGGTGGGACTATCCTCGACACAGTACACAAGAAGAGCGCCAAGTACTTCTTCGAAAATGCCAAGAAAGCTGAAGCAGCAGCCACCCGCACTGTAAGCAGCGGCGAAAGAACTTCTCTGTTGGTTAAAACAGTTGCCAACGAAGTACTGACTTCTTCTGAATTCGCCAATCCTCAGCGTCGTCTGTCACACCTGATGTTGATGTACGGCTTCATCACTTTTATTGTGGCCACTGCGATTATGGTATTTGCCTACCCGACTGCTGCTGACCCTGCTCCTGCTACCCTGGTACTGCTGTGGCACCTGGGCGCTCTGAGCGTTGCTGTCGGTGGTTACTGGTTCTGGTTCTTCATCCG
>JASJBV010000150.1 GCA_030066335.1 Gammaproteobacteria bacterium
CGGAAACTGAGGGCAATGATGTTGAACAGCTGGCTCATGAATATTGTTGAAGTAAAGTTTTATTAATAATTTGAGAATGCAAAATAATCAATATTAACTGAAACCGTCATTGCGAGGAGCGACAGCGACGCGGCAATCTTCCAAAAGAGATCGCCGCGCTGTCGCTCGCGATGACAGAAAATTGGATCATCCCATAATGACGTTCTCATTGGCTCGTCAGTCATAAAACGAGGACTGGTAGATCGTGCCGCCCTCGACCATCTCGGCCTTTTGATGCAGCACCCGCAGGTCCATCTTGTAGACCTCCGGCCAGTCATGGCTGGCGATGACCAGGGTGATATTTAGGCCCTTGACCAGTTCCATCACCACCGCCATGATCTTGCGCGCGGTAATCGGGTCCAGCGACGCGGTTGGCTCGTCGGCGAGCAGGATCGACGGTCGGTGCGCCAGCGCCCGGGTAAAAGCCGCGCGTTGACGTTCGCCGGCCGACAGCAAACCCGGCAGCTTGTCCAGCTGGCGATGAATCCCCATGACCCGCGCCAGCGAACTGGCCGAATCGTCGCTCGGCAGGTTCATCAGGCGCCGCGGCAGCTCGATATTCTCGCGCACGGTCAGGTAGGGCAGCAACCCGCCCTGCTGCAGCACGTAACCGATATGCTGTTTGCGCAGTTTGGCCAGGCGGTTCTGTTTCTTTTTCTGCCACAGTTTGGCGACATCCTGGGCCTTGTCATTGGGGGGACTGATGATGAATTCATCACTGGCATCCGGGTGCAGCACCATCGCCAGCATATCCAGCAGGGTGCTCTTGCCGCAACCGCTGTGGCCGACCAGGGCCACGTTCTCCTTTTCCCGGACCTCGATACTGGGCACCTGCAAACGGAAACCATGGCCGTCGACAAAACGATCCTTCGTCACGTTTTTCAGTGAATAGATGACTGACATGTTAACGCTAGTAAAGCGCGATCAGGGCAACAAGTCGAGCACTATGGGGAACACCGAGTTGCCGTTGACCGCACCGCCACCCGGGGTAATCCACAGGTCGGTGTTGTCATGCAGGGCCTGGTAATAATTGATCTTGCCATCCAGGCGGTGCATAAATTCGATCTGGTCCTTGGCCGACCATTCTTCCCAGCTGGCCAGGCTCAGGTTCATGACCTCGCCGGTATAGGGCAGATCATCGATATATTCACGCATGTAACCGAGGTCGGCGAGGTTGCCATCACCGGCCGATACATTGCCGGCCACCGACGATGGGTCGCGACTGATACTGGCGGCCAGGCTCTTCAGGTCATTGAGGAATCCGGACGGGGTCAATACGCCCTCTTCCGCCAATTCCAGCACCTGCTGTAATACCTCGGTCAGGTCGGACAGCTGGTCGCGCGTCAGCAGCACCCGCACATCGACGGTGGATTTTTGCGGATCGCTGAAATCCTTGTCCACCATCCAGGCATTGAACACCTTGGGCAGGGTATCACCGATCTCTTTCTGCAGGTAACGCATGCGCAGCGCATAACCCAGCTTGGCGACCTTGCTCTGCAACTCGGCCAGCTGACTGCGTTCGGGTTGATCCGCGGCCAGTTGCTGCTCGGGAATCGGCAATGGCAACACGCCGTTGACCGTGGCCTGCACCTGCTGGGTGATCTGGTTGGCCAGTACTTCCAGCACCTTGCCGAACTCATCGACCTTGCCGAGTTCGACGCTGTAATAGAAATCGCCGATACCCGGGTAGAACGACAGCTCACGATAGATTCTTTCGGCGCGGGCATGATCCGCCGCCGGTGAATCCGAGCGCAGGTGAAGTACCCACAGCGAGATCCCCTGGTCATAGGCGAGCTGGCGCAGGGCCTCGGTGCTGAGGCCGGTGGCACTCAACGGGTCGGCGCTCTCGCGCGGACCGGCATCGGTAATCAGGATCACGTAGCGCGCATCGAAATCACGCCAGTCGCTGTTATCGATCGCGGCCTTGATCCCGGCATAGGCATCCTCGCGGTAATCGCGGCTGGAGATGTTCGACGGTTCCAGCGTGTTGACCCGGGCAAAGAATTGATTCTCATCGGCGCCCTGCTCGAGATCGACGAAGGTCCGGCTCAGGTAATCCAGCTGCGGCACCTGGGTCAGATTGTCGCGGAACGCGGTCAGGCCGAAATTGACCTGGTTGTTCAGGCCATTGCGCGCAATGGTGCTGTAGACCGCCCGCGCCGCCTCGCGGGTGCGGTCGATGTAGGGCCCCATCGACACCGTGGAATCGATCACGAAGTGAATGCCGCTGCGGT
This sequence comes from Gammaproteobacteria bacterium, assembly GCA_030066335.1. Classification (GTDB taxonomy): domain Bacteria; phylum Pseudomonadota; class Gammaproteobacteria; genus JACNJF01. Next base: position 2,274 of record JASJBV010000150.1, read on the forward strand.
AATTACGCTCACCCGCACCGGCCCGGGTCAGGCGCTCGAGGTCATCGTCGCTGAGGTTGCCATCGGCCAGCGGTACGCTGGCGATTTCCAGCAGACGCGCCTGCTCGTTGCCGAGGTAGACATCCTGGTGCTGCTTGATCGGCACCAGGTAAAAATTGTTACGGATATCGATATGCGCCTCGGGCTGGATCGCGATGACCGGGTTGTCTTCCATCACCTCGTTGCCGACCACCGACGAATAGAGCTTGGCATAGGCTTCCTGGTCATTGCTGTCGACCAGGTTCTGCAGGCTTTCCTGGTCGCGGAACATCATCACCCGCTGGGTATCCTGCGGGTCCTTGAACGAGACGGTCAGGGCCTGGTTCCAGACGATGGTCTGGCGCTCGGGAATCCAGCCGGCGATCTTGCCGAAACTGTCATGGCCGACCTGGAGCCAGCCATCCTGGCGCTGATAGACATAGAGCACGCTGAACGGCACCACCGTGCTGGTGGTGGACTTGGCATCGGCCTGCGCATACAAGCTGGCATCCGGCACCGATAACACGCGTTGATAGAGGGTTTTCTTGCCTTCCATCAATAACGGCTTAGCCGCCGCCCAGGCGGTCGGGGCAAGCATCCACAGCAAGAGCGGTAAAATCAACAGCAGTCGTCGCGATTGCGGGTCAAACATAGATCGGTCCATTAATTGAAATTCAGAAGTAATTGTAGTGCAGTCTGGTCGTCATTCTGCGCCTCGCGCTTGGCCCATTCATGCAGCTGGTCCAGGTGTTCGCGGGCCGGTTGATGACCCTGCGCCAGCGCCTGGCTGTACCATTTGTAGGCCTGGATTGCATTAGCTTCATCCAGCAGGTTGTTCTGCGGCTGGAAGCGCAGGGGGTCGGTCATTTCCGCCATCGTCATCATCGCCGCCACGTGGCCTTCACGCGCGGCGAAAAAATACAGCAGATGCGCATCGGCGAGGCTGCCCTCGCTGGACAGATCCGCGGCCTTTTGCATCAACGTGTCGAACGGATAAGGCTTGCCTTGTTGGCGCAGATCGACAATATACTCGCGCGCGATGACCCCGGGTGACGGCGGTGCCTGGCGGGTGATTTCGTCTTCCGGTTCGGACTCGGGCTCAGCAGTCGCGGTTTCGATATCTTGCAGCGGCAGGGTTTCGGTCTGTTTGCCGCCCCGGTCGGAGCCGACAAAGATATAAATGATCAGGCCCAGGACGATGATCGCTACCCAGATCAGCGGGTTTTTACCGGGCTTCTCCGGTTCTTTTTGCGCTTGGTTCATGCAGAGTTTCTAGTCTTTAGGAAGCTTTATTCATACTTAAATCACCGTCATTGCGAGGAGCGTCAGCGACGTGGCAATCTACATGCAAAATATAGTTAGTAAGAAGATTGCCGCGCTGCGCTCGCAATGACGAATCGATCGGAGCTTCGTTTGCTTTTTTCAGGACGGCTATCCTGCAACACTGGATCAGGTTTGGCAAGGGCTGAAATCAGCCATCAGCGAAAATGCGTCATCTGGAATAACATCACCCGAATGAGTTCGCGCTGCAGCTGCCGGGACAGTTGCTCGAGCTGACGCTCGTGGGCCAATACGTTATTGGTATCCAGCTCGAGCTGGCGCACCCGGGTGATCTCATCCTGCAGCAATAACTGGCCGTCAGCATCCGACAAACGGAAGCTCAAAGACATCGCGACCCGGCGTAATTCGACATCGGACAGGCCGGAACCGGCGACTTTCTGCGAGCTGGGTTCGCTGATCCTGACCCACAGGCGCCGCACCGATTCCTGGTCGGTTGTCAGCTCGGCACCGGAGCGTTGCAGGGATTGCTGCAATTGACTTAGCTGGCGTGCCTCCAGCTCTTCGCTGTCGAGATAGATCGGGTTTAGTTCCGGCGCCAGCGAGGTCGCGCCACGTAACTGGAAACCGCAGCCGGACAGCAGGCCAGCAGCAATCAGTAGAACCAGGGCAAGTGCGCGCAGCTGCATCAGACCACGATGTTGACGAGCTTCTTCGGCACCACGATCACCTTGCGTAGCTCCTTGCCGTCGATGTACTTCTGAACATTGGCATTGGCCGTGGCGGCGGCCTCGCAGGCGGCCTGGTCGGCATCCGCGGCCACCTCGATCTTGCCGCGCACCTTGCCGTTGACCTGCACCACCAGCTCCAGCGTATCCTGTACCAGCGCGCTCTCGTCATGCTCGGGCCAGCGATGATCGATGACCAGGCTGTCATGGCCCAGGTTCTGCCACAGCTGATGACACAGATGCGGGATGATCGGCGCCAGCATCAGGGTGATCGCATCCAGCACCTGCTGACGGATCGTATTGCCCGCTGGGGTGCTGTCGGTAAATTTCTGCAAATGGTTCAACAATTCCATGTTGGCGGCAATCGCGGTATTGAAGGTCATGCGCCGGCCGAAATCGTCGCCGACCTTTTTCAGGGTCTCGTGCAGTTTCAGGCGCATGGCTTTTTGTTCGGCCGTCAGACTGGCTAGATCCAGTTCTGGTGCCTGCTCGCCGTTGGTGTCGACGAATTCATATACCGCCTTGTACAAGCGCTTGAGAAAACGAAAGGCGCCCTCGACCCCGGCATCCGACCATTCCAGCGACTGCTCGGGCGGTGATGCAAACATGATGAACAGGCGCACGGTGTCAGCACCGTATTGGTCGATCAGCTCCTGTGGATCCACCGTGTTGCCCTTGGACTTAGACATCTTGCTGCCATCTTTGAGCACCATGCCCTGGGTCAACAGGTTCTGGAAGGGTTCATCCGAATTGACCAGGCCCTCGTCGCGCATCAGCTTGTGATAAAAGCGCGCATACAACAGGTGCAGGATCGCATGCTCGATACCGCCGATGTACTGATCGACCGGGGTCCAGTAGTCCGCCCGCGCGTCGAGCATCGCCTCGTCCTGGTCGCGACTGGCATAACGCCCGTAATACCAGGACGACTCCATGAACGTATCGAAGGTATCGGTCTCGCGTTCGGCCGGTTTGCCGCAGCTCGGGCAATCGACCTGCTTGAACGAATCCATGCGCTTGATCGGTGACCCGATGCCATCGAACTCGACGTCTTCTGGAAGTACCACCGGCAGGTCCTGCTCGGGTACTGGCACCGCACCGCAGTCCGGGCAATTGATGACCGGGATCGGTGCGCCCCAGTAGCGCTGGCGGGAGACGCCCCAGTCGCGCAGACGGTAATTGATCGTGCGCTGGCCCTTGCCGCGACCTTCCAGGTCCTCGGCGACCTTGCCGAAGGCAGACTTGAAATCCATGCCGTCGATCGGACCGGAATTACAGCTGACCCCTTCCTTGTCGACAAAGGCGCCTGCCTCGAGATCGATCTCGGAGCCGTCCTGCGGCGCCACCACCTGGCGGATCTCGATACCGTACTTCCTGGCGAATTCCCAATCGCGCTGGTCATGCGCCGGGACCGACATGATCGCGCCGGTGCCGTATCCCATCAGCACGAAATTGGCGACATAGATCGGGATCTCCTCGTCATTGACCGGGTTGATCGCATTGATGCCGAGCGGAAAACCTTTCTTCTCCATCTTCTCCAGCTCGGCCTCGGCGGTATTGGTCTGCTTGCACATCTCGATGAAATCATTCAGTTCCGGATGTTCCTCGGCAATCTGCAGTGACAACGGATGCTCGGCAGCAATCGCCATGAAGGTGGCACCGTAGAGGGTATCCGGACGCGTGGTGTAGATACGCAGTGCTTCATGCCCCGGCACCTCGAAATCCACTTCCATCCCCTCGGACCTGCCGATCCAGTTGCGCTGCATGGTCTTGACCTGCT
>JASJBV010000024.1 GCA_030066335.1 Gammaproteobacteria bacterium
GCCTGTCGGGACAGGATTCCGAGCGTGGAACCTTTTTCCATCGGCATGCGGTACTGCATGACCAGACCGCTGACGGTGGTATCCATGTCCCGTTAAAACAATTACAGAATGGACGTTCCCGGTTCGAGGTGATCAACTCTTTCCTGTCGGAAGAAGCGGTATTGGGCTTTGAGTATGGCTATTCCTCAACCGACCCGGACACACTGGTGTTGTGGGAAGCCCAATTTGGCGATTTTGCGAATGGTGCCCAGGTGGTTATCGACCAGTTTATCAGTTCCGGTGAGGTCAAATGGGGCCGCTTAAGCCATCTGGTCATGCTGCTGCCGCATGGTTATGAAGGACAGGGACCGGAACACAGTTCGGCGCGACTGGAACGCTATCTGCAGCTATGTGCCCAGAACAATATGCGGGTGGTGGTGCCGACCATGCCGGCGCAGATCTTCCACTTGTTGCGCAGTCAGATCAAGGGGGGTTACCGTAAACCGCTGATCGTGATGACTCCGAAGAGCCTGTTACGGCATGAAGCGGCGGTATCACCCTTAGCCGATTTGAGCCAGGGTAAATTTCAACCGCTGATCAAGGAAACCGATGAGTTGGATAATTCAGCGGTCAAGCGCCTGATCTTCTGCAGCGGCAAGATCTATTTCAAATTACATGAAACCCGGCAGAAGAAATACGACAACAGCACGGCGATTGTCCGCCTGGAACAGCTGTATCCCTATCCTTCTGCAGAGATTGCCGAGGTGGTAAAATCTTATCCCAACCTGGAAAAGGTTATCTGGTGTCAGGATGAACCAAGAAACCAGGGTACCTGGTGGTATATCAAAACCATGTTGATCAATTCCTGTCATCCGGTTCCGGTTGACTACGCCGGTCGTGATTCTTCGGCATCACCCGCGGCGGGTTATATGGGCCTGCACCTGGATCAGGAACACAGACTGGTAACCGAAGCATTTGAACTTTAATAATAAAACGCTAACTCTGGAGCCTGAAAATAATGATGGTTGAAATAAAAGTACCGGTATTACCTGAGTCCGTGACCGAGGGGACCCTGGGTGCCTGGCACAAAAAAGTCGGTGATGTGGTCAAGCAGGATGAAAATATCGTCGACCTGGAAACGGACAAGGTTGTGCTGGAGATAGTAGCCACCGCCTCCGGGGTGTTGAGCTCGATCGAAATGGAGGAAGGGGCAACCGTTACCAATAACCAGATTTTAGGCAAGATCGATACCGAAGCAGCCGCCAGTGCCGAGCCTGCTGCGGAGGAACCAGCCCAGGCCCAGGAGGCCAAGGCCGGGCCTGCCGCGCGCAAGTTGATGAAACAGCATGAGCTGTCCGCTGATCAAATTGAGGGCACCGGCCAGAAAGGCAGCGTGACCAAACAGGATGTGGAGAGACACCTGAAAGCGGTTGAGGCTCCCGCAACGAAGCCTGCCGAACCTGTGCCCCAGCCAGTTACCCCGGTGCCAGCGGTGGTCGAAACCATGGATGGGCGTAATGACCGCCGGGTGCCGATGAGTCGTCTCCGCAGTCGCATCGCTGAACGCCTGAAAGAGGCCCAGAACACGGCCGCGATGTTGACCACTTTCAACGAGGTCAACCTGCAACCGATGATGGATGCACGCAGCAGGTATAAAGAGGATTTCGAGAAGGTGCACGGCGTTAAGCTGGGCATGATGTCATTCTTTACCAAGGCCTCGGTCGAGGCATTGAAGCGCTTTCCATCGGTCAATGCATCTATAGATGGTGCGGATATCGTTTACCACGATTATTTTGACATTGGTATCGCGGTCAGTTCGGAACGAGGCCTGGTGGTGCCGATTTTGCGTGATGTCGACCAGATGAGCTATGCCGAGATCGAACAGGAGATTCGCAACATGGCGACGCGGGCCAGGGAAGGAAAGCTGGGGATCGATGAATTAACCGGTGGCACTTTCAGCATCACCAATGGTGGCGTGTTCGGTTCGATGCTCTCGACCCCGATTCTGAACCCGCCGCAAAGCGCGATCCTGGGCATGCATACGATTCAGCAGCGTCCGGTAGTGATAGATGGTGAGATCGTGGTGCGGCCGATGATGTATCTCGCTGTGACCTACGATCATCGCATTATCGATGGCCGTGAGGCGGTGCAGTTCCTGGTGGCCATCAAGAATATGCTGGAGGATCCAGCCAGACTGTTGTTACAGATCTAGCGCCGGCTGCCGATCAGTAGCCAAATCCATCTCCCAATGAGGATCTTTTACTGGTGGAGGGTTTTGAGCTGCTGATTAACTTGATATCGCCGTTATGGTAGGCCTGGTCGATGGCCTGGGCATCCCAGTCCTTGATCTGGTGTCCGCGTTGATCGAGTAGAATGAACATGCTGCTGTCAGCTGATTTCCACTTCACTTTTACCCGGTTGAATTTTTTCGACTTGGCATCCCTGATTTCCACCCAGTCACCGCTGTTCAGTTGATTTGAAAAACTGACCCGTTCGCCTTGTTGCGGCTGATTTCGATTCTGGATATCGGTGAGGTTATTGGACTTGCCGGCAAACATGTTGGTGAACATCGCCAGCCCATTATCAGCTGACCGATGCTCAGTGCGGCTTGCAGCCGGCTTGCGGTTGTTTTGCTTGAACTCCTTGACCAACTGTTTACGCACCCGGGTACGATGCGCACTCGAATAGTTCAATGATCTCAGGCCCTGGTCGACAGCTTTCAGCACCGAACTGAATGAATGTTCACGATACTCCGGTTTATCCTCGGTTTTTTCACTGTCCAGTGCCCAGGCCAGCATCCTGGCGATATCTACCGATAGCTTATAGGCCCCTGATTCGACGCCAAGTTTGCGGGCAACCTGGAGCAGCAAAAGTTGCCAGTCATCATAGAAGAACGCCAGGCTTTCATTTTCGATAACAGTGGTTGCGGTAATGTCATTGATGGTCTCCAGAATCTGCTGCTTGAGCTGCTCATCCTGCTGCTGCTTTTTCTGGTTGATGATATCCTGCGCAACCTTGAATTCTGCCTTATAGTTTTCATAACGCTGGATCGAAGGCAGCACATTTTCCATTACCGGTTCATTAAAAGTGAGTATCTTGTCGATGACTGAACCCAGAATCTTAAGGCTGTTGGCCTTGTGTTTATAAGTCACCTCGAAATCAACGATCGATAACAGGAACTGATTAAGCGGATGATCACTGGCCCGGATGAATAACGGATCAAGCAACAGCAACTTGATTAACGGATAACATAATCGGGACAGCTGCAGGCTGAGCTCATTGCTCAACAGCTTGTTATTCATCAGCTCGATGTAGAATTGAGTGAAATCAGCGATATCGATCATTTGTTCTTCGTCGATATAAGGACTGACCGAGGAAGCGAACTCACTCAGCATGTCGACATAGTCCGGGTTCCCGCTGGCGGTTGCCTCTCTGAGCTTTTGCAGTTCCTTATCGACCAGGTCATTGATTCTTCGCAGCTCTGCGGTGATGCTTAGAATTTCCAGTTGCTCAGCTTCTTCCTCCGCTTTTTTCGCTTCCAACTGCTGAATAAACGTAGCCGGGTCACCCAGTTCAGGTAATAAATCCAGGTCGTGGATGCCGAGTTCAATTTGGACGTAGAACTGTTGCAGGTGCCGCTGCAGCACGCGGTCGAATAATTCAAACAAATGAATGGTTTTGCTGCTGTTCAGGTTCAGGGTCTCGATGCAGGCAAGGAAGGCGTCACAAATGCTGGCCGGGGAAATCGGGTTATCGGCAAGTTCAGCATCATGCTGCTGGACCAGGGTTTTCAGGTATTTATCCAGGGTCAACAACAGGGCTTCATGACGTTTTTGATGCTTCTCGCTGATGCCATCGATGGCAGCTTGTATCCGGGACGAACTGTCACCAGCCAGCCACAATTTCTGCATGTCACCGGTATTACTAGTGTGCGGGCGCGCACGACCGGTTAATCTGAAGCTCTTGAAGCTTTGTTCGATCTGTAGCTGGAAGGCATGGATGATCGACCTCTCACGCTTCTGTAAGCGCTGTTGTAATTCTGAATAGGAGTCGTAATCAGCCTCGAGGTCCTGATCGATATGTATATGGATCAGGCTGATCAACAGCCCTTCCAGGTAGTTGATACAGAAATTACTGATCTGCTGGTATTGTGCAGAAAATTTGCCCTGATCAGTCACGGGATTCTGTTCGATCTCCATTTGCATAACGATTTAGGTTTCACCAGACAAGTTTATAGCTTTATCGGTGGTCCAGGTTAAGACCGCGTGTCCTCAATTTCCGTATTAAAGGAATAGACGGTAAGATATATAGCAATTTCAGTTCGCCACACTCGCATAATGCGCATTAAGTCATTAATTACAAGATAAAAATAATGCACATTTTCTATTCTCTGTTTCGTCTGCCCAAATCCTGTTGCTGGGGCTTGCTGTTGTCCGCTCTGCTGTTCACCCATGCCTGGGCGCTGGATCCATTGCTCAGTGTCAAACTGGGTGAGGCCGAGGCCAAGTTGCGCCTGGTCGAGGAGGCTTTCAGCGTGCAGGGCCGGCAATTCGATCTGGCGGTACTGCGCGAATACCAGGCGCAGGGCCTGGAAGTCCGCAAAATCGCCAGCGAATGCATCAACCAGACCGAGACCGAAATCAATAAGAGCGCCGATGACCTGGAGCTGCTGGGTGCCCAGGCGGTTACCGAAGATGCGGTGGTGACCGAAAAGCGCCTGAGCCTGAATCAGAATATGCTGAGCAATGCGCAGAATCTGGCCAGTTGCCGCCTGATGATGTTGCGTGCCAATGAAATGATCAACATTTCGCTGGAAATCCAACAGCAGACCCTGGCGAGTGAATTGCTTGCGCAAACGGACAATGTGGTTGTCCATATCAAACACATCGTGTTGAACCCGGCTGAGGTGTTCAATGCCCTGTATACCTTTATTATCAGCAATAGTGGCCTGGACCGGATCTGGGCAGACAAGTTTGTATTACTGGGGTTGGTGTTACTGGCAATCCTGTTGACCCTGGTCGTGAAAAAATGGCTCAAGGGGATATTGAAGCATTACAGCCAGGAGCAGAAGGGTTACCTGAACCAATTCCAGCTATCGCTGCTGACCTGTATCAATCGGTATATCCCGACCCTGCTGCTGTTTGGCAGCTTGAGCGCTTACTACGGCTACCACCTGGTCATCGAGCGCCAACTGGATTTCATCGGTTGGCTGGTGATCGGCCTGTTTTCCTACCTGGTCGTAATCCTGGTCATCCGCATGTTGTTGAATCCCTGCGCACCGGCGCAACGCCTGACCCAGTTACCGGAAGAGGTATCCCTGTTGCTGGCGCGGCGCCTGCGCTTACTGAGCAAATTGGTCCTGCTCGGTTTTCTGATGTTTATCGTGGTCACTGTGCATGATTTCCCGCCCCACATTACCGGGGTCCTGCGTAATATTTACCTGTTCCTGCTGGTGTTGAATCTGAGCTGGGTGGTGTGGCTGTTTCGCTACTATGAAGGGGTCAGCAATATCCATTTCATCCGCGCGCTGATCATCCTCGGCCTGATGCTGTGTCTTGTTGCCGACTGGTTCGGTTACATCAACCTGGCCAACTATATCCTGATCGGGATTACCGGCAGCATTCTATTGTGGGCATTTACGATCTTTCTGCTACGCCTGTGGACCGACCTGCTGGACAGTCTGGATGAAGGACGTAATCGCTGGCAACGGGCGATACGCAAACGCATCGGGGTCAAGGAGAAGGACTATCTGCCCGGCTCGATGTGGTTTCGCTTCACCTTTGTCATCATCATCTGGTCGCTGTTCGCAGTGGCCCTGCTCAAGGTCTGGGGTTTGCCCGATACCACCCTGATCTGGCTCAGGGACACGGCGACCGATGGTTTTGACATTGGTACCGTGCAAGTGGTACCGGTGAAGGTGGTGATGGCGCTGCTGATGTTTGCGGTGATGTTATCGATCATCGGCTGGATCAAACGCGGCATGGAGAAAAGCTGGCTACGCCGTTCGCGTATGGATCGCGGCAGCAAGGAATCCATGGTATCGCTGACCGGCTATTTCGGGGTGGCCGTGGCGTTTCTGATTGCGCTGTCACTCGCCGGGGTGGAACTGGCCAATATTGCCCTGATTGCCGGTGCATTGTCGGTCGGTATCGGTTTCGGTCTGCAGAATATCGTCAATAATTTCATATCCGGGGTGATCCTGCTGTTCGAACGCCCGATCAAGACCGGTGACTGGATCGTGGTTGGCGGCACCGAGGGCTATGTGAAAAAGATCAGTATCCGCTCGACCCAGATCCAGACCTTCAACCGGTCGGACGTGATCGTACCCAATTCCGAGTTGATTTCCAGCCAGGTCACCAACCTGATGCTGCGCGATTCGATCGGTCGCATCGAGGTCCCGATCGGCGTGGCCTACGGCACCGATCCGGAAAAAGTCCGTGATATCCTGCTCGATATTGCCTACCAGCAGGAGCAGGTCATCACCAAGAGCCCGATTCTGCCCAAGCCCTGGGTATTGTTCCGCGAATTCGCTGACAGCTCACTGAATTTCGAATTACGTTGTTATATCCGGGATATTGATTATCGACTGTCGGTGATCAGCAATATCAATTTCGCAATCGACAAGGCGTTTAAAGCGGCAGATATCCAGATCCCATTCCCGCAGCGCGATGTTCACCTGATCACTGACCAGGAGCAGGATTCGGTTACTAACAAAGATCAGAAAGTGATTACAAAAGAAGATTAGAAAACCGTTATAATGCCGCAGTTTCAACCATCCGAGCTGTAAACCGGCATGTCCGATCGAATCCGCGAAATACCCTACAACTACACCTCTTTTTCCGATAAAGAAATAGTCTATCGGTTAATGGGTGAATCCTGGTGGGAGGTTGTCAACAAACTGCGCGGTGAACGCCGTACCGGGCGTTCGGCGCGGATGCTGTTCGAGGTGCTGGGTGATATCTGGGTGGTCAAGCGCAACCCGTTCCTGCAGGACGACCTGCTGGCCGATCGTAAACGCTGTAAACAGTTGATCGACGCGATGTGTCATCGCTTACTGCAGATCGAAAATCGGGCGGATGAAAATCAACAGGCACTGGATTTACTGCAGGCGGCGCGCAACACCGTCGAGGAATTCGAGAACTGGCTCAAGCATCTGGCGAGTCAACGTAACCGCATCAGCCGTAAACTGGCGCGTATCACCAACAAGGACAATATCGATTTCTCCGGCCTGGCGCGGGTGTCGCACACCACCGATGCCACCGACTGGCGGGTGGAATATCCGATGGTGGTGCTACATCCGGATACGGAGGCGGAAATAGCCGACCTGGTCGCAGCCTGTATCGAGCTGGAACTGACGATCATCCCGCGTGGTGGCGGCACCGGCTATACCGGTGGCGCGATCCCGTTGTATGAAGATACCGTCGTCATCAACCTGGAGAAGTTGGAGAAGCTCGGCGAAATCGCTGAGCAAACCCTGCCGGGTTGTGCAACCAGGGCGCAAACCATATTTGCCGAGGCCGGCGTGGTCACCAAGCGGGTGGCCGACAAGGCCGGGGCCCTGAACCTGGCGTTTGCGGTCGACCCTACCTCGCAGGATGCGTCGACTATTGGCGGCAATATTGCGATGAACGCCGGTGGTAAAAAGGCGGTGATCTGGGGGACCACGCTGGATAACCTGGTCAGCTGGAAGATGGTCACCCCTGACGCCAACTGGCTCGAGGTCACACGCCTAAACCACAACATGGGCAAGATCCACCTACAGCCCGAGGTGGAATTCGAGATCCGGCGCTACGATCGCAACGGTGGTGCCCTGATCGATAATCCTGAGAAAATCAGCATTCCCGGTGATTGTTTTCGCAAGACCGGGCTGGGCAAGGATGTCACCGATAAATTCCTGTCCGGACTGCCCGGGATTCAGAAAGAGGGCTGCGATGGCCTGATCACCTCGGCTAGCTTCGTCCTGCACGAGGTGCCCGAATTCACCCGCACCATCTGCCTGGAGTTCTTCAACCAGGATATCGGCCGCGATGTGTCAGCCATCGTCGAAATCAAGGATTTCATCGATAACACCGAGGGAGTGCAACTGGCAGGCCTGGAACACCTGGATGCGCGCTACATCAAGGCGGTGCAATACAGTACCAAGGCCAATCGACCGGATACGCCGCGTATGCTGTTGCTGGCCGACCTGATCGCGGATGATGAAAACCTGCTGGCCGGTACCTGCTCGGAGGTGGTGGAACTGGCCAACCGGCGTGAGGCCGAGGGATTCATCGCGGTCAGTACCCAGGCCAGGCAGCGCTTCTGGGCCGATCGCAAACGCACCGCGGCCATATCCGCGCATACCAATGCATTCAAAATCAACGAGGACGTGGTCATCCCGCTGCAAAATCTCAGTGCCTACAGCCGCGGTATCGAGATCATCAATATCCGCCAATCCATCGGCAACAAGGTCGATATCTGTTTTGGCATCAAGCATCACCTCGAACAACAGCGCGAGGAATTACTTCAACATTCCGAGGTGGACGAGCTGTTCCTGTCCAAGATAGATTTTGCTCTGACCCGTTTGAACGGGCAGGTCCAGCAATGGGAGCAATGGCTGGGACATTTCGAAACCCCGATGCACGAATTCGCCGACCAGGTTGAATTCGATTTCGATGCCAAGGACAAGGTCATCGATTGCCTGCTGCGCAATGACCTGCGTATCAGCTATCGCAACCAGGTCAGGAAACCGTTGGAGGAAATCTTCTCCGGCCTGGAATATGCCGAGTTGCGTGAGGAGTTCAACCGCATCCACCAGGATATCAAGGATTCCCGTTTGTTCGTCGCGCTGCACATGCATGCCGGTGACGGTAATGTGCATACCAATATTCCGGTGCACTCGGAAAACTATGCGATGTTGCACCAGGCCGAGCTGGTGGTCGATGAAGTCATGCAACTGGCGACCAAACTCGATGGGGTGGTATCCGGCGAACATGGTATTGGTCTGACCAAGATCCAGTACCTGGAGCCGGAAAAGATAGAGGCCTTCAAGAACTATAAACAGCAGGTTGACCCCAAGCAGTCTTTCAACCGCGGCAAGCTCCAGCAGGGTTCCGGCCTGCAGAATGCCTATACCCCGTCATTTCGCCTGCTGGAGATGGAAGCATTGATCCTGGAGAACAGCGATCTAGGTGCGATCAACGATTCGATCAAGAACTGCCTGCGCTGCGGCAAGTGTAAACCGGAATGTATGACCCATATCCCGCGCGCAAACCTGTTGTATTCACCGCGCAACAAGATCCTGGCCACCGGCCTGATCATCGAGGCCTTTCTATACGAGGAACAGACGCGGCGTGGTATATCCAACCGTCATTTCGATGAACTCAATGATGTGGCCGATCATTGCACCACCTGTCACAAGTGCCTGTCACCTTGTCCGGTAAATATAGACTTCGGTGATGTCACGATCGCGATGCGCACCCTGCTGACCGAGAATAAGCATCGACGCAAGAGCCTGGGTTCGATCCTGGCGATCTGGTTTCTCAACCTGCAGGATCCAACGCTGGTCAAATGGGCGCGCAAATTCATGCTGGAATTCGGCTTCAAGTCGATCCGCTGGCTGCGCATGGGATTGAGATCCCTGGGGCTGGCACCGCCGCGTTCCGAGCAGTCGCGTGCCACCGGTGGCAAACCGGTGCTGAACCAGCAGATTGTCAATTTCGTGCGTAATCCGGTGCAGGCCAACGTACCGCCCAAAACCATGCGCCAGCTGCTGGCCGCGGATGATAGCCAGATGGTACCGATCATTCGTAACCCCCAGGTTCCCCAGGAGGAGCGCGATTCGGTGTTCTATTTTCCCGGCTGTGGCTCCGAGCGGCTGTTCAGCCAGATCGGGGTCGCCACCCTGGCGATGCTGTATGAATCCGGAGCGCGCACGATCCTGCCACCGGGTTACCTGTGCTGTGGTTTTCCCCAGCTTGCCGCGGGGCAGGCGCAAAAGGGTCACCAGATCACGACCCAGAACCGGGTGTTGTTTCATCGGGTCGCCAACACCCTGAATTACCTGGATATCAAGACCGTCATCGTGTCCTGTGGCACCTGCCTGGACCAGCTGGAGAAGTATGAGTTCGAACAGATCTTTCCCGGCTCACGTATCATGGATATCCACGAGTACCTGGTGGAAAAGGGCTTCAAGCTGAACCAGGCCTCGGATACCCGTTACATCTACCATGATCCCTGTCATACCCCGATGAAGCAGCAGGTGCCGATCGAAGTCGCCAGCGAGTTGATGCAACAACCGGTGGAACTGACCAATCGATGTTGCAGTGAATCCGGCACCCTGGCCACCGCGCGCCCGGACATCGCCCACCAGTTGTTCACCCGCAAGCTGGAATCGATGCAGGAGGCCAAGCAAAAAGTACAGGATGGCAACGAGGATACATCGGTTAAGTGCCTGACCTCCTGTCCGGCCTGTCAGCAGGGATTGTCCCGCTATGAAAAACTGACCGGTGTCAGTACCGACTACATCGTTGTCGAACTGGCCAGGCAAAACTACGGCGAGCAATGGCTGGATGATTTCCTGGCTAAGGTCTCCCACGGCGGCATGGAAAAGGTGCTTTTATAATATTTAATTAACCACGAAGTTCACGAAGAACACGAAGATATCTGGAGATTGAAATGGAGTTTGATCCCTTATCAAAGAAAGTTATAGGTCTGGCCATTGAAGTTCATAAAGAACTTGGTCCAGGTTTACTGGAATCGACCTATGAAAAATGTCTGGCCCATGAATTACGTCTGCATGATATTGAATGTATTACACAAAAAATATTACCTGTCAGTTACAAGGGCTTGATTCTTGATTGTGGATATCGAATAGATTTAATGATTGAGGATAGTCTTGTAGTTGAATTAAAGACTGTCGAGTCATTAGCTAAAATTCATGAAGCACAACTTTTAACGTATATGAAACTGGCTCAAATCAATATAGGTTTACTCATAAATTTTAATTCAATATTGTTAAGAAACGGCATTAAGCGTTTCGTGTTTTAGTCAAAAGCCTTCGTGTCCTTCGTGAACTTCGTGGTTTATTTTTCAAATTGTTTTAATGGCAGAATCTTTCAAATTCTTTATCACTGGTCATAAGGGGCTGGAAACCGCACTGTTCCACGAACTGCGTGATATTCTGGAACCGGCCAGCGATAAATCGAAACAGATCAAGAAAGTTTATGGTGGGGTTGAAGTCAGCGGCGGCCTGGAGCTGGCCTATCGGATTTGCCTGTATTCACGCCTGGCCAACCGGGTTTACCTGCAACTGGCGCAGTTCAAGGCGGACAATGAACAGCTCCTCTATGACCAGGTGTATGCGATTGACTGGTCCAGGCATCTGACCTCCAGGCACAGTTTTGCTGTATCCGCATCCTTGTCACGATCGCATATCAATCATAGCCACTTTGCCTCGTTAAAGGTCAAGGATGCGATCGTCGATTATTTCCGTAACACGGTAAATAGCCGTCCGGTCATTGAAAAGCAACAACCGGACATCCACGTCCACCTCAATATCCATAAGAACAATGCGAGCCTGAGCCTGGATTTATCCGGCCAGTCCCTGCATCGGCGCGGTTATCGCCTGCAGCACAGTGGTGCCCCACTCAAAGAGAATCTGGCGGCTGCCTTGTTGCAGCAATCAGGCTGGAACCGCCAGACAGCGCAAACCCACAGCCTGCTCGACCCGATGTGTGGCTCCGGTACCTTTGCCATCGAGGCGGCGATGATCGCGGCCAATATCGCGCCTGGCCTGGATCGTGACTATTTCGGGTTTACCCGCTGGTTACAGCACGATAAAGCGTTATGGCAACTTTGCCTGGATCAGGCGGAACAGGCGATCGAGCAGGATATCGATTGCGAAATTGTAGCCACTGATATTAGTAACAAGGCCTTGCAAATAGCACAGGATAATGCGGCCAGAGCCGGGGTCGAGGATTTGATCCAGTTCAGGCAAATGGACGTAGAGGCTTTGACTCCGGACCTGGTTAGCAAACCCGCGATCTTTATTATCAATCCGCCTTATGGGGAAAGACTGGAAGTAGAGGAGGGGCTGGCCAACCTCTACAGCCAGATGGGTAAGGTATTCCGTAAATTTAACAATGCCAGGATTAACATCATCTCGGCCAATCCGGATCTACTGCATCGACTACGTCTCAACCGGACCAGTAAGAAGTCGGTCAACAACGGCCAGTTGAAATGTGTGTTTGCCCAGTTCGACGTGGTCGAGGCTGTGACCGAGGTTCAGCCTCAACCTACTAAAGTCAGTGACCTCAATATCGATAATGCTGAAGCCAACGCCCTGCATAATCGTTTACTCAAAAACGATAAGCACCTGTCGCGCTGGGCGCGGCGTAATGATGTCTCCTGCTACCGGATCTACGATGCGGACTTGCCCGAGTTTGCCTTCGCGCTGGATAAATACAGCAATGCGCTCAATCCCGGGCAAAGCTGGTTGCACCTGCAGGAGTACCAGGCGCCTAAAACAGTCGATCCGGACAAAGCACAGCAACGGATCGAATTGGCCCAGGTTGTCATCAAGCAGTTGTTTGAACTTGGAGATGCTGAATTGTTCAGCAAGCTGCGCCAGCGTCAACGCGGTAAACAGCAATATGAGAAGCAGGACAAGCAGGGTGAGCTGTTCCAGGTCAGGGAGGGAGCGGCCAGGCTGTTGGTCAACCTGACCGATTACCTGGATACCGGGTTGTTTCTCGATCATCGCATCACCCGGCAGAGGCTGTTCGACCAGGCCCAGGGTAAATCCCTGTTAAACCTGTTCTGTTACACCGCATCGGTTAGTGTGCAGGCCGCATTGGGTGGCGCCAGCCAGGTCACCAGCGTCGATATGTCATCGACCTATATCCATTGGGCCAAGGAAAATTTTATACTGAATCAACTGGAAGATCAGGAGAAATATCGATTCATCACCGCCGATTGTCTGGATCTGTTACAGCGGCCGCAGAAATATGATCTCGATAAAAAATTCGACCTGATTTTTCTCGATCCACCGTCGTTTTCCAATTCCAAGAAAATGCGCGAGATCCTGGATATCCAGCACGACCATCAACGCCTGATCGATCAGGCAATGCAGCTGTTGGCAAAAGGGGGCAGGCTGATTTTTTCCACCAACAAGAAAGGCTTCAAGTTAAGCGAAAGTGTATCCCAGCAATATGCAGTCAACGACATCACCCGCCAGACCATCCCCGAGGATTTCAAGCGCCGGCCGAAGATTCATCAGTGCTGGCAGATTGCATTCAAATAAAAAAGCCGGATCGAAATGATCCGGCTTTTGTCTGGGAGATAACGAAATTACAATCTGCTGCCGACCACCAGGCCAATCATCTCGGCACCGTCGCTGGTGTCGCTCATTTGATAGCGTAAGACCAACAGGGAACCATCGACGCTGACAAAGCCATCGAGGGCTTCGGTTACCGTCGAGTCAGCACGATCCATGCTGATCATACCGTTTGCGCTAACCGTCAGATTGGTGAAATCAGGGCCACCATAGTTGGAAGGGCCCAATGTCTCGATATTGGCAAGATCATCATCACGCTTAAAGCCACGTAAGGTGCCGGTAAGCGTTGCGTCATCAACCACCGGGTCAAATTCCAAAGTCGCTTCCTTCAGCGTTGTGACCTCTATGGCACCATTGGGCCGCAGCGTTAACATCATCGGGTGGATGGCATAAGATGTGCCGGCAAGTGTCGCCGACATGTCATCGCCAAGTTGTACCGCGTAGAGCAGGTCATGGAAGCTCGCAGTCAACACGGGATCACCGAAAACCTCGCTATCCACAAACGCGAGTAGGCTGCCGTCATTACTGGCATATCCTTCCAATACATCTGACAGGTCGCCAGCAAAGTCCAGGGTGACCTGGCCGGTGCTGGTTACGCTGTAGGGAAAGCTTTCACTCATCGCCGGACCGGTAGACGTGGATTTTGCCAGGTTCACATCCAGGAACAGATTGTATGTTCTGGAGATCTCGACCACATCCTCGCTGTTGACATTGGCAGTCATGGTGCCGTTATTCGCATTCAAAATACCTACCGTGCTCTCAAACAGCGTCTGCGGAGTTGTCTCCAGATCGACCGTCAGTGAGACATAGCCATAATCTCCATCCAGACTGGCATTGGTCATGCTGTTGCCCTGTTTCAAGAACATCAGCATGGTTAAATTGACTTCATCGCCATCCCGGGCGTTGGGATCGATAGCATCTTTAACCCCGTCACCGTCGGTATCCGTGGTACCGTAACGGACACCCGCATCGATGTTCTGCATGAAATAGGTATCGCCGTTGGCCAGGGGGCGGAGAATATTGGTCATCGGTGGCGTTCTCCAGCCGAAATCAGGGCCATCGGTGTCGACCAGGATATCCACTGTCTCCAGGTCCTCTTCGAATGGAGATTCGACGATAATGACACCGTCCGCATCGATGGTCGCATCAAAGGATTCATCCTCACTGGTCAGCCAGACCGTGTGATTAAGATTGGCGGTGACGTTATCGAAGCCGTCATTGAAGGTGGCAAAATTCGTGTAAGTATCCAGCAGTAGGGTACCGTCGGCTATCTCCAGCTCACCATTACCGATCGAGGTGATCGAGATTTCCTCGGCGAATGCATCGAGGCCGATAACCCCGAAATTGGCAAAGTTAGAGGTATCCGTAAGATCGGAATCATGCAACGAAAACGCGAATTCGGACATATTCCAGGAACCGGCAACACTGCTGGCCACGGTTCCATCATCGGGTGTAGCCGAGATGGCAGCAACCTCGTTATCGACGAAACTGCCGGTTTCCGCTTCCAACAGGTCGAGCATCGAGGACAGGTCGCCGGTGGCAGTCAGATCAAACTGTTCCACCTTGCCATGCAGGGCAACGACCTCATTGACCGGCAAGTCAGCCAGGACCAGGTCTGTTTCATCGACAAATTTACTCAACACATACTCAGACACAGGGTTGATATCAACCTCTTGCTCAACCACCATCGCACTCATCGAGGCGGTTGAGCCGGAAATACGTACCACCAGGTTGCCGGCGAGACTGACCCCGGAAGGTAATGCCAGGCTGTAGTCACCGGTAATTGAGGTTACCGTTGAAGCCAGAACCGCACCGACCTGGTTTCCGTCATCATCGATGCGAATCAGCTCGACGGTGGCGCCGCCCACGGCCTGCAATCCAGTAATCGCTGCAGTGGCCGCCGGCATCACAAAATCCAGGGTCGCCAGAAATACCGGCTTGCGGGTCTCGAACTGGGCAATCATCCCTCCGGGTGCCTCGGCCTTACCCGAAATGCTGAATGCCGGATCATCACCATCGTCGCTGCTACTACCACAGGCAGCGAGCAGAATCGATGAGGTAATGACCAGGGTTTTGACGAGTGGAAGCGCAAATTTCATGATGATCTCCTAAAAAACCATGTTGTTGTTGTTTTAAGAAAGATAACTTTCTAGTAAGAGCTCTTTTGATCCGGATGAAATCAATGATGATGTTGACTCAATGATCTCCCCATCTATACCGCTTTATTTTTTTGATAAGTTATAGTGCGAGATAAATTTTGCTATATTTCCGGACATTATATCTTGTGACCACCAGCTCAAAACTGTGATCAGAATCACAAATCAAGCTGGGCTCGGGTGAACCTGGACAGAAATAATTCACAGAATGAATGAATTGAACGATACCAACAACTACCTGAAGCTGTTCGTCAACGACGTGCCGATGATGGATGTACGGGCACCGGTCGAGTTCGACAAGGGGGCTTTCCCGCTCGCGCAAAACGTGCCGCTACTGGATGACGAACAGCGCGCGGAAATCGGCAAACGCTACAAGGATGCGGGGCAGGACGAGGCGATCCGCCTCGGTCTGGAACTGGCCACTCCGGAGATCCGCCGGCAACGCTTACAGCAGTGGAAACATTTTGTCGAGTCCCATCCCAGGGGGTACCTGTATTGCTTCCGGGGGGGGTTGCGCTCACGCACCACCCAGGCCTGGTTGAAGGAGCAGGGCGTCGATTACCCGCTGATCAAAGGCGGCTACAAAGCCATGCGCAACTTTCTGTTGCAGCAGCTGGAGCTCAGTATCGAACAGATCCCATTCACCATCCTCAGTGGCATGACCGGCTCCGGCAAGACCCGGGTGTTACAGAAGATGCGTTTTCATGTCGATCTTGAAGGCCTGGCTAACCATCGCGGTTCGGCCTTCGGCCGTGATGTGTATGATATTCAACCGACCCAGATCAACTGGGAAAACCAGCTGTCGATCGCCTGTTTGAAACATCGCCATCATCATCCGCACAGGGGGCTGATGCTGGAAGACGAGGGCAAGATGATTGGGCGCATCATCATTCCGCCCGGCTTCTATCAAAAAATGGTCGAGTCGCCGCGGGTATTTCTTAAGCGCGAACTGGATGACCGGGTATCGATCATCCGCGAGGACTATATCTCCAGAAACTGGCCAATCTACCAGCAACATCATGCGCAGGATGCCGAACAGAAATTCAGTGATTTTGTATTGGGCAACCTGACACGGATCAGGAACCGGTTGGGTGGTGAGCGTTACCAGCAGGTGTTTGACTCCTTCTCGTTGGCACTCGAGCATTTATTTGAAAGCGGCAAAAGCGATGGTTTTGACCAGGGTATCCGGCTGCTGCTGACCGACTACTATGACCCGATGTACCAATATCAGCTGAAGAAAAAGCCGGTTGATGTGATTTTCCGCGGAACCGAGGATGAAATCCTGGCCTGGGCGGCGCAGCATATATCTGCCTCAAAATAGTGAATAAAGCGTTGCCGATTAAGATTTTACGCCGTTTGATGCTATTCTTAGCGAACCAAGATCCGCTAAGGCTGAATTTCCGTCGTGAAAACGCTGTACCTGGTCAGACATGCCAAATCCTCCTGGGATGATATCACCCTGGCGGACAGCGATCGTCCGCTCAACAAGAGAGGATTGAACAATGCACCCGATATGGGTCAGCGGCTGGCGCGAAAAGGTATCCAGTTAGATCAAATCATCAGCAGTCCGGCGCTCCGCGCACTCACCACCGCCCAGTTGATTGCCCAGCAGATTGACTATGACCCGCAGGCGATAGAGCACAATCAACGATTGTATTTCGAGGGTATCCCGGCCATGATGGATATCATTCATCGGCTGGAACGAGGCCAGACCAGCGTGATGATCGTGGGCCATAACCCGGATATCACCCGTTTATTAAATCGGCTGTGTGGATTTCAGGTTAGTGATATGCCGACCTGTGCGATAGCTACGATCGGCTTCAGCCTGGACAACGACTGGCTGGATGTCGCGTTCGGTTCCGGCAAACTGATAGATTACGACTATCCAAAAAAACCAAAACCGTCAGGGCTGGATGGAACAGGATAATTTTTACATTCGGCAGTCATGACCAATTCTGAACCAATCCCGGACCGCAAAGGTCTTAAGCAAAAATAACAACCATTCTGGCCAATATGAAAAAAATCATCATCCTGTCACTCGTTGTCTTGCTGATCGTGATATTCCAGGTCTTTGACCTCGGACAATTCCTGTCACTGGATTTTATAAAATCACAACAAACCGCGCTGCAGGATTATCATCAGCAAAATCCGTTGTTGAGCGGCCTGATCTTTTTCCTGATTTATGTCCTGGTCACCGGTCTGTCATTACCCGGTGCCACCGTGTTGACCCTGGCTGGCGGGGCGATTTTCGGCCTGGTCACCGGCCTCATCATCATCTCTTTTGCCAGCACTATTGGTGCCACTGTCGCTTTTCTGATCTCGCGCTATATCTTTCGCGAGACGGTCGAACAGAAATTCGGCAACCAGCTGAAAGTAATCAATCAAGGGATTGAAAAGGATGGCGCATTTTATCTGTTTGCGTTGAGACTGGTTCCGGCGTTTCCGTTTTTCGTTATCAACCTGGCGATGGGTTTGACCCATCTAAAAACCTGGACCTTTTTCTGGGTCAGCCAGGTCGGCATGCTGGCCGGCACTATCGTCTATGTCAATGCCGGTACCCAACTCGGGCAGATCGAGTCGCTGGCCGGGATCCTGTCGCCGGGCCTGATCTTTTCCTTCGTGTTACTGGCTATCCTGCCTTTTATCGCGCGCAAGTTTGTCAATGTCATCAAACGCCACCAGGCGCTTAAAAGTTACGCTCAACCGCCGAGTTTCGATACCAACCTGGTGGTTATAGGTGCCGGTTCGGCGGGTCTGGTTACCGCCTATATTGCGGCCGCAGTCAAAGCCAAGGTAACCCTGATCGAGAAACACAAGATGGGCGGCGATTGCCTGAATACCGGTTGTGTCCCATCCAAGGCGATCATCCGCAGCGCGAAATTCCTGTCGCATATTACGCGCAGCCAGGAGTTCGGTATCAAGCGGGCGGACGCCGATTTCGATTTTGCCGAGGTCATGCAGCGGGTACAGGAAGTCATCACCAAAATCGAGCCGCATGATTCGATTGAACGCTACTCCAAGCTCGGGGTGGATGTGATCGAAGGCACCGCGCGTATCGTATCGCCCTACGAGGTCGAGGTCGATGGCCGCCGGATAACCACGCGTAATATCGTGGTGGCGACCGGGGCAAGGCCTTTCGTACCGCCGATCGAGGGTATCGACCAGGTGGAATATTACACCTCGGATAACCTGTGGCAGATGCGTGACAAACCGCAGCGGATGGTAGTACTGGGTGGCGGCCCGATCGGTACCGAGCTGGCGCAGAGTTTCAACCGACTGGGGATCGAGGTGACCCAGGTCGAGATGGCGCCCCGCATCATGATCCGGGAAGACCAGGAAATATCGGAGATGGTGCAAAACCGCTTAGTCGCGGAAGGGGTCAAAGTGCTGGTTGGGCATACGGCCAAGCGCATCATCGTCAAAGATGGTGAAAACATCCTGATTGCCGATCATGCCGGTAAAGAGGAAGAGTTGGCGTTCGATGCACTGCTGGTTGCGGTCGGGCGCAGTCCCAACACCCAGGGATTTGGCCTGGAAGAGCT
>JASJBV010000147.1 GCA_030066335.1 Gammaproteobacteria bacterium
CTGGCTGTTATTTTTCACATACCGCAAAAAAAAAGCCTCGGCAGCGATACTGCGGAGGCCCATTAACTTCAGCTTAGCTTAGTAACCCAGTACGTTGCGCAACAGGCGTTCGTGCCCGCGGTATTCATCAGCCGAGGTAGTGACAAATTCGGCAAAATTGATCTTGGTCAGCATTTCCTGCCCCCGGGGCGTGTCCTTGGCAGTGACCAGGGCCTGCTTGATTGCCGCCTTCACATTGGCCGGTACCTGGGGGCCGGCGGAAAATCCCATATGCGGTAAAGGTTCGGCCGTATCCACCGTGTATAAACCCTCGAATCCGCCGACCAGGGCGGTTGGAATGATCGCCGCAAACGCCTTTTTATCCAGCACCATTTGTGCGGCATCGTTTGAATTTTTGGCATAGACAATCCTGGGTTGACGTAACGGGTCGGTAAACCAGTTCATCAGGCGAATGCCGCCTACGCTGGGGCTGACCATCGTCGCCACCCGTTTTAGCACCAGTTCTTCCATTTCAAAGATCGTGTCATCTTCGTGAGTCACGATGGAGAAGCTGACCGTGTCGGGCAACTTTGCCAAAACCTCGTAATTTTTCTTCTGGATCCGGTAATCGGTGAAATGGGCGGCATCCAGCACCAGGTCGAAGCCCCGGTTGCGCCGCATATCTGCCCAATAGGCGAGGAAATTATGATGCGCCTTGACCGAGATATTATGCCCACTGAGCTCTGACAGGTATTCAGCCAGCGGCTGATAGGCCTGGAGGATTTGCTCCTTGGGTAACACCGGCTGGATCGACAGTTGTAAATCCAGCGCGTGCAGCGGGTTGCTGAGCAGGCAGAAAACAATCAAAAAATACTTGTTAGCTCTAAACATAAGAGAATTTAGTCACATTTTAGATGTTTTATAGTAGATGGCGGGGCAATGATCCAATGAATATTGATTAATAATTTAAATCGGGAACTTAAAGTAAAATCTATTTTAGATAACAATCTTTGAAAATAGGCCGGGAAAAAGACTTTCTGCAGTGCAAAAGCAATTTTTCATGCACTTTTGCCAGTTATTGATCTGCATCATCGTTGCTAAATCACGAAAGCCATATCATTTTCGCTCATCGACTAGAACCCAGTTTCAGCTATGGACGATATAACCATTACGGCCACCGGAAAAGGCAACAAAATCGAGCCCCTGTTAAGGCAAAATCCGTTATTCAGCCGTTTGACCCGGCCCCAGCTGGAAGAGATGTGCCAGTATTCCAGAACGATCGAGCTGCAAGAGGGAGAGAGCCTGTTTCATCATGGTGACATGGTGGTCAATTTTTATTTTGTGATCGAGGGCCTGATCAAGTTGTTCCGCCAGTCTGCCGACGGCCATGAAAAAATCTTTGAACTTGAGGGTGCGGGGCGCACCTTCGCCGAGGCGCTGATGTTTCATGAGCTTAATCATTATCCGGTCAGTGCGACCGCGATGCGCAAGAGTACCGTGCTTGCGATCAACAGTCGTAAATTTCAGAAAATTCTGGTTCGATCACCGGATACCTGTTTACTGATCATGGGTGACCTGAGCAAACGCCTGCATGAGCTGATCGGAGATATTGAAAGCCTGAGCCTGTTGACCGGGCGCAACCGGCTGGCGACTTATTTTCTGGATAAGGCGATGCACGAGGGTCAGGAATTCGATCTGGATATCCCGAAAAGCGCGATCGCCTCAATACTGTCGCTACAACCGGAAACCTTTTCGCGCCTGCTCAAGGAATTGACCAGCAAGCACATCATCACCGCCAGGGATTGCCACATCGAGGTGCTGGACATGCAGCGACTGCGGGAGCAAGCCGGTATCGTCTGATTCGAATCTAGGCTGGTTGCAACGGAAAGGACTCCCTGACCCGGTATTCCACGCCGCCCTCGACACTGACCGATTTTATCAACACGAATTCATTTACCTGCCAGGGCAGTGCCTGAACCGTTGTTGGCAGCTCCGGTCGCTTCCTGATTTTACGTGCCAGAGTCATGTGCGGGCTGTAAGCCCTGTGTTCGACCTTGAATCCACAGTTTTCGATGTGCTCACCTAACTGCCGATGCAGTTCCACCAGTCCGGTTGGTATCCGCTGACATCCCAGCCAGGCCACCTGCGGCCGCTTGAAATAACCCGGGGTATCCAGCTCCAGGCTGAATGACCGGGCTTTGACCTTGCCCGCCTGCTGCAGGAAACAGTCGATCCGCTCCAGTTCGATGTTACCGAGAAAATGCAGGGTCAGGTGCAGGTTGCCTGCTACCAGCAAACGCCCCTGGTCCAGGCCGGGTAAGGCCTTGCGCAGGCCGGTAATCTGCTCACGCAGACTGGCATCTGGCCATAACGCGAAGAACAGGCGTTCGAATGGCTGCTTCATACCGCTGCTACCGTGGCCACCATCTGCGCCTGCATCTTTGCCGCCTGGTCACCGATGCTTACCTCGACCGGCATTCTCGCCCTGCCCTTGCGCTCGAGTTGGCCGATGAACGAATCGACAGCAGACGGATCGAGACTGACCTGGCACTCGATAGCTCCGGTTACCGGCTTGCGATACAGGATCTCGGCTTTGGCCGCGACCAGCTCCGCCTCGATCGCGTGCTGCTGCAGGCAATGGGTCAGCATCGCCCAGGCAGTTAGCATCGCCAGGCTGTACAGACTGCCGGCGAAGGCAGTGCCGTGAATGTTGATATTGTTCGGCAAGGGTGCTCGGGTCCGGATAGCAATGGCCGACAGCTCGGTGATCTCGAACTGCATGAAATCAGCCAGGGGAATTCTGTCCCTGATCAGTCTTTGCAGTGCCTGATGATCACTCACCAGGCTGCTGGCTCCAGCGGATGTGATCGAGCCGTTGCCCCTCGAAGAATCCTTCGACTTGTTCGCTCAGCTCACAGCGCCGGTAGGGCACCGGTTGTGAACATCGATTGAAGCTCTGTGGTTTGTAGAACCAGTCGACCTTGACACCCAGTACATGGGCACCGGGCCAGGCCATGTAGCGAACACTGTCCGCTTGCGGCTGCACCCGCAGGATCAACTTGTCTTTGTGGTATAGATTGATCGTGGCGTCCGCCCGCTCTACCCCACGCAAGTCCTCGGCCAGCTCGAGCAGCTCGGCCAGGGTAAACGGCAGCCGCGGAATCTCCTGCACGGGTTGGGTGGCATCCTGCATCCTTGATGCGACCGCCGAATCTTCGCCCAGCATTCGTGAACTCAACATCGGCTCGGCACTGAGCTTCTTCTCCTTGGCTAACGCCGGGGCAGATGGTGCTGGCGCTTCTGTGATCAGCGGTGCTCTGCGCGCGGCGCTGAACTCGGCAGGCGCACCGGCAGCGCTTTCTTCCTCGGCAACCGGTGCGGGTGCTTGGGCCATATCCATCGATTCCGGCAGCACCTGTTCCTCAACGAGCGTCTCCGGGCCTTCCATCTCGTCGACCAGTAAATTCAACACCACGGAAAAACTCAGCAACACCACCGCCGCGGTCGAAAAACGCCACAACCAGTGGCGGCTTTTCTGGTAAATGGCCCGGCTCGCGGCATTGTGGATCTGCCGGTCGAGTTCGGCCGACGGCTGTTCCTGGCGGGACTTTTGATACAACGCGGTTAATTTCAAATCGTCTTGTTCGCTCATAAACAGTCCGCCATCAGTTGTTTCAGTTGTTGCATCGCATAACGCAATCGGCTCTTAATCGTTTCCCGACCCACCGCCATCAGCTCGGCGATTTGCTGCAGGGTCAATTCCGCCTCCTGGTGTAACAGGAATACATCGCGTTGCTCCATTGGCAGCACCCCGATGCTGTGCTTGATCAGCTCGATACAATCCTCGGCCTCTTGCTGGCGTTGGGTCGAAATCGGGTTCACGCTGGCCTCTGCCGGATCGACATCATCGGTGGCACGGATCTGCGCCTTGCGGATCTGGTCGATACTCAGGTTACGTGCGATACGGTAGATCCAGCCGCGAAAATGCTTGCCGTCAAACTGGCCACGGTCGTCCACCACCCGCATCCAGCAATCGTGGAACAGGTCTTCGGCAACGGCATGGATATGTCCGCGCCGCAGCAGGAACAGGAACACCGGCTGGCGGTAACGGGCGTATAACGCATCGAATGCAGCCATATCGCCATCGCGATAGGCTGCAAACAATGCTTCGTCGGTTAGGTTATCTTGTTGCATAACCTTATAGTTTGAATGATTCAGCCGGCGGAATCCAATGCCTCGGCCAATTCGACCAGGCTGATGAACTCGGCGCGGTACCCATGCTTATCCTGGCCGCGCGCGTGGCTGGCCAGTTTCGCCACGTCGGCATAATCGAATTGCTGCAGATTCTGGCCGCCGCGCAGCAGGTCACCAAAGGCCGCGACACTGGCGGCAAAGCGCAGGTTATCACTGACCGCGTTCAGATCGGATTTGATCGCGCGCTTGTGCAGGGCCTGCTCGATCAGCTGCGACCGGTCTTCCTGCGGTTTCTTGTAACGTAGTTTAAGCCAGGCCAGTTCGCCGGTGTTGGTCGAAGTCTGGGGTACGCCGGATTGATAACGCAGCTCATCGATGCGGCTTCGCGCACTGTCGGTCAGGGTGATTTCATACAACGCGGTGACCGTATGCCCGGCACCGATCTCGCCGGCATCGACCTTGTCGTTATTGAAATCCTCGCGCTGCAACACCCGGTTCTGGTAACCAATCAGACGATATTCCGCAACCTCGGCCGGGTTCCACTCGATCTGGATCTTGACGTCCTTGGCCACCGTCTGCAGGGTTGCGGATACCTGCTCGACCAGGGTCTTGCGCGCCTCGTTAAGGTTATCGATATAGGCATAATTGCCATCAGCATGGTCGGCCAGCTGCTCCATCAGGTGATCGTTGTAATTGCCGCGGCCGAAGCCCAGGGTGGTCAAGGCAACGCCCTGTTTTTTCTGGCGTTCGACCAGGTCGAGCAGCGCAGCGTGATCGACGGTACCGACGTTGAAATCGCCATCGGTGGCCAGAATCACCCGGTTGATGCCATCCTCGATGAACGACTGCTTAGCCATCTGGTATGCCAGCTGGATCCCGGCCGAACCATGGGTGGAACCGCCGGCTGACAGCTTGTCCAACGCGGCGAGAATAGTCCCTCTCTGGTCTCCATCGGTGGTTTCCAGCACCACCCCGGAGCTGCCGGCATACACGACCATCGTGATCTTGTCGTTTTCATCCAACTGCTTGACCAGCAGGCGGAACGCGTTTTTCAGCAGGGGCAGCTTTTGCGGCGAATTCATCGAGCCTGACACATCGATCAGGAACACCAGGTTGGCCGGTTTACGTTGCTGCTCGGGCGTAAGCGCCTGCAGGCCAATCTGCACCAGTTGGGTGTGGGCATCCCATGGACTGGGCCCAACCTCGCTGCTGATGCTGAACGGCAGATCAGCGGTTCGCGGCTGATTGAACGCATAGTCGAAGTAATTGATCATCTCCTCGATGCGTACCGCGTTAGTCGGCGGTAACTGGCCCTGGTTGAGATGCGAGCGTACTACCGCGTAGGAACCTGTATCGACATCGATACTGAAGGTCGACACCGGCTGCTCACTAACCCGATGCACCGGGTTTTCATCGATCTGGCCGAAATTGTCGCGGTTGACGCTATAGGTCGGGGCATACTGGTCGATCGCAGCATCCTGCGCAACCGCACCGGAGCCGATGCTGACGGATTTTTCCATCAGCATCGGCGGCGCCGGATTGAAGCGCTGCGCGATCATGGGCTTGTGTTTCTTTACTTCCTCGGCCGGCGGCTGCGGGGTCAAAGTGGGTGCCGGTAACACCACCTGTTCCTGCTCTCTGCTTTCGAGGGAGGCCTGCTCCTGGACGCAGGCCGAGATCATCAGGGTCAGCGCCAGGCTGGTTATGGTTGTCATTTTATGCATGAGTTATCTCCATTGTTGTTGGTACTGAGATAACGTTTGCCCCCGGCGAATGGGGTTAAGCGAAATTGAAAAAATCGTAAGTTATTGATTTCGATCAGGTTATCAATGGATATGCCTGCTAGAATCAGCCAAACAAAAGGATACACAGCTATGACCATCTCGCATAACCGCTTTTTACTGATCCTGACCATCCTGTTCGCGATCCACTTTTTACTTCTGGCCATCGCTCCGCATGACCGCGCGGACTGGGCGCTG
>JASJBV010000148.1 GCA_030066335.1 Gammaproteobacteria bacterium
ACTTAGATTTAACCAAAACCAACGCAAGCGATGAAATCACTCGTTCTCATCCTGACCGGTATGTTCTTATGCTGGCACTACACCGACCTGGCCTCGGATGGAACGCTGCAAGGCGTGCTGGCTCCGCTTGGGTTCATTTTCTTCCTGGTCAGCCTGCTGATCTGGTTAATCCTGAGGCTACCCCTGGGCCGCGGCAGCAGTGATAGTGGGTATATCGATAGTGGTGGCGGCGGCGACTGGGGCGGTGGAGATGGTGGCGGAGGTGGCGGTGACTGAGGACCGGGCCCGGCCATCAAGGCAGTAGTTCATCCTCTCACCACATCAGGTCATCAGGCACCTGGTAATCGGCATAGGCATCGTCGGCATCGGCGGTTTGCGCTTCGGTTTCAAACAACACCACACGCTTGTCGTTACGCTGTTGGATTTTCTGGGCGACAGCCATCGGCACCAATTCATAACGGCCCTCGATACGGGCGATACCCAGTTTGCCGGCAACGATGTTCTGCTTCATCTCGGCATTGACATAAATGCGCCTGACCTTGTCCCGGTGTTCGAAATTGTAGGCGATATCGCAGCTTTCATCACGTTTGAGGTGATGCTCGCGAATGAGCTGATCGATTTCTTTCGATATCGCTTTGAGCTGGGCCTGGTCCTGCCGTTGGCGATTCAATTCACGATCATGCTCAGCCTTCTGTTGCGCTGCCTGGCGTGCTTTCAATGCAGCTGCATCTTTATCTGCCTGCAACTGCTTTCTACCGCGCTGTTTTTTCTGCTGATGTTGCTTTTTCGATTTGGCCTGGTTGGCTTTTTTTACCTGCTCTTTGCTGACCAGCCCGGCCTTGAGGAATTGCTCCTGGAATGGATTACTCATAACTATCTCTTGTTATCACCTGGGTATGGATTGCATTTTTAATAGGGCCAGAGCCTGGTTGCCCCGGTTTACCCGTGCAGCGATTGTTTATCCGGCCTTCAACCTGGATAGTCTATGCATATTATATAACAGGGCCGTTAACAAAAGCAGCGCACCACCCTGGTGGCTGGCCGCCAGCCAGACCGGTACATGCAGCAGCAGGGTACTGATACCGAGCATCACCTGGACGATAACCATCAGTCCGACCAGGTTGAAACTGGTTGCGGTGGCCGGATCATAATCATAGCGCTTGGACAGCAGCCAATACACCAGTAGCGCCAGACCGGTAGCGATCGCCAACAGACGATGGTCGAACTGCACCGTAACCATGTTTTCGAAAAAGTTGAGATAGAACGGAGACAGGGAAAACAGCCCATCGGGTATCCACTGCCCGTGCATGGTCGGGAAAGTATTGTAGATCAAGCCAGCCTGGAGACCGGCGACAAAACCACCGGACATGATTGTAATCAGCAGCAACAGCATCAGCACATGCCCGGCCCGGCGCAAGCCCTTGATATCGGGACCCTGAAAGCTCAGGCTGTCCTCTCGGCTATTGAGCAAACTCCAGGCCGTCCACAGGATGAACACATAGATCAGGATCGCCGCGGTCAAATGTGCGGTCAGGCGATACTGACTGACATGCGGATTATCGACCAGGCCGCTTTTAACCATATACCAGCCGAGCAGCCCCTGCAGGCCGCCGAGAATGAACATGATGATCAGCTTCGGGGTCAGGCCCGGTTTGATCCTGCGGGTGAAAAAGAAATACAGGAAGGGTATCAGGAACACCAGGCCGATCAGGCGTCCCAGCATGCGATGGCCATATTCGAAATAAAAGATCTGCTTGAATCCCGGCAAATCCATCGCGTAGTTGATTTTCTGAAATTCCGGCGACTGCTGGTAATTGGCAAACTCCTCCAGCCACTGCTGTTCGTTGAGTGGTGGAATCACCCCATGGATCGGATGCCAGTTGACCATCGACAGACCGGAACCGGTCAGGCGGGTAACCCCGCCCAGGATCACCATGGCAAATATCAATACCGCACATACCAGCAGCCAGCGCGCTATCGCCTGGTCATTCAGATGTTGTTGCATATTCGTAGCCGCAGAAAAAGGAACATTATAACGGAGATTAAACCTGTAAATGGAGCTTCGGTCACAGTCTGCGAATTGTACGATCCGGATCAGGCAAAAAATCCCGACTTAATGTACCTGTTTTCGTCCGGCCTCGATCCGCTCATCCCGCGCCCGCTCCAGGCGCTGTTGAACCTCGTGATACAGCCGGGCCACCTTGACCACGTCCTGCCGGGTGATCCGGATCAGGGTCATCGCCGATACCGCGGCCACCGTGGCGGTGCGGACCTGATCACCCAGCAGGGCCATCTCACCGAAAAAATCACCCTCTTTGAGATCCCCCAGGTGGCAAGCCCCAGACTCGGTTTGCTTGGTTACCTCGGCCTCGCCATGGGTAATGATGTACAGGGCATCACCGTGATCACCCTCACCAATAATGACATCATCCGGCAGAAAGGTGACGCTGTAGGCATGCTGGGAGAGCTGGCGTAATACCTCGTCGGACAAACCGGCGAACAGCGGCACCTGGGCAATACTCTCGGCATAGAAGCGCGCCACATCGATCACCTGGTTGCGTTGTTTCAACACCTGCTGAATCAGCTTGCTGATCCGGTTGTAGGCCTTGATCCCGATCTGACCATGATGGAACTCCTGCTCGACATGAAGCTGCGCCGCCACCATCGATGCCCGGGCGAACAACTCTTCCTCGATGGTTTCGAAATACTCCTGGAAATCCCGGTGCAGGGCCTGCAATCGCTGTTGCCAGCGATCGAAACGATGTTGATACAGGTGCATGATCGCGGACACGACCGCGGAGTCTTCCGCGTCAGATTCGCCGAGCATTTCAACCACCGATTGCGACATTGCCATCCCGGCAATATTGCGCTGAATATGATGACTCAGGCGCCGCCGCTGGTAGTTGGACAGGATTCCGGCGGCCCAGTTCTTCTCCCTGAGCTTGCGTAATATCCACATTTCCATGGTCTTGAACAGATTGCTGACGGCCATATCGTGCTGCATCATGTCCATCAGGTGTTGCTGGCTGTAGGCCTCGCGGTCCATCTGCAGGCTATGCCGCCGGTCGAGCAAGGTATACTGGGTGATCAAGCCGGTCTGGTAGAGATGGTCCAGGGTATCCGATTCCATGCGCAGGGCCGATAAATATACCTTGCGCCAGGTCTGTTCACCGCCCAGCACCGGTGCCTTGCCGCTGAAGGTTTGCTCGTTTTCCCCGCTCAAATGCTGGTTCAGTTTATCCGAGATGACGCCCAGGTCGCGAAAGCGTTCGAGCATAGCGGACGAGGCATTCAACGCGTGATGCAGGCCCTGCTCCAGTTCGGCCTGTTCATCCTGGCTCAGGCGGTCCAGCTTCAGGCGATGCATCAGCGGGCGTATCGACCAGGCATTGACCATCAGGCTGAACAACACCACCCCCAGGGTCAGGTTGATCAACAGATCACGGCCGGGTACGGTTTCCGGAATCGATAACACGATCGCAATCGCCAGCCCGCCCTTGAGCCCGCCCCACCACATGATATGTCGCTCCGCCATCGACACCCGCGGCAGCCTGAACAGGCGAGTGGTGGTCGGCAGCAGGCTGTAGACAGAGGCCGCGCGGGCCAGCAGTACGATTAATACCACGATCAGG
The DNA here is from genome assembly GCA_030066335.1 of Gammaproteobacteria bacterium. Classification (GTDB taxonomy): domain Bacteria; phylum Pseudomonadota; class Gammaproteobacteria; genus JACNJF01. The sequence goes on from JASJBV010000148.1 coordinate 3,633, forward strand.
ATCAGGTCGATATCAGCCAGTAATTGCTCACTGTTGATGGACAAGCCAACCAGCAGAAACAACAGCGAATTGGCCACCAGCCCGATCAACTCCCAGGTTTCAGCCAACACCGGCTTGACCTCGTTGGACAACCGGGTCAGGCCGTAAATACCCAGGGCCATTGCCGAGGTAACCGTGGCCATGACCCCGGACACATGCAGGCCATGCTCGGCAATGATGAAACTGCTGTAGGCGCTGACGATCGACATCGTCAGGATCGCGCTGTTATGGCTTTGCAGGCGATACAGCAGTTCACTGACCAGCAGACCGATCACCACCCCCACCAGGGCCCCGCCGATAAACACCCGGAAAAACTCGGCAATCGCGCCGAGGCTGGTGAGGACATTGATCTGGCTGCCCTCGACCACCATGCCGAGGAGGATGGTAAACACGACGATCGCGGTGGCATCGTTGAACAGGGACTCGCCTTCGACCAGTACATTCAGACGCAGGGGTGCACCCAGCTCCTTGAACAAGGCCACCACCGCCACCGGATCGGTGGCCGAAATCAGGGCGCCGAATAACAGGGCGATGGTCAGATCGATGTCCAGCAGCAGCCACAGGCTAAGACCGACCAGGGTGGTCGAAATCAGCAAAGCCGGGATCGCCAGGCTTAGAATCGGCGCCAGGTCCTTGAGCAGCTGGCGTGAATCGAGGCTCAGACCGGATTCAAAGATCAGGGCCGGCAGGAACACGAAAAACACCAGGTCCGGGGTCAGTTGAAAATGGTGCAGGCCCTGTAACGGGGTCCAGATCTTCGCCAGTTCCGACAGGCCGATGCCGATCAATACCAACAGCACCGTGTAGGGTATCGACATATTGCGCAATAGCCCGGCGGCGACAATAGCGATGGTCAACAGACCCATCGAGATCAAGATCGTTTCAGAAACCGGCATCAGTCAATATCAGATAAAAAGTACCATGGCGTTATTAATGAATGTAACATCAATAACCCATCCGCACAGCGCAGAACGCAGCTTTTCTGACTTCCATCAATAGCTTAGTGACTTTAGTCGCACTATTTCGCCGGCTACGAACATACCCCGTTCAATCCGTATTCGGCTAAACTGTTCGCTTATGCTATATGAATAAGCAAACAGATTGGGTAAAAATAATGGGGATCGTATGAACCGGCTAGCATTGGTTGGATTGCTGTGGATATTGCTGCTGCCTGTAGCCCAGGTAAATGCCGAACTTTATAAATGGGTCGATGAGCAGGGTAACACCCATTACTCGGATAAGAATCCAGCCACCGACAACCTGACGACTATCACGCCGACCACCACAACCCCTGACAGGTCATTTAACAAGGCCACGGAAAATAATGCGATTATTCTCCCCGATGGCAAACCGTCACGACCATTGATCATCACTGACGTGGAATATCACTGGAGGAAAGCGCCGCAAACCAACCAATCGACAAAACTCGGGGTTTATTATATCGGCACTCATTGTTCTCCCCGCGGTGCAATAACATCACCGGAAGTGTATTCCTATCATAGTCGCTTATTTCCAAGTGAGTCTTCCATTCGGCTCAGCCTGTTGCGAGCGATTGAGAACCTGGGATATGCCGCTGATTTCACCACAGATTTATTCCTGCAACAAAAACTGGCGCAGGCAAACGGTCTTTATTTAAAAGCTGTAATTATGGACATGTACCTGGAAAGCTGTGCCGCCATGCGAGATTCGCAAAGATATCTGTCGGCGAAACAACTGCGGCCATCGTTTTTCCTGAAAAATCGTGTCCAGCTCAGCGTAAGTTGGCAGCTTTTCGATCACCCGGGTAAAGCTCCGCTATTCGAGACCCAAACCACCGGTTATTACGATAACTGGAAAAGTAATGCTAATGCCGCCAGGGTTATCGAAAGAGCATTTGCAACAGCGACGATCAATTTATTTTCTGATGCCTCATTCATTCAACAGGTACTAAAGGTGCCAGAACCACAGCTCACCGCCACCCCGAAGCCTGCTCCCTCATCTGCCCGACCACCAACCCGGCAGGAGCCAGGCCTGTTATCAAGAGTATTTTCTTATTTCAGTTCGGACAGTGATAGCAGCATTAGCGAGACGATGACGGACAATTTTGCGCAGAAAGCAAAACTATCCAATGTGCTGGTGGAAATCACCACGGTAAAAATGGGGGCTACTGAATATTACCTGCAGCACAATAAATGGCCGATAAAAGAGGAAATCGGGTTGCAGGACGCAATGTTCAAAAATCATAAACTGATCTCTGCGCTGGTTATAAGGTATGACGGTACGATTGAAGTAAGACTCAAGGATGATGAATTTGGGCCTGGCCGCAAGCTTTTGTTGAGCCCCAATACTAAAGCTTTCGAAAACAACAATTCATTGAATCTTGACTGGCAGTGCTATACCAATCTGCAACCGGCGCAAAACCCGGGTAGCTGCAAAACCCTGTAAACAGGACCAGAGTGAAAAAATATACTGATTGGGTATCGCCGAGGATGCAAACT
>JASJBV010000149.1 GCA_030066335.1 Gammaproteobacteria bacterium
ATCCAGAGGAAATTGCGGTTAAACGCTTGCGCTGACATAAGAGTGGTCGCCGAGGTAAGCTTGCTAGTGTGCAATCGAGAGTTTAATCTTGCCATGGCTGGGATGACAGGTCATTTTTGCAGGGTTTCTCCTCAATCAACAAACCCCTGGCCGCTAGCCATAAGATTATGCCGAATAAAGACCATCAAGTTCAGGCAAGCATAGATCGCCTGTGCCAGGAATACCAGGCTTTACCGATGGTTGAAGCCATAGTCCTGGGTGGCTCCAGAACTTCAGCTTTTAGCGATGACTTTTCAGATGTCGATATCTACATCTACAGCAGCGCTGAGGTTCCGGTGGCGGATCGCGCAGGCATTGCCCTGCAACATTCAATCGACGCAGAAATCGACAACCGGAACTGGGAGCCAGGTGATGAATGGATCGAGGCTGGTAGCGGCCTGCATTTCGACATCATGTTCCGGGATTGCCGCTGGATCGAACAGCAACTGGATCGGTTATTCATTCGGCATCAGCCGGGGATCGGCTATTCCACCTGTGTTTGGTATAACGTCCTGAACTCGGGCATTTGGTATGATCCGGAGCAATGGTTTGCCGGCCTGCAGCAACAATGCCGGCAGCCTTACCCCGAGCCTTTGCGACGCGCGATTATCGACCAGAATTACCCGCTGTTGAGCAAGAATCTATCTTCCTATCGTCACCAGTTGGAACTCGCGGTCGGTCGCAGGGATATCATCAGCCTGCAACACCGTACCACGGCATTTCTTGCCAGTTACTTCGATATCATTTTTGCCCTGAATCGGATGCCGCACCCGGGCGAGAAGAGGTTGCTGGAATTCTGCGCGCAATGCGAGCTGTTACCCGGGTCCATGCAGCAACAGCTCGAGCACCTGATCCGAACTAGCGTAACCGATCCATTCGCGCTTGCCGATGCAATGGCTCTGTTGCTGGAGAGCTTGGATCAGCTATTATCCCGCCAGGGTTTCAGCTTTGACAGTGGGTGAAAGCCCGGCCTCGAGCCCGGGTCTGGAGCAAAGGATTAGTCTGATTTATACGGTTTATTAATGCAAAAAATAGGAATACAATAAAACAATTCACTCGCTGAATAAGTAAGTTTTATTATGGCGAGACAAAAAACTAACAATAGCAACACCACCAGGAGAGAAACATGAAAACGCTGCGGAAATTAACCCAACTGACAACCCTGACCTGCTGCCTGAGCCTACCCGTGGGTGCCTGGGCGGGAGAGGTTGAAGTATTACATTGGTGGACCTCGGGTGGTGAAGCCAAATCGGTAGCAGTACTGAAACAATTGCTGGAAGACGCCGGGCATAAATGGCAGGACATGGCGGTAGCCGGTGGTGGCGGCGAGAGTGCCATGACCGTGTTGAAATCACGCGTGGTCTCCGGTGATCCACCCACCGCGGCGCAGATCAAGGGTCCAACCATCCAGGAATGGGGTGATGAGGGTACTCTGACTAACCTGAACAGCGTCGCCAAGGCCGGCAACTGGGACCAGTTGTTACCCAAGGTCGTCTCCGATGTGATGAAATATGACGGCAATTACGTGGCGACCCCGGTCAACGTGCACCGGGTCAACTGGATGTGGGCCAACCCCGCGGTATTCGAGAAGGCCGGCGCTAAAATCCCCACCACCTGGGAAGAATTTGCGGTAGCGGCGGAAAAGATTCAAGCGGCCGGCATGATTCCAGTCGCCCACGGCGGCCAGTCCTGGCAGGATGCGACCACCTTCGAGTCCATCGTGCTCGGTATCGGTGGGGCCGATTTCTTTAACAAGGCCTTCGTCGACCTCGACTCAAAAACCCTCAACAGCCCGACCATGGTCAAATCCTTCGATATGCTCAGAACCGTCCAGAAGTACACCGACAAGGACTCTCCCGGCCGTGACTGGAACCTGGCCACCGCAATGGTGATCAAGGGCGAGGCCGGCATGCAATTCATGGGTGACTGGGCCAAGGGCGAATTCACCGCCGCCGGTAAGAAACCCGGCAAGGATTATGTCTGTCTGCCGGCGCCGGGAACCGCCGGGGCCTTTACCTTCAATATCGACAGTTTTGCCATGTTTGAAGTCCGCGACAGGTCAGCCAAGCAGGCGCAGAACGATCTGGCCCGTATCATCATGGAGCCCGAATTCCAGGAAGTGTTCAACCTGAACAAGGGTTCGATCCCGGCGCGACTGGGTATGTCGATGGCGAAATTCGACAGCTGCGCCAAGGACTCCTCGGCTGAATTCGTCTCCAGTTCCAAGACCGGCCAACTGGTACCGAGCATGGCGCATGGCATGTCGACCTTTTCCTCGGTGCAGGGAGCGATTTACGACACGGTGACCGCCTTCTTCAACTCGGATATGTCATCCCGCGACGCGGCGCGGAAACTCGCTTCAGCAGTGCAGGGCGCCAAGTAGTTGTGATAGCCCCTTTCATCAGGAGAGGGGCTGACTCGACTGACTAGCCTGCCGCCGAGCCGATGTCTACATCCACAGACAAGCGCAATTGGGGTGACCTGGTCCAGGCCATGTTGCCGAAGATCGTCGTCGCCCCGACCTTTGTCGCCACGTTGATATTCATTTACGGCTTTATCCTGTGGAATGCCTACCTGTCGTTTACCAAGTCACGCCTGCTGCCGCGCTATGATTGGGCGGGAACCCAGCAGTATGAGCGATTGTTCGCGAACGAGCGCTGGTGGGTAGCGGCGGAAAACCTGGTCATTTTCGGTGGCCTGTTCATCATCTTCTGCCTGATTATCGGCATCTTCCTGGCGATTCTGCTCGATCAGCGGATTCGCGCCGAGGGTGCGTTGCGTACCATCTACCTGTACCCAATGGCGCTGTCGTTTATCGTGACTGGTACCGCGTGGAAATGGATCCTGAACCCCGGGCTCGGCCTGGAGCGACTGATGCGGGAGTGGGGGTTCGAGAATTTTACCTTCGACTGGTTGGTCAATTCGGAGATGGCGATCTATACCGTCGTCATTGCCGGGGTCTGGCAATCTTCCGGTTTTGTCATGGCCCTGTTTTTGGCCGGGCTGCGTGGTATCGACGATTCCATCATCAAGGCGGCGCAGGTTGACGGTGCCAGTCTGCCGCGGATTTATCGCAGTATAATCATTCCCAGCCTGCGGCCGGTTTTTTTCAGCGCCATCATCATCCTGTCGCATATCGCGATCAAGAGCTTCGACCTGGTCATGGCCCTGACCGGTGGTGGCCCCGGTTATGCCAGCGACCTGCCGGCAACCTTCATGTACTCCTTCGCGTTTACCCGCGGCCAACTGGGGATCGGTGCCGCCAGCGCGATGATGATGCTGTGTGCAGTGGCCGCGATCATCGTGCCTTACCTGTATTCTGAATTGAGGAGTACCCGGCGTGGTTGAGCAAAATCAACAGCAATCATTGTTAGGGCGAGCCTTCGTCTACTCTGCACTGGTGCTGGGCGCCGTGTACTTTTTGATTCCGTTGTTCGTGATGTTGATCACCTCGGTCAAAACCCTGGATGATATCCGCACCGGCAGCCTGATTTCCTGGCCCGATCAAATCACCTTCGAGGCCTGGAGTGCGGCCTGGACCTCGGCCTGTATCGGCGTTGACTGCGGCGGGCTCAAGGGTTATTTCTGGAACTCGATCAGCATGGTGGTGCCGGCGGTGGCGATCTCCACCCTGATCGGAGCATTCAATGGCTATGTCCTGACCAAGTGGCGCTTCCGCGGTTCCGACATCTTTTTCGCGATGCTGCTGATCGGCTGTTTCATTCCGTTCCAGGTGGTGTTGCTGCCGATGGCGCGGACCCTGGGTTTTCTCGGCCTGGCCGGCACTATACCCGGGCTGATCCTGGTGCATGTGATCTACGGGCTGGCATTCACCACCCTGTTTTTCCGCAACTTTTACGTGTCGGTGCCGGATGAACTGGTCAAGGCGGCGCGCATCGACGGTGCCGGCTTCTTCACCATTTTCTTTCGCATTCTGCTGCCTATCTCCGGGCCCATCATCGTGGTCAGCGTGATCTGGCAATTCACCCAGATCTGGAATGACTTCCTGTTCGGCGTGGTCTATTCGGCCGGGGATAAACAACCGATCACGGTAGCCTTGAATAATCTGGTCAATACCTCGACCGGGGTTAAACAATATAACGTGGACATGGCGGCTGCGATTATCGCTGCCCTGCCCACCCTGTTGGTTTATTTCGTCGCCGGAAAATACTTTGTGCGGGGTCTCACCGCGGGCTCGGTCAAGGGATAACAAGCATATAGGTACGTCATGTCAGGTTTAAAAATCGATAACATCCAGAAGCGCTTTGGTGATGTCCATGTATTGAAAGGGATCGATATCGAGATCGATGAAGGAGATTTCCTGATCCTGGTCGGCCCGTCCGGTTGTGGTAAATCGACCTTGCTGCACATGATTGCCGGCCTGGAGAGTGTGACCTCGGGAACCATCAGCATCGGCCAGCGGGATGTCACCCATCTGAATCCGAAGGACCGGGATATCGCGATGGTGTTTCAATCCTATGCGCTGTATCCCAACATGACGGTCAGACAGAACATTTCCTTCGGCCTGTCCATTCGAAAGGTGCCGGAGTCGGAGCAGGAAGAAATCGTCCAGCGGGTGGCGGAAATGCTGCAGATAGGACCCTTGCTCGATCGCAAACCCTCGCAATTATCCGGCGGCCAGCGCCAACGGGTGGCGATGGGCAGGGCCTTGGCGCGTAAGCCGAGCATCTTCTTATTCGATGAACCCCTGAGTAACCTGGATGCCAAGTTGCGGGTGGAGATGCGTACCGAGATCAAGGAACTGCACAATCGTCTGGGGACCACCATGGTCTATGTAACCCATGACCAGATCGAGGCAATGACGCTGGGACAGCGAATCGCGATCATGAAAGACGGAGTGATCCAGCAATTCGGCTCGCCGCAGGAAATATACGATGAGCCGGTCAATCAATTCGTCGCCGGCTTCATCGGGTCACCGTCGATGAATTTCATTCCCTGCCCGGTAGTCAAGCAGGATAATCAGCTCAGCATCGAGCTGGACAACGAGACCGGCAAGTTCTACCTGCCGATAGACGGCAAGAACGCCGAGCTTGAAAGCTGGGTCGGAAAAACCATTATCCTCGGTCTGCGCCCGGAAAAAATCACCCACGACATTGCCTCGCATGCCGACAATCAGGGAATTCATCGGGCCAACTGCCGGGTGGGTATCGTCGAGCCGACCGGTCCGGACACCCTGGTCTTCATCGAGCTCAACAATACCAAGACCGTATGCCGGGTCGATCCAAGCGAGGCGAAAAACACCGGGGAAAATATCGACCTGATGTTCGACCTGACCAAGGCCGTGTTCTTCGAGCCTGAAACCGGTGAACGGGTCTGTTGAGCAGTGCGTTGTCCTTCAGCAGCAGGCTAGCAGCGAGTCCCTGATCGCCTGGTCAGGCATCGATGCCAGCTGAACTAACAGCGACTGTTCGGGTCACACAAGCTGAACTGAAACCAACAGCTTAGCCCCGGATTCCTGTCATGTCGAATACCCCATTAATCCTGCTCAATATCAGCCTGGTCATCGTAGTGCTGTGGTTGGCGTTCAAGCCGGCTGCCCAGGTGGATATGATCGCTGAAACCAGCCAGCCCGATAATTCCGCTGCCGCCGAGATCGATCAGCTCAAACAGCGCATCATCCTGCTGGAACAGGACCTGAGTGAGGATATTGCCGCGCGAATCAACCTGGAACAGCGGGTGCAGACTTTTGCGGTGGCGGCAACCCAGGCAGCTGAGACGGTGAATGAGCGCGAGCCGGCCGGGCAAAACCGGAATGTTGAGCAGGCGGTGGATGACTCTGATCCGGCCGAGGAGGAAAGCCTTGAGGAGCGGTTGATCGCGGTGGGCATGCCTGCTGATACGATCCAGGCGATGAAGGTCACGGTCGATCAAAACCAGCTGGAGATGCTGCAACTCAGGGATCGGGCGATTCGTGAGGGCTGGAACGATAGCGAGGAATACCGGGAGCAGATGTTCGCCCTCCGCAACCCCTACCGTGAATTGCGCGAACAATTCGGGGATGAGGCTTACGACCAGTATCTATACGCGTCGGGAACCCCGAACCGGGTGCAGATTCGAGAAGTCTACTCGGGCTCGGCAGCGG
>JASJBV010000144.1 GCA_030066335.1 Gammaproteobacteria bacterium
CGTCAAAAGCGCGGCCAAATCGGGGTCGGTCCAGACGCGGGTCCAACCGCTACCGGACCTAAAACGGCGTCCCTGCCGTTTTCCCCCGATTTGACCACCCTTTTGCCGCGGGCTTGAATGGGGTGAAAAAACGCCCTCCGCTAAGCACCGTCATTCCCGCACACGACTGCATGGACGCAGGAGGTAGGGCGACGCAGGATGCCAAAGCCGAGGCGGGAATCCATTAACGACGGAGCCAACCCCTGCAATGAATTCCGGCCTGCGCCGGAATGACTAGATTTTGGGTTTAGGTTTTTTCTCCCCGTCAGTGAGTGCCGAAAATAGGCGGATTTTGCAGGGTCAGCGCACAGGGACGTGCGCTGAGGGGCGCCTGAGCAGGGATGCGAATCGACCCGTGCCCTGCAAAATCCGTCTATTTTCGGGTAGCCGCAGGCCACTCGGTGTGGGGCGGCATTTCTTGCCTACTTCTTGTTGCTGTAGACAAGAAGTAGGTCGCACGCGTACACGTCAGTTACTACGAAGCAAGGAAAGCTGTTGCGTGTGAAAACATGATCAGTACTGAGAACTGAGGAGTAATATCAGCCCGCATTCAAGGCTATCGCCTTCTCATACAACTCCACATACTGCTCCGCACTAGTCTGCCAGGAAAAATCCTGCTTCATCCCGTTCAGCTGCAATTGCTGCCACTGCTCTGGCTCGGCATAAACCGCCAATGCCCGCTTGATCGCCTGTACCAGCCCCGGTCCATCCAGCGACTCGAGGATAAAGCCGGTGGCAGAGCCATCCTGCATGGTCTGCGCCGAATGATCGACCACCGAATCCACCAGGCCACCCACCGGGGTTACCAGTGGAATCGTCGCATAGGCCAGGCTGTACAACTGGTTCAGGCCACAGGGTTCGAACAACGAGGGCATCAGGAACATATCGCAACCCGCCTCGATCTGGTGGGACAGTTCCTCGTCATAACCGATGACGACGACGACCGATTCAGGGTATTGTTCAGCCAGGCTCAACAAGGCCTGCTCATAATGCTTTTCGCCGGAGCCGAGAAACAACATCTGCAACGGCAACTCGGTTAATTCCGGCATTGCGTCGATGATCATGTCCAGGCCTTTCTGCTCGACCAGGCGACCGATGAATCCAATCAAGGGTATCTTCTTAGCCTTTTTCAGATCATAGCGTTTCTGCAGGTCTAGCTTGTTTTTGGTTTTCTTTTCCAGGTTGTCGCGATCGAAGTTCTGCACCAGGTTGTCGTCGCTGGCCGGGTCCCAGGTCTGCTGATCTATGCCATTCATGATGCCGGACAGGCGATCGGCCCGGTGCTGCAGTAAACCCTCGAGGCCATAACCGAAGGTTGGAGTCTGAATTTCCATCGCATATTGCGGGCTGACCGTGTTGACGCAGTCGGCATAACTGAGGCCGCCCTTGATGAATGAAAAAAGATCATGAAATTCGACCCCTGCCAGGTGCCAGATCTCCGCTGGCAGCCCCAGCTCGAAGAAGATCTGCTTATCATACAAACCCATATAGGCCAGGTTGTGGATGGTGAACACGGATGCCGGATGGCTAGCGAACAGGCTCAATAACGGCGGTACCAGCCCCGCCTGCCAGTCATTACAATGGACCAGGTCCACCGGCCAGTCCATGCCCAGGCGATTCATCGCAACATCCACCGCGACCTGGTTAAACAAGGCAAAGCGATAGGCATTATCCGCCCAGGGCTGGCCGGCAGCATCGACATAGGGATTGCCGGGTCGATCAAACGCGGCCGGACAATCGACCAGCAACAGCCTGACCGCGGAACCGGCCAGCTTTGATTCGAGCAGGCGGATATCATGTTCGTAATGGCGGGTCTTGCCAACTACCTCGTAGTTATCGACCCGGTCCATGACCGTGCTGTAAGCCGGTAACAGCAAGCTCACATCATGCCCCAGCTCCTGCAGGGCCAGCGGCAGGCTACCGGAGACATCCGCCAGGCCACCGGTTTTGATCAGCGGATAGGCTTCACTGGTGACGAACAGGATGTTCATCCCTGGCGTTTCCGCAATACCAGACCGGCTAAGGGTGGCAGAGTCAACTCCAGTGAATGCGGCCTGCCCATCCACTCCAGGTCCTCGGCAGCTATATCATGCTCATTACCCATGTTACTGCCATCGTAGAACTCGGAGTCAGAATTCAAAACTTCTTCGTAAAGTCCCGCCTCGGGCACCCCAACCCGGTATCCTTCACGCGGCACCGGGGTAAAATTCAGAATCACGATAATCAGTTCACCATCACCCTTGCGCAGATAGGACAATACCGACTGCTCGCTGTCGTTACAGTCTATCCATTCAAACCCGGTGGGTTCGAAATCATGCAGATACAAGGCCTTGTTATGCTTGTACAGATCATTCAGGTCCCCCACCAGGGTCTTCATGCAGGCATGCGGGGCATATTCCAGCAGGTGCCAGTCCAACGATTGTTTATGGTTCCATTCCCGGGTCTGAGCGAACTCTGACCCCATAAACAACAGCTTCTTACCCGGGTAGGTAAACATATAGGTATACAACAGTCGCAGGTTGGCAAAACGTTGCCAGTCATCCCCCGGCATCTTGTAGATCATCGAGCCCTTGCCGTGAACTACCTCGTCATGCGAGAACGGCAGCACGAAGTTTTCCGAGAACAGGTACAACAAACCGAAGGTCAGCTGGTTATGATGGTAATGGCGGAATATCGGTGCTTTCTGCATATACGACAGGGTGTCGTGCATCCAGCCCATGTTCCATTTCATCGAGAAGCCCAGGCCGCCGAGATTGACCGGACGCGTGACCTGCGGCCAGGCGGTCGATTCCTCGGCGATGACCAGGGTGCCGGGGAACTGTTCATGGGTGACCGTGTTCAGTTCACGCAGAAACTCAATCGCTTCCAGGTTTTCGTTGCCGCCATGGATATTGGGAACCCAGTCCTGGTCTTCGCGTGAATAGTCGAGATACAGCATCGACGCCACCGCGTCCACCCGCAGCCCATCGAGATGAAATTCCTCAAGCCAGAACAGGGCGCTGGACAACAGGAAGTTTTTCACCTCGTTGCGCCCGTAATTGTAGATCAGGGTACCCCAGTCAGGATGTTCCCCCTTGCGCGGATCTTCATGCTCATACAACCCACTGCCATCGAAGCGGGCCAGCGCATGTGCATCCTTGGGAAAATGCGCCGGCACCCAGTCCAGAATCACACCGAATCCGGCCTGATGCAGGGTATCGACGAAATAGCGGAAGTCATCGGCATCGCCAAATCGACTGGTAGGCGCAAAATAACCTGTGGTCTGGTAGCCCCAGGAATCATCCAGCGGATGTTCGGTGATCGGCAACAACTCGATGTGGGTAAAACCGGTCTGTTGCAGGTACTCCACCAGCTGATCGGCCAGATCGCGATAATTCAGAAAACTCTCGCCATCGCCCTGGCGCCAGGAGCCCAGGTGCAGCTCGTAAACCGACATCGGGGTCCGCAACCAATCCCGCTGCTGACGGGCCTGCAACCATTCATGGTCGGACCAGGTATAGGATTTCTCGGCGCTGATGATGCAGGCGGTACTGGGTCGCAGTTCAAACTGCAAGGCATAGGGGTCGATCTTCTTGGCTATATGCTCACTGTTCTGGGTACGGATCTCGAACTTGTACATATCACCCGCCTGCAGCCCGGGGATAAATAACTCCCATACCCCGCTACCGCCGCGGCTGCGCATCTGGTGGGTACGCCCATCCCAGCGGTTGAAGTCGCCAATCACGCTGACCCGTTGCGCGGTAGGCGCCCAGGTGGCGAACAATACCCCGGAGATACCATCGACAGTTTTAACGTGGGCACCCAGGTAACGGTAGATATGCCAGTGGCGCCCTTCACCAAAAAGGTGCAGATCAAAATCACTGAGCTGCGCAGCGAAACTATAGGTATCATAAAACTCAATCTGCTGTCCGCTATCGTCTTCCCGCAGCAGCTTGGCATGGTCGACTATATCTTCATTGGCACCGTTCCACTCGAAGAAATCGCTGTCACCGATCCGCTGCAGGGATTCGCGCGATTGCGCCAATGACACTTCCCGGGTATGCGGCGCATAGATGCGCAGACTGGCCTTGTCGTTACCACGATGTAAGCCGAGATAATTGAAGGGATCATGATGGCGGGCCTGGATGATTTTTTCCTGGTCGGCAGAAAAACGCTTGGCTGATTTTTTGGCTTTGGTCACTGAAATATTCCGCTGTAGCTGTTGCCGGTATTTTGCAATAGGGTATATATGATAATCATGATCTGAGACAATAACAGCTAAATTAAAATGCACTAATATGATTACACCACATGAGGATGTCATCTAACCTACACAGACAGCATGAATAATCAGGCAATACCCGTAAACCCACTGGATTAATGCATGGCAGAGCAAGATTCACCAAGATATATAAGTACCCTCACCCGCAACACCCTGGCCCTGATCATGGCCGGTGGTCGCGGTTCCCGGCTCAAGGACCTGACCGCCTGGCGAGCCAAACCAGCGGTTCCGTTTGGCGGCAAGTTCCGCATCATCGATTTTCCCTTATCCAATTGTGTCAATTCCGGCATCCGTCGGATCGGTGTGTTGACCCAGTACAAGGCCCATTCCCTGATCCAGCATATCCAGCGCGGTTGGGGGATGTTCCGTGGTGAATTCGGTGAGTTTGTCGAACTGCTGCCGGCCCAGCAACGCGTGGACGAAGACACCTGGTACCTGGGCACCGCGGATTCCCTGTACCAGAACCTGGATATCATCCGAATCCACAATCCGAGGTTTGTGCTGGTCCTGGCCGGCGATCACATCTACAAGATGGACTATGGTGCGATGCTCGCGCACCATGTCGAAAACCGCGCCGATATCACCGTCGGCTGCATCGAGGTACCGGTGGAAAAAGCCCATGCTTTTGGGGTTATGGGCACCGATGAATCCTTGCGGATCCAGAATTTTGCCGAGAAACCCGACAGCCCGGCGACGATTCCCGGCCGCGATGAAACCTCGCTGTGCTCGATGGGAATCTACGTGTTCAACACCGAATTCCTCTACGAACAATTGATCCGGGACCACGACACCCCGGGATCCAGTCATGATTTCGGCAAGGACATCATCCCGACCGCGATCGAGAAATACCGCGTGTTCGCCTATCCGTTCCGCGATGTGCAAAGCGGCAAGCAATCCTACTGGCGCGACGTCGGTACCATCGATGCGTTCTGGGAGGCCAACCTGGAACTCATTGGCATCACCCCGGAACTGAATCTGTATGACAAGCAATGGCCAATCTGGACTTACCAGGAGCAATTACCGCCGGCCAAGTTCATTTTCGATGAAGACGACCGCCGCGGCCTCGCCGTCGACTCCATGGTATCCGGCGGCTGCATCATCTCCGGTGCGTCGATTCGGCATTCGCTGCTGTTCTCCAACGTGTTCGTGAATGAAAATTCAGAACTCGATTCCACCGTGGTCATGCCCGAGGTCGAGATCGGCAAGAATTGTGTGATCACCCATGCCATTATCGATCGCCATTGCAAGATCCCGGATGGCACCAAGATCGGCATCAACCAGGAAGAAGATAAAAAGCGCTTTTTCGTATCACCCAATGGTATAGTCCTGGTCACCCCGGAAATGCTGGGCCAATATATCCACCATGTCAGCTGATCAGGACAACCAGGACCCTAATCCGTTGAATGTCGTGCTGTTGTGGCACATGCATCAACCGGAGTATCGCGATCTGCGCAACGGGGTGTTCCACCAGCCCTGGACCTACCTGCATATCATCAAGGATTATGTCGACATGGCCGCGCACCTGGAACAGGTACCGGCGGCCAGGGCCGTGGTCAACTTCGTACCGGTGCTGCTGGAACAGATCGACGACTACAGTCAACAGCTGGACAATTACCTGCATCATGGCGGCGCGATCCGCGACCCACTGCTGGCCGCATTGGCCGACCCGGTGGTATTGCACGAACCGGACCACAGCCTGCAACTGATCAAGGACTGCCTGCGGGCCAATGAACAGCGCCTGATAAACCGTTTTCCGGCCTATCAGAAGCTGGCAATGATGGCGCAATACATCCTGCAGGATCCGGAGATCCTCGAGTATTACGACGAACAATTCATCACCGACCTGCTGGTGTGGTATCACCTGGCGTGGATGGGGGAAACGGTCAGGCGCGACAATGAACAGGTCAAGGCCCTGAT
>JASJBV010000025.1 GCA_030066335.1 Gammaproteobacteria bacterium
TCACCGGATCATTGCCATACATCTCGATCAGAAACTTGCGGTATTCTGCCTTGTTGCCCTGCAACACCGCTTCTACCTCACGGGCCAGCGTGCAGGCCTTGGATATACTCCAACCCGGGTAGATACCGGCATGCACCATGGTAAAGTTGAGATCGATATCGTGATGCACGATCGGTCGGAAACGCAACCATTCGAGCAGGGAGTCACAATCCTTGGCTTTCAGCACCGGTTGAAAGGTGTCACTGGAACGCGGTTTATGGTCGCCATAATAGGTCGCCAACAGGTGTAAATCATGATTACCCAGTACGGTCACTGCCTGCTCGCCCAGTTCTTTGACAAAACGCAGGGTTTTCAATGAATCCGGGCCACGATTAACGACATCACCAACCAGCCACAAGCGATCGGCATCGTAATTGAAGCCAATTGACTGCAGTAACTTTTTTAATGCCTTGTAGCAGCCCTGGATATCCCCAACGACATAAACCGCCATATTTCCCCGTTGTAATTATTTATGTTTATGATTAACCGGCCTTGGTTAATTCGATCCGACGAAACCAGCCGTTAGCCAGGGCCGACTCGTCACTGACCAGTGCCAGGTTGTCACAGCGAGCCAACAAGTCCTCGAACACGACATTGGTTTTGGTCGCCAGATGCCGTATGAATGGATTCATCAGGCGTCGCCCCGGCGCCCACTGACCTCGTCGCAAGAACTTATCGACCACCAGCAACTGCCCCCCGGGCTTGAGCACCCGGCTGGCCTCATGCAGGGCCCGCAGCGAGTCCGGTACGATACTCAGAATCAGGTGCATGATCACCACATCATACTCATTGTCGGCAAACGGCAGGTCCATAGCATCGGCTTGTTGTAATTCGATATTCAGTTCGCTTCGTTGCCTGGCCCGATCGCGAGCTCGATTCAGCATCGCCGGGGTCAGGTCTATACCAGTATAGCGCGCCTGGCTGTCCAGGTAGGGAATATCCAGCCCGGTGCCGATGCCGGCAATCAGGATGTTGGAACCACGCTGTGTTGATAATCTCGCCAGGCTTTGCTGGCGCAGACCCCGCGTGGCCCGATCGACGATGACGTCATAAATCGGCGCCAGCAGGGTATAGCTGTATCTCAGGGTCATCAGGGCCTGAGCCAGTTAATGCAGCACCCGCGGCGTCGACAGGACGAATTCATCGATCGCGGCATCGAAGGTAGTACCATCCTCATTGACCATCTCATAACTGCCACGCATGGTACCGACCGAGGTCTCCAGCATGGTGCCCGAGGTGTAAACGAACTGCTCGCCGGGTTTCAGGTATGGCTGTTCCCCGACCACCCCTTCACCGCGCACTTCCTGTATCTTCTGGTTGGAATCGGTGATGATCCAGTGGCGGTTGAGCAATTGAGCGGCCTGGTTACCCTTATTCATGATGGTGATGGTATAGGCAAAAACATAGTAATCCTGCTCCGGATTGGACTGCTCTTCCACATACTCAGTCTGCACATCTATCTGAATATTATTCATAGCTCGTTACCTCACTCGTTATACGGCCACCGCGGCCTTTATATGTTCGTGGCTTTGATAATCCTTTAGTTCAAAATCTTCGTAGCGGAAAGCGAACAAGTTATCGATCGCCGGATTTAGCTGCATGGTCGGTAGTGGAAACGGTTCGCGCTGCAACTGCAGATTGGCCTGCTCCAGGTGATTGGTGTAGAGATGGGCATCACCCAGGGTGTGGACAAACTCACCCGGCTGTAAACCACAAACCTGGGCCACCATCATCAGTAACAGGGCGTACGAGGCGATATTAAATGGTACGCCCAGGAAGATATCGGCGCTGCGTTGATACAACTGGCAGGATAAGCGGCCGTCTGCCACGTAGAACTGGAAAAAGGCATGGCATGGCGGTAGTGCCATATGCTCTAACTCACCGACATTCCAGGCACTGACGATCAGACGCCGGGAATCCGGGTTGGACCTGATCTGTTCCAGCACCTGCTTGATCTGATCGATATGGCGACCGTCGGCGGTCGGCCAGGAACGCCATTGCGAACCATAGACCGGACCCAGGTTACCGTTTTCATCCGCCCATTCATCCCAGATGCTGACCCCGTTTTCCTTCAGGTAGCGGATATTGGTATCGCCCTGTAAGAACCATAGTAATTCATGGATGATCGAGCGCAGGTGTAATTTCTTGGTTGTCACCAGCGGGAATCCGGCAGCCAGATCGAAGCGCATCTGGTAACCGAACACCGAGCGGGTACCGGTACCGGTACGGTCCATCTTTTCGACGCCATGATCACGCACATGTCGCATCAAATCGAGATACTGTTGCATTATCCAACTCTTCTATAAGCGATAAACATCATAAACATTCCGACCAGCAGCATCGGCACCGATAGCAGCATCCCCATGGTCAACCAATCGGTGCCCAACAGGTAACCGAGATGGGCATCTGGCAGACGGATCACTTCCACCAGAGAGCGAAACAAACCATAACCGATCAGGAACAATGCGGAAACCGCCATCACCGGCCGCGGCTTGCGCGAATATAACCACAACAGCGCGAACAACACAAAGCCTTCGAGCAGCATTTCATACAGCATCGATGGGTGGCGCGCCTGCAGGCACAAGGGACCGGCAAAATCACTAAAGATATCGGGCGGAAACCGTTCGCAGGGCAGCTGCATGGCCCAGGGCAGGGTCGACGGGGCACCCCATAACTCGCCATTGATAAAGTTACCGAAGCGGCCGGCGCCCAGACCCAGCGGCACTATCGGTGCGACAAAGTCCATCAACTGAAAAAAGCTGCAGCCGAGTTTGCGTTTATACCAGGCCATCGCCAGCATGACCCCGATAAAGCCGCCATGGAACGACATCCCGCCCTGCCAGACCCTGAACAGGTAGAGCGGGTCCGCGACAAAGGTATCGAAATGATAAAACAACACCGATCCCACTCGACCGCCTATGACCACTCCCAGCGCCCCGTAAAAAATCAGGTCATCGATCTGCGCCGGGGAAATCAAGCCATTGGAATCAACCGCGCGTTTTCTGCCAAGCCACCAGGCGACGGCAAAAGCCACCAGGTACATCAAGCCATACCAGTGCACCTTGAGTGGACCGATTTGCAATAGCACTGGATCGATTGCTGGATAGGTAATCATGTTGCGGGATGAGTTTCTATGGGCGAATTATGCCCGAAAGGGATTATTTTCTCACCACCTCCGGGCGGAATCGGGACTTGATAAAAACATCGCTCACGGCATAATCGCGCGGCACTGAGTCTTACCAGCAAGTTGTGTATGCTTAACACCCAATGAAAATTAGTCTGTTCGTCATCCGCGCCCTGTTGTTCCTGATCCATCTGACCCTCGGCATGCTGATCGCCGGCCTGCTGTTCCATCTGCGCAACCGCAATTACCATCAGCACAAAGTGGTGATTCGGCAGTGGCTGAAGCTTTGTGCGCTGATCTTCGGTTGCCGGATCCAGGTCAGCAGTGATAACCGTCAGGCCCTGACCGATATCGAAGGCAGCCTGATCGTAGCCAACCATATCAGCTGGCTGGATATTCTGGTCCTAGGCGGGCTCTTCAATGTGCGCTTCCTGTCCAAATCGGAAATCCGTGGCTGGCCTTTTGTCGGCTGGCTCAGTGCCGCTTCCGGAACCCTGTTTATCGAGCGCGGCCGGGGCAGTGAAATAAGCAATACTTTGATTACCGAGGCTCTGCGACAGGGCGATAACGTGCTCATTTTTCCTGAGGGCACCACCACCGATGGCGTCAGCGTCAAACCGTTTCATCCACGCCTGTTCAAGTCGGCGATCAGCGCGCAAAAACCGGTGACCCCGGTGATGATCAGCTATCTGCACCGACACCAGCCCAATACCGGCATCGCCTGGGACGACGATACCAGCTTTATGACCACCCTGTGGCATATTATCGGTAGCTGGCGTACGGATGTTCAGGTCCACTGTTTTGCCGAGCAAAGCAGCGCGGTGGAATCAAGAAAGGAGTTGGCCAAGCGCTGTCACCAGCAAATTCAACAGCGCCTGGAAGCAGAGATCTACTAGCAATAATGACTAGAAAAACAGCACCAGGGTCCAGGTGACCAGCATCAGCACGATGGTGAGAAAAACCGCAGCCGAACCCATGTCCTTGGCCCGGCCGGATAATTCGTGGAATTCGCCGCCGAAACGGTCGACCACGGCCTCCAGTGCCGAATTGAGAATTTCCACCAGCGGCAGCAGGATGACGGTACCCATCAGCAAGGCTTTTTCCACCCCATTGTCACCCAGGATGAATCCGATCGGCAGCATGATTAGCGCCAACAGCAATTCCTGGCGAAACGCTTCTTCATGTTGATAGGCCGCACTGAACCCCTGCCAGGAATAGATCGTGGCCTTTAATATACGCTTTAATCCGGTATTTCCGCTGGATGCCATAATCAGTCAATCTGTAAGCTGGATGTCATTGAAGTTTTAAACCGGTCAATAGGACTAATGCCGGTTCAACATATGTAATTGTGCCAGAGTTAAGCTACCCGGGATGATAGTTTAATTTCGCTAAAATTGCATGGGGTAACGGATCACCTGCCTGAATCAACTATCATGCCATGTTGTGCATCGCAGATTGCATCACCAGGCGCTTGATCAGACGATTTTTCTCCACCACGGACATGCCGACATCGCGCGCCAGGCATAACAGCGGATTGGTCTGCGCATACAGCTGTTTCAGTGCAGTGAATAAATGTGTTGCGGTCACGGTTTCCGCCTTGCGCTGTCTCTCGAATCGACGCAACAGCCGGGGTTGAAACACCGGCTCACCAGCGCCCAGCAAGCGGTCCAGCAGGGCCACATCACCGAAGCCCAGATTTACCCCCTGCCCGGCAAGTGGGTGCACACCATGCGCTGCATCACCGATCAATAACACCCGGCCGGTCAACCACCGCTCTGCACTGTGCCAGTGCAGGGGGAAACTCGCGCGTGGACTGGTGGCGGTGACCCGGCCCAGACGATATTCAAAAGCCTCGCCCAGGCGTTGGCAAAACTCGTTATCGGGCATCGCCAGCAAGGCCTGCGCCAGTTCATCATCGGCCGACCAGACGATAGAGCTCTGGCCGTTGCCCAAAGGCAGGAAAGCCAGCGGACCGGTTGCCAGGAAACGTTGCCAGGCGGTGTTGTGATGTGGCAGCTCGGTGTTGACGTTGGCGACGATGGCCATTTGCTGGTAGGACCCAGCCATTACCGGCACCTGTAACAGGCGCGCAGCCGTTGAGTTGCGACCATCTGCAGCGATCAGTAGCTCGGCGCTAAATGACTGCTGATTGTTGGTAGCCAGTTGCACCCTATCCCCATCCTGTTCGATGGCACTGACCTCGAGTCCGCTAAATACACTGGCATTGGCCAAAGCCGATAACTGCTGGTGCAGGGCCATCTGTAACAGGCGGTTCTCGACAATCGTACCCAGGTGACTGGTGCCCATCTGCTCGCTGGAAAAAACCATTTCCGCCGCACCCTGTTCATGCCATACCCGCATATGCTGATAATCACAAACCCGCTGCAGCCTGAGTATCGGCCATACCCCGAGCCGGGTCAGCAACTGTTGCGATGACGGACTGATTGCAGACACCCGCAAATCGATAGCATCCTGGGGATCAAATACCTGCTCATCCAATTCCTGGCGCTCGATGACGCCAACCTTGAAACCCTTGCGCGCCAGCACCAGCGCAATGCTGGCCCCCACCATCCCTGCACCGAGCACCAGCACATCCAGTTTGTGCATCAGTCGACGCCTCGCATCAGGCTACTGCAGCCGGCACCGTAACCCATGCCTTGCCAGCTCACCTCGCGTTTCAAGGCTGGCAGCAGATCCAGCGCCGCCAACGCACCTGCGCGCAGGTGATTGAGCACTGGCAAGTCATTGGAAAACAGGGACACCAGGCCGTGACCATAACCGACGGTTTGCTGCTGGTCTGCCTGACGCAAGCGCTGATAATCAAGCAGCTGATCCGTGCCCGCAGCAGAAGTCAAATCAACATCCAGCAAACTGTCATACAACTGGGCAATATCGCGTAAGGCCAGGTTAAATCCCTGCCCGGCTACCGGATGCAGGCTATTCGCTGCATTGCCGATCAATACACAACGCCCGGCCACCAGCCGGCTTGCCCGGGTCAATTTCAGATCAAAACGGGCCCGAGTCCCTATTTCGATAAATTCACCCAAACGGTAGCCAAAAGCGTCATGCAGCTGTTGCAGCAGCGCCTGATCGGATAACGCCATGCGTTGATCGATATGTTCCGCGGCATGGGTCCAGACCAGGGCATAGCGTTGTCCGGGCAAGGGCAGCAGGGCCAGCGGCCCGTCATCGGTGAATCGCTCATAGGCCCAGCCATTGCCATCCTGTGCCAGTTTGATGTTGGCGACCAATGCGCTTTGCTGGTAATCGAGAGTGTCAACGCTTATCCCCAGCTTTTGGCGCAGCGGTGAATTGGCACCATCCGCTACCACCACCAGGTTGAAGTTCCGGGTTTGCGGCTGCTCATGCAGCTGATAATGTAGTTCCAGTTGCTCGCCCTGCGCTTCGACCGCGTCAACCTGTGCCATGGTGATAATATCGATAGCGCTATGCTGCTGAGCATGGCGCAGTAAGATTTTCAGCAGCAGGTGATATTCGATAACATAGCCCATCGCCTCGAGTTTCAGATCACTGGCATCGAGCCGGGTTACGCCGAAAAAGCCGGCACTGGAAACATGAATATGCTTGATCGGTGCAGCCATCGACTGCAGTTGGTTCCAAAGCCCGAGTGAGCGCAAAATCTGGATTGTCGAATAGGACAACGCAAGCGAGCGCGCATCCAGTGCCTGCGGGTCCTGCGCCTCGAGACTTGAGGCTTCGAGCAGGGTGACCTTGCGGCCCTGATGGGCCAGGGTAATCGCCGCAGCCAGGCCGACCAGGCCACCGCCAACGATACAGACTTGCTGATCAACGCGCATCGGTTAACCGGCCATCAGGGCTTCGATGTCGTTCACCGCCGAGGGCAATGCCCTGGTCAACACTTCATGACCATCTCGCGTCACCAATACATCGTCTTCGATGCGTACCCCGATGTTCCACCATTTGCGATGCACGCCCTTGCTGTGCGCCGCGATATAAATACCGGGCTCCACCGTTAACACCATGCCCGGTTCGAGCAAGCGCCACTGTTCTCCGACCTTGTAATCGCCGACATCATGCACGTCCAGTCCGAGCCAGTGACCGGTCCGATGCATGTAAAAACGTCGATAGGCATTGTCCTTGATCAGCTTGTTCAGGTTG
Source organism: Gammaproteobacteria bacterium (assembly GCA_030066335.1). Lineage (GTDB taxonomy): Bacteria > Pseudomonadota > Gammaproteobacteria > JACNJF01. Next base: position 7,304 of record JASJBV010000025.1, read on the forward strand.
CCCTTGAGTAATTTCAGTTCGAGTAATCCTTTGGTGATACTGCGGACCGCGGCATTGTGCGGATCGTTCCAGTGATTGCCGGGTTTGACCTTGTTGATCGCGGCCTTCTGCGCCTGCAACACCACTTCGTAGATATCACGTTGGGCCGGGGTGAATTCGCCATTGATCGGAAAGGTGCGGGTTATATCGGAGGCGTAGCCCTCGATTTCACAACCGGCGTCGATCAGTAACAATTCACCATCGTTGAGTTGTTCGGAATTATCGTTGTAATGCAGGATGCAGCCGTTCTCCCCGCCGCCGACGATCGGTGGATAGGCGTGCTGTGCATTGTTGCGCCGGAATTCATGGTTGAACTCGGCCTCGATGGAATATTCGAACAAGCCGGGTTTACACAACTGCATCGCCCGTTTGTGGGCCGCCACCGAGACCCTGGCGGCTTTCTTCATCATGCTGATCTCCGCCCGGCTCTTGTACAGGCGCATGTCATGCAACAGGTGATCCAGGGATACGAATTCATAAGGCACATGCGCGCCAGAACGGGATTGCGCCTTGATCTGGTTGACCCAGCCCATCAGTTTCTGGTCGAAATCGGGATACCGCCCCATGATGTGAAACACTTTTTCCCGGCCTTCCAGCAGACCCGGCAGAATGTCATCGATATCATCGATGGGAAATGAGTCGTCGGCCGCGTAGCGCTCAATCGCGCCCTGTTGGCCGGCACGGCGGCCATGCCAGATTTCCTGCTCGGGATCATTTTCCCGGCAGAACAGGATGTATTCGCCATGTGGACGCCCCGGCACCAGTACCAGCACCGCCGAGGGCTCATTGAAGCCGGTCAGATACAGGAAATCACTATCCTGGCGATAAGGATATTCGACATCGCGGTTACGCACCTGTTGCGGGGCAGCCGCGACGATCGCGATATTACCTTTACCGACCATCTTCATTAACTGGTTGCGACGACGTTTAAATTCGGTGGGGTTCATTTACTGCACCTGCGGGGTTGATATCAGTGGATTGATTTCTTCGTTCATATAGATCACCGATAAGCGCACATGTTCAACAATTTCAGCATACACGTTTTCATTCTGCTCGTTGGATTCCTCGTCGTGCGCCAGTTGACTGATCTGCAGGATATCATCCATACATTCGCGCCCTTGCTCAGACAAGGATTCGAGCAAGCGTTCACCGCTCACCCCGAGGCCGTACAGAAAACCCTGGCACCAGGCTGCAAGGCCGACCAGTCGCTGCGCGAATTCCTGGTCTTCGTTGGGCAGCAACAGTTCCAGCGACATGTCATCGGCATTCAATAGCTGCTTGCTGTACTCATATAAATCACGCAATACCTCTAGCTGCTCCTTGGCCAGCAAATCATTGGCATCGGGCTGCTGGTCCAGCGTATATACGAGCCAGCGGCTAAAGTCCTGTTGCCCCAGCAACATGCCACACAGCGTGCCATGCGCCTCGGCGGCATCGGTCATCGCCTTTAACCGGTCCAGGGCCGACTGCACGCGATCGAAATCAGGTAGGGTTGAGGACATTCATTCTTCTCTTGCGGAAACTGCCCTATTCTATCACCCAGAAATTATGCTTAACACCGGGCCAATTACGCTTTCTATCGTGCAAAATTCTCAATCTGTGATTTAATATAATTAACCCGGTGGCATTAATTGGCACCGGTTTTTTATAATCCGGTTGACAGTGATCTTTCGATCACCAAGAATGTGCTATGGATTCAGATAATAAGACCTATTCAGAATCAGATTTACAAAAACTCGAAACCCAGATTGATGCCCTGATCGATACGGTGAAGCAGCTTAAACAGGAAAATACCAGTTTACGCCATCAGCAGGATCAATTAGTCAGCGAACGCTCACAGTTGATCGAAAAAACCGAGCTGGCACGCAATCGGGTGGAAGCCATGATTACCCGCTTGAGATCCCTGGAATTGAATACATGACCAAGCCAATGCCCATCAATGTCTCGATCCTGGACAAGGAATACAAAATCGCTTGTCCCGCCGGTGAGCAGTCCGCCCTGTTAGCCTCGGCCGAGTACCTTGACAGCAAGATGCGTGAAGTCAGGGATGGGGGCACCATCATCGGTTCGGAACGCATCGCGGTGATCACCGCCCTCAATATCGCCCACGAATTGCTGCATGCCAGCCAGCTCAACGGCGAACTCAGCGAAGAACTGCCGCCACGCTTGAAGAACCTCGAACAAAAGATCAGTGAAGCGCTGCACGACGCGCGTCAACTGGAAATCTAATCCCGTTCTGGTTATAAGCGAAACCAGACCCAACACCACGACCTATAAAATATTTCTCTAGTTAACCCCGTGCAAAGCCGGAAAAACCGGCGTATAGTTTATTTGACCGACTGCGGTGTTTGTTTGCACCTACATAATCTTGAGCCTATCTATCAACTTCGGGGTTTAATGTGTTGATTCTGGTGCGCAAGCCCGAACCAAATCGGGAAGCCTGAAGAATGACCTGCTACCCCACCTGAACCTTTGGTTCAAGGTTGATAGCCTGCGACGGCACCGCGGTTGGTTTTTCAATCCAGGGCATGTGAATAGTCCCTAAAAAAAACAATGCAACCTGCCCAGATCCGTCAACAATACCGTGAACTCCGTAACGCCCTCGGCCCCGCCGAACAGGCGCGCAATGCGGCTCTGCTCAGCGACAATATCCGCCGTTTCATCGGCTTTTCGCGTAAGCGCAAGATCGCCGCTTACCTCGCCGGGATGGGGGAAATTTCGTTGAATCCGTGGATGGCCAGCGGCAACGGTGTGCAGATATACCTGCCGATGCTGTATGAACCGATCGAACCACGCCTGCGCTTCGGTCGCCTCGATCCGTCAACCCGCTGGAAGACTAATCGTTTTCATATCATCGAACCGGCAACGCCGTGGAAAAACACCCTGCATGCGCGGCAACTGGATATCGTGTTATTACCCCTGGTGGCCTTCGATCGCCAGGGTAACCGGATGGGCATGGGAGGCGGTTTCTACGACCGCAGCCTGGCCTTTCGCAACATGCGCAGCAAATGGCTGAAGCCGATTCTGATTGGGGTCGCGCATAGCTGCCAGGAGCATCCGGGGTTACCGGCACGGCCGTGGGACGTGATCCTCGACGCTGTCATCACCGAGCGCGAGACTATCATCACCCACGAGGGCAACCTGGCTCGGACTTAAGCGCAGCTATTTGAGAAACAGCTGGTAGGCCCGGTTACCAGTCTCTTCCCAGTGCGGGAAATCCAGCGTATCCAGAAACTTCCTGAACGCCCGGTGATCCTTTTTATCCACCTGGATACCCATCAGGATGCGCCCATAATCCGAACCGTGGTTGCGATAATGGAACAGACTGATATTCCAGCTGCGCCCGATCTCGGTCAGAAACTTCAACAGGGCACCGGGCTTCTCCGGGAACTGAAAGCGATACAGCAGCTCGTTATCCACCCCCGAACCGGGGTGACCACCCACCATGTAGCGGGTATGCAGCTTGGCGACCTCGTTGTCGGTCATGTCATCGACCCGGTAATCATGCTTTTTCAGTTGACTGATGATCTGTTCTTTTTCCTGGTTGCCGCCGGTCAGTTCGATGCCGGCAAACACCATCGCGCGATTGGCATCCGCGTAACGGTAGTTGAATTCGGTGATCTGGCGTTTACCGATTAACTGGCAGAATTGCTTGAAACTGCCCGGACGCTCCGGAATTTCAACCGCCAACAGGGCCTCGCGTTGCTCACCGATTTCCGCCCGCTCGGAGACGTGACGCAGGCGATCGAAATTCATATTGGCGCCACTGTTGATGGCGACCAGGGTTTTATCGGTGACCCCCCGGGTCTCGACATATTTCTTCAGGCCAGCCAGGGACACCGCGCCCGCCGGCTCACAGATCGAGCGGGTATCGTCGTAGGTTTCCTTGATCGCGGCGCAGATCTGGTCGGTGGATACGGTGATCACATCATCGAGGTGATCCTTGATCATCTTCCAGGTATTCTTGCCGATCTGGCGAACCGCGACCCCGTCGGCGAAAATGCCAACCTCTTTCAGCTTGACCCGCCGCCTCGCCTTAACCGCCGCTGCCAGGCTGGCGGCATCTTCCGGTTCCACCCCGACCACCTTGATCGACGGTTTGACCGCCTTCAGAAAGCCCAGGATACCGCCGAGAATGCCACCGCCGCCGACCGGCACGAACACCGCTTCAATATCATCGGTATACTGGCGGATGATTTCATGGCCGATAGTGCCCTGCCCGGCCATGACGTCGATATCGTCGTAGGGATGAATGAATTCCAGATGCTTCTTTTGCGCCAGCTCCAGCGAGTGCTGATAGGCTTCATCGAAGTTTTCCCCGTACAGCACCGCCTTGCCGCCCAGTGATTGCACCGCGTTGACCTTGATCTGCGGCGTCGTGGTCGGCATCACGATAATGGCCTCCAGTCCGAGTTTACTACCGGCCAGGGCAAGGCCCTGCGCATGATTGCCGGCAGAAGCGGTAATCACGCCCTTGAGCCCGGGATTTTTTTGCAGTACCTGAAACGTCTTGTTGAAAGCGCCGCGTAATTTAAACGAGAACACCTGCTGTAAATCTTCACGCTTCAACAGCACCTTGTTCTGCAGGCGCCGCGACATGATCGGCATGTAATCCAGTGGAGATTCGATCGCGACATCGTAGACTCGTGCGGTCAGGACCTTTTCCAGGAAATATTTCGTGGGCATATAACACCTTGCTGAAACCAACGTGCATTATCAGGAATGCCGTGGTTTTGCGCAATAGACATTGCAACCTGCCAATGGTTCGCTGTTTTGACTCGTTTCCCTATACCGGATCAATAATCAGCCATGACATTCCGCCTGGCAATCGTTACTATTCGGCCTGTTTGAAAATGTATTGGAAAAAATATGACTGCAGATGAAAAGAAAAAGCAGGCTGCGCTGGCAGCACTCGAATATATCGAACCCGGATCCGTCATTGGGGTTGGCACTGGGTCCACGGTCAACCACTTTATCGATGCCATCGCGGAGCGAATGAAAGGCGCGGTCGAGGCTGCCGTTTCCAGCTCCGAGGCTTCGACCGAACGCATGCAACAGCATGGTATTCCGGTGGTCGATCTGAATGCCGCGGGCGCACTGGATCTATATGTCGATGGCGCCGATGAATCCAACCGTCACCTGCACCTGATCAAGGGCGGTGGTGGCGCGCTGACCCGGGAAAAAATCGTCGCTGCTGCGAGCAAAACCTTTGTCTGCATCGCCGATGACAGCAAACTGGTTAATATCCTTGGTGAATTTCCGCTGCCGGTTGAGGTCATCCCGATGGCCAGGAGCCTGGTTGCCCGCGAATTGACCAAACTGGGCGGACAGCCAGTATGGCGCGAGAATTTCATCACTGACAATGGCAACATCATCCTCGACGTGCACAACCTGGAGATCATGGAACCCATGAAAATGGAAACCCAGATCAACCAGATGGCGGGGGTGGTGACGGTCGGCCTGTTTGCCCATCGTCCGGCTGACGTGCTGTTGCTGGGTGGTGAAGACGGGGTTAAAACCGTTACCGCCTAGATGGTCAAAGCGCCAGCATTGGGACAAAAAAAAGCAGCGCCTGGAGCGCTGCTTTTTTGATGTTGATTGAATCTGTTTACTCGGGAACGACCACGGTCAATCCCAATGACTGCCAGGCCTGCATGCCGCCCCGATAATACATGATGCGGTCGGCGGGATAGCCGATTTCCAGCAAACCCTTGATCGCGCGCGGCGATTGTCCACACCACATACCGTTACACCACAGCACCAGCTTCTTGGCATTGGTAAAATCCCACTCGTCGTTTTTCAGGCTGCCGCCCATCAGGCCCATTTGCTCGATGGTGCGGGTAAAACCGCCGACTTCATCGCGGCGCTTGGCACCCAGTTGCTCCATTGCCTCGATCAGTTCCAGGTCTTCACTATCCTTGGTGAATATCGTGAATGGGATATTGGTTGAACCCGGGATCGTACCGCGTTGCCACCAGGCGGGCGTCCTGGCATCGACGATAACACCGGTCTCATCGAGCAACTCGTTTTCCATGAAATCGAACATCTCGATTTGGCCGATCGTGGCCACACCCTCACCAGCACTCATTGACTGGATACAAAATGGCGGACATTTCCGCGAGGTCTTGGCAAAACCGCCCTCGAGGATATGGTCCTGGTCCTGGATTCTCTGGATTTTCACCAACTTGCCCTGATGGATAACTTCGACAAATTCTCTATCCGAGGTCAATTTAACTTCGAGTGCCTGTGCCTGTGACACCAGTAAAACCAGAGTAAATGTTAATAACTGTCTAACCATCGTTTTAACCTCTATCATCTCTTGCTGACCTGCAAAATCTTGTCTCTTACCTTTGCCGGGTCGGGATTACTTTGATAAAAAGCATAAACCTCCTGTTTATGCTGATCGTTCAAGCGCTTGTAAAACAGGTAACTACCGATGTAGTTTCTCTGCAATATCTGTTCAAATTGCTCAACACTGAGACCGGGTCCCAGGTCGGTTATCGCCCCACCCTGTTCCGGATTAAACGAGGACGAGGACGGGGCTGCTATCGAGGAGGCGGTTCCGGTCGATTTGGTACGTTTATCCAACTCGAGATTCGAAGCCTCTCCCTCCAGTGTCTCCAGGTAATCAGAACTGGATTGTGCATACACGCCGGGCACAGACATAATCATCAGGATTATCGCCGCCAGTCGGGTTATTTCATGTTTCTGTCGCCTTCCGCTGTTAATTAATAACAAAACAATGCCCGTCGCAAGTAAGCGTTTTAGATTAATGATAGTTGCTTTTATTTGAATTGATGCAAAAAACTGTGAAATTATTCATTTTTTTAGGCCAGTATAGCTTATTGCCGATAAAACAAGGCGATCCTGATCACAAGACCTTAAATTCTATAGGGTAGAAGGGGCCTGATTCGGCCAGTTTTCCATGGAAAACAGGGTTGCAGGCAAAAAAAAACCTGCAAATGCAGGTTTTTTCAATTCTTGGCAGAGATCGCTTAACGTTTCGAGAACTGGGTAGCTCTGCGCGCCTTGCGGAGGCCAACCTTTTTCCGTTCAACCTCTCTTGCGTCGCGGGTCACAAAGCCTTCCTTACGCAGCGCTGGACGGAAGGATTCATCGTATTGCATCAATGCCCGGGTGATACCTAAACGGATCGCACCGGCCTGCCCGCTGGGACCACCGCCGTTGACGTTGACATTGATGTCGAACTTATCCAACAGGTCAACCGTTTCCAGAGGTTGGCGGACCACCATGCGCGAGGTCTCACGACCGAAGTAATCGTCGATGGACTTTTTATTGATGGTGATATTTCCGCTGCCCGCTGTCAGATAAACTCTGGCAGATGAGCTTTTGCGGCGACCGGTTCCATAATACTGTTCAGCTGGCATAGTGCTTCTCTTATATATCTAGTACTTGTGGCTGTTGGGCAGTGTGCGCGTGCTTGTCACCCGCATAAACTTTCAGTTTCTTGAACATCGCACGACCCAGTGCATTTTTCGGTAGCATACCCTTGACCGCGGTCTGCAGGATGCGCTCCGGATGGGTTTCACGTAACTTGGACAGGTTGACCGATTTCAGATGACCAACATAACCGGTGTGATGATGGTACATCTTATCCTGTTCCTTGTTGCCGGTTACCTTGACCTTTTCCGCGTTGATAACAACGATGTAATCACCTGTGTCCACGTGAGGCGTATATTCCGGCTTGTGTTTGCCACGCAAACGACGCGCGATCTCGGTGGACAGGCGCCCCAGGGTCTTGTCAGTGGCATCGACCAGGAACCAATCCCGCTGCACTGTCTCGGGCTTTGCACTAAAGGTTTTCATAACAATCTTTAACTCGCTTAAAAAGCTTTGTCTTCTCGAAGAAAGGGCGCGAATACTAACGGATTCACTCGCGGTTGACAAGGCCCGATGCAGGGAAATTTCAACCGGTTGCGCAGATCCTGGCTGAATTGACAGATAGGGCGAGAAAAACTGGTAAATCTAAGGCGGCAGGCAAAAAAAGGGCGTGGCAATAAATGCCACGCCAAAACCACCAAAGGAGGATGGAGGAGTTATGCTGAGGAGGCGAGGGGCGCCTCCAGGATCAGCATATAAGAATTATCTAATATACTATACCGCTTGTCAATACTGTCCAACTATTGTCGACTGTGACCTTGTCACGGGGGGAAGCATGATTGGTGCTGGACAATCAGCCCAAAACAGGGCAAGGATGGCGCTTTTCAGGGTAAATCGCGGACCATCCCCGGGTCGGTGCAGTTCCTGCGGCTCAGTTCGTGATAATCAGATGACTTCTCTGATTTCAAAATCATGGGTGATGCTGGCAGTCTTGCCCAGCATGATCGATGCCGAGCAATACTTTTCCGCTGACAGTTCGATCGCCTTGGCCACCCGTTTCGGATCAACCTCACGCCCGGTGATGATGAAATGCATGTGGATCCGGGTATAGACCTTGGGATCTTTTTCGGCGCGATCGTAGTCCAGTTCGACCTCGCAATGATCGACTTTTTGCCTGGCTTTTTGCAGGATCAGCATGACATCGAATGAACTACAGCCACCCAGCCCCAGGATCAGCATCTCCATCGGCCGGATGCCCAGATTGCGTCCGCCAAACTCGGGAGGACCATCCATTACTACCGCATGACCACTTGCCGACTCACCGACAAAACTCATATTATCCAGCCATTTGACTCTTGACTTCATATCGCGCTATCTCACCTTGTGGATTGAATTAATTCTGGTATGTTAGCCCGAATAGACTATCTAATATATAACAATTCCTTTAAAGTTAAGTCATGGAACCGATTGTTAAACTCGAGCCCCGCTCGAACCCGGCATTGAATGAATTTCTCAAGCATTGCCACAAAAAGATGCTGCCGGCCAAACGCACGATCATCCATGCGCGCGATGAATCGCATACCCTGTATTACATCATCTCCGGCTCCGTCAGCGTCGTCATCGAAGACGAAGACTGCAACGAAATCGTGTTGGCCTACTTGAATGAAGGCGATTTTTTTGGCGAGATGGGATTGTTCGAAGAGAACATGAAGCGCAGCGCCTGGGTCATCACCCGCACCCAGTGCGAGATCGCCGAAATTCACTACAACCAGTTCATGACCATGGCCCGGGAAAACCCGGAAATCCTGTTCCAGTTGTCAGCCCAACTCGCCGATCGCCTGCGCAAGACCAGCCGCAAGGTCAGCAACCTGGCATTCATGGATGTGACCGGACGGGTTGCCCGCACTCTGCTCGACCTGACCAAGCAACCGGATGCGATGACCCATCCCGAGGGTATGCAGATCAAGATCACCCGCCAGGAATTGGCCAAGTTGGTCGGCTGTTCGCGGGAAATGGCGGGACGAGTCCTCAAGAGCCTGGAAGAAGACAACCTGATTACCGCCCACGGTAAAACAATCGTCGTCTACGGCGCTCGTTAGCACCGGCACATCAGCTAGCGAATAATTCAGCCAGCGCCGCGCCCGGATCGTCCGCACGCATGAAAGCCTCTCCAACCAGAAACGCGTTGACCTGATGCTGGCGCATTAGTTCGACATCGGCACGGGTATGGATACCGCTTTCGGTAACCACGAAGCAGTTGGCCGGCACCAGTGACAGCATATCGATAGTGGTCTGCAGGCTGGTATTGAAATTACGCAAGTCCCGGTTGTTGATCCCCACCATCGGTAACTCGAGTTCCAGGGCGCGTTGTAATTCGGCCTGGTCATGTACCTCAACCAGCACGTCGAGACCCAGACTGGTAGCCAGCTGATATAGACTGACCAGTTGCGACTGCTCCAGAGCGGCGACGATAAGCAGAATACAATCCGCCCCCATCACCCGCGCCTCATATACCTGGTAGGGATCGATGATGAAGTCCTTGCGAATCACCGGTAGTTGGCAGGCATTTCTCGCCGCCACCAGGTAGGCATCGGCTCCCTGGAAAAAATCCTCGTCGGTCAATACCGACAGGCAGGCTGCACCACCACGTTGATAAGACTCGGCGATCGCCGGCGGATCGAAGTCTGCGCGGATCACCCCCTTGCTCGGGGATGCCTTCTTGATCTCGGCGATCACCGCCGCTTTACCCTGCTCCTGTTTGCGCCGCATGGCATTGACAAAACCGCGCAGCGGCGATGCCTGGGCCAGCCTGGATTCCAATTCGGCCAGACTGGTCTGGGCCTGGCGTTCAGCGATCTCCTGCTGCTTGCGGGCGAGGATTTTTTGCAGGATATCCGCTGTTTGGGGACTGGCCTCAGCCATTGGTCTTGGCGATCAGGTTATCCAACACGGCCTGCGCCTTGCCGTCGGCAATCGCCTGCCGCGCGAGGTCCACGCCCTGCTGATGACTGTCGGCGAGACCACTGACATAAATCGCCGCCCCGGCGTTCAGGCATACGATATCCAGCGCCGGACCGGCCTGGTTACCGAGCACGCGTTGGATCATGGCCAGGCTTTGCTCGACCCCATCAACCTTAATCTCCGCGATATCGGCGCTGGCCGTGTTGAAATCTTCCGGTTGAATGCGATAGCTGTTGACCTGGCCATCCCTCAATTCGGCCACCGAGGTCGGGCAGGAGATACTGATTTCATCCATGCCGTCATCGGCATGCACCACCATCACATGGCGACTGCCCATCTGCAATAATACTTCGGCCAGCGGCACCACCAGTTCGCTATCGAACACCCCGATCACCTGGTTCGGCGCCTTGGCCGGATTGGTCAAAGGCCCTAGTACGTTGAAAATGGTTCTGACCCCCATCTCGCGGCGCGGACCGATGGCATGGCGCATCGCGCTGTGATGTTTTTGCGCAAACAGGAAACCGACCCCGACTTCATCGATGCATTGGCCAACCAGCTCCGGGGTGACATCCAGGTTGACCCCGGCATGCTCGAGCACATCGGCACTGCCGGATTTACTCGATACCGAGCGATTGCCGTGCTTCGCGACATGGGCGCCGGCGGCCGCGGCGACGATCGCACTGGCTGTGGAAATATTGAAACTGCCGGAGGAATCACCACCGGTGCCGCAGGTATCGACCAGGTGCTCGGCCGACGTTTGGACATGGGTTGCCAGTTCGCGCATGACGCTGGCGGCGGCGGTGATCTCATCCACGGTCTCACCTTTCATGCGCAGGCCGACCAGGAAACCACCGATTTGTGACGGTGTCGCCTCACCGGTCATGATTTGCTGCATGACCGCGGTCATGTCATCGCGTGATAGGTCCTGCCTGGCGATGACCGCCTTGATTGCCTGTTGTATGTCCATCTTACCCCCTTGCCGATTTATATTTTGGTATCGAGAAAATTCTGCAGCAGCTCATGGCCGTATTCGGTCAATATCGATTCCGGATGGAACTGCACGCCTTCCACCGCGAGTTCCCGGTGTCTGACCCCCATGATTTCATCCATGCTGCCATCCTCCTGCTGGG
>JASJBV010000145.1 GCA_030066335.1 Gammaproteobacteria bacterium
GAAAAGGCGCGCAACGATCTCGGCATGATCAAAAAGGGAGAAACCTTCATCCAGCTCATCCCAGAGGAAAACTCCGGCGGTGGCGAGTAATTCCAACCCGGTCTGGGCGGTGGTCGCGGCCGCCGGCGGCGGCAGCAGAATGCAGGCCGAGGTTGCCAAGCAATACCTCGTTTTCCAGGGCAAAACCGTGCTCGAGCACTGCCTCGACCGGCTGCTGTCGCATCCGCAGATCGACGGCGCGGTGCTGGTGCTCGGCGCCGACGACGAACACTGGCAGCAGCTCGGCTACAGCGCGGAAAAACCGATTTTCATCGCCAACGGCGGCGAGCAGCGGCAGGATTCGGTCTACAGCGGCCTCGGCACGCTGCAGTTCCGCTGCGGCAACGACGTAATCGCGCTGGTTCACGACGCCGCGCGCCCGCTGGTCAGGCACAAGGATTTGAGCCGGGTTATCGAAGCCGCGCGCGAGCATCCCGCGGGTGCGGTGTTGGCGGCGGCGGTTGCGGATACGCTGAAGCTGGCTAACGAGGACGGTGAAATCGTCGCTACCCAGCCACGCGAACTTCTGTGGCGGGCGTTGACGCCGCAGGTTTTTCACCTGCAGTCGTTGATGAATGCGCTGGAAAAGGTGGTCAGGGAAGGGCGCCAGGTAACCGACGAAGCACAGGCCGTCGAACTGCAGGGGCTGAGGCCGCAGCTGGTCGCCGGCAGCGCGGACAATATGAAAATCACGCGCCCCGGGGACCTCGAACTGGCGGAAATGATCTGGTTACACCAACGCGATTAACACGATGATGAACAAAACCACCGCGGCCATCGGCAGGACAAATCCCATCCAGTCGCTGGCGCTGCCCTTGGGCGAGTTTTGAACCGCGTGCTTGGCGCGCGGAAAAAGAAAAATCAGCATTGCCGCGAGGAATAGCGCCGAACCGATCTTGACCCAATCCATATTTACCTCGTGAGTCTGCGTGAATAAAAATAGGCCCCGTGTAGGGGCCTATTTACTGGTTTCAGTCTGTCGACCCGTTTAGTCGTCGCCGCTGAATGCACCCAGCAGGTGCAGCAGTGCCTGGAACATGTTCAGGATCGACAGGAACAGTCCGGCGGTCGCCATGATGTAGTTGGTTTCGCCACCGTGGATTACCTGAGAGGTTTCCCACAGGATCAGACCACTCATAACCAGGATGATGCCGGCGTTGACGGCCAGGAACAGCGCTGGCCAGGCCAGGAAGATGTTCAGCAGTGCAGCACCCAGTACCACGAACAGGCCAACCATCAGGAAGCCGCCCATGAAACTGAAATCCTTACGGGTAGTCAGGGCATAACCTGACAGGGCAAGGAAGATAGCACCGGTTCCGCCGAGTGCGGTCATTACAATCGATGGATTCATTGCCAGGTAATGACTTAGCACCGGACCCAGACCGTAACCGAGCAGGCCGGTAATCGCGAATATGACCGGGATGCCGGTGGCCGAATTGGCAGTGCGCGGTAACACGAACCACAATACGACGATAGCGACAATATTCGCGACCAGAGCCATGCCAAAGGACGCACCGGTTACTACACCGACAAACGCGGTGACAGCGCTGAATAACAGGGTCATCGACAGCAGGATGTAGGTATTACGTATTACCTTGTTGGTCTCGAAAATCGCGGTTTGTGAACGAGCGATTGCAGTATTTGGTTGCATATTTATCTCCAATAAATTTAACTGGCCATTTGACAGCTTAGGCCTATTCTAGGTTCCATAAACTAGCATATCAAGTATTAAAACTGTATTAAAAAACAAACACTTACTAGTTGTATGTGTTTAGCCATAACGGTGCCTTATGCTCAAGGGTTAATATGTGGTCGTAGGGACATATTTCAAATTTATGGTCAGCAATAAAAAGCGGATGACTCCGGGCAGGAAATGATTATAATATCGCGCCTTCGGGAATGCCCATCTGAAATCCGCTCAAGTGGAGGTTTACTGATTGCTGCGGTTGCGGAAAATTAGTCAAAATTCCCTGTTGAATCAATTACAATCGAATATCTGGAGAGCTGGCTGAGTGGTCGAAAGCGGCGGTCTTGAAAACCGTTGACGGGAAACCGTCCGGGGGTTCGAATCCCTCGCTCTCCGCCATAATCAGGCCCTGAGACGTCACTGCTCGGGGCTTTTTTATCCACTGCATCACATCCTCACAACTGCCTGCCGTTGTCGATTTTTATGTTCTTGTCAGCCAAGTTTGGCATGGCTCTCAATGATTCAAGTATGCTATTCTAGTATACGATCCATCTATTTTGTCGCCCTGTTTTTGTGAATAGTGATGATGTTTTACTAGGCCACGATGATGATTACACTTCCTCATTCCGGTAGGTTTCTTTGGATACTGGTGTCTATACCGATTATCCCGCTTTCACTGCGGTCGGTTACTGATCAAGCCATAGCTAACATTTGCCATCGAGCTCGATTGATTGCAGATAGGTACCCAATTGCGCAAAGTCTTCAAGACCTGGTTAAACATCTCTCACTATGCTGCAGGGCAGATCACGGCGACCATTTCCGACTGATCACAGATAGGGAATTGAATCTCTATGAAGTTCGAACTCAAGCCAGGACAGATCATCGATTTACGTATTAAGTTAACGTTATGGGGGCAGTATCATGATCGATAGTACAAAATTATTACTAGTTGACGACGATGGACTGGTCTTATCAACCATGGGTAAGGGACTGGAGCAAGCCGGATATCAAGTGGCCTTGGCGAATAACGGTAAACAGGCACTGGAACTCGCCGAGGAAGATGAACCGGATCTCGTAATTCTGGATGTGCGGATGCCCGAGATGTCGGGCTTCGAAGCTGCCCAGGCCCTGAAAAAGATGGGAATACCGGCGATATTTCTGTCGGCCTACAATGACGATGAGTATGTCAAGCAGGCGCTGGCAGAGGATGCGATGGGTTACCTGGTCAAACCCATCGATGTCGACAAGGCAATACCAATGATTGAGGCAGCCCTGGAAAGGGCGCGCGACTTATCTCAGTTACGAGAGGAAACGCAACGTCTGGATAATGCGTTACAAACGGGCAATCAGGTTAATGTGGCTGTTGGTATCATGATGGAACGCAACAAACTCGACCGCCAGTCGGCCTATGAGCTTATCCGCGGTAAAGCCCGTTCCGAGCAACGCAAGGTCAAGGAAGTGGCGATTGAGATTTTGGAAGCATGGAATAAAATTAATGATATTTAGTTTAAAAACAGACTGTATGTGACTGTTAAACATTAATTTTTCTTCGAATTTTTTTTAGATTCCGAAGTTTACATTTAGAAATTAAGATCTAGAATAAGATTAAGTAGCCTAGTAAATTCCATCCATCACCCTGGTCATCAGGTGGGTGGGTGATATTCAACTCTCCTTTTCCCCGAGAGCATAGCTATCCTGACCACCTTCTCCCCGTGGCTGTTGGTTACCAGCTGAGTCACGAATAACAGTCAACAACCCGAACTTGATTGCGATTCCAGATAAAACGCTGCAACCATCGCTGTGATGGAGAGGATTGAGTGGGGCAGGGTATTTAGCGCTGAGGCGAATACCGCTCTTGGCAAGCAGGTTTGTGTTTAGTCTGAGTAAAACAATAACCAGTACTGACTGGGCAGTGAGGGGAAACAGTGAATAAAGCGGTTAGTTTCATCGATCCAGAGCTTATCGATCGCCTTATCAACGGCAATGACGAGGCTGACAATACGACTGTCATTGCCGAGATCGAGAAATTTCTCCAAGAGCTCACCATCCTGATCGACGAATTAGCTGAAGGCATCAATGCGCAAAATAATGAAGCGGTTAACCATGCTCTGTTGAGGATGAAGCAAAGCTGTCTCGTTGTCGGGGCATACGAGCTATCTGCCGAATGTGAGAGATTGGAGCTCGCCTTTGTCGACAAATTCGAGGCCGGGACTGTCGAAATATTTGCCCGTATTGAACATGGTTATCTTAAATTAATGAATCTGCTCAATACCATTAACTTTGCCAGTGGTGAGCATACGGCAAGGCCGATTACAACAACCGCTGAACCAAACCATCAGGCTCCTGCCAAGATCCTGATCATAGACGATGACCTGTTCTACCGAGAGATGCTGAGTACTATCCTGCAGAATGAGGGCTATCAAACCATCGAGGTAGGTTCGGGGATCGAGGGTCTGGAAACCGCCGGTGATTGGTTGCCAGACCTGGTGTTACTGGATGCGGTCATGGATGGGATGGATGGATTCGAAGTTTGCCAACACCTGAAGGCCGATCAACGCTTATCCAAGATTCCGGTAATCATGGTCACCGCATTGGAGGATTCTGACTCGATCCGGCGCTCTTTCGACGCCGGGGCGACTAACTTTATCACCAAGCCGGTCAATGCCCTGATCCTGAGCAATCAGTTGCGTTTTATCCTGCGTGCCAAACTGATTGAACAACAACTGCGAGACAGTGAGGGCAAACTGCAGGTGGCACAGAACCTGGCCCGCCTCGGCCATTGGCGTTTGAATCCTCAAAGCGGATATTTTGAGTGCTCCCGGCATCTGGTCGAGTTATGCGGTGGCGAAAGCGACCTGATATGCGGCAGTTTTGCCAACTTTCTCAGGCTGGTGCACAGGGATGATCGAGCCCCTCTGCTCGATGCTATCGGTGAGGCACTGTCAGGACAGAGGGGTGAATCGATACGTTATCGCCTGTATCAACAGGATGGTAACGAAATCGTGGTCGAACAATTCATCGAAATCCTGCATGGTGGTTTGCATGTGGATTCTATCGTTGGCGCGGTCCAGGATGTGACCCGTCAAAGTTCACTGGAGGATAAGATCTGGCAGCAGGCCTACTATGACGACCTGACCGGTGTAGCCACCCACCGCCACTTACTCGAGTACATGGGTAAATGGATAAAGATCGCAAGACGCCAGGGCAGCCAATTGGCACTGCTTTACATTGAACTCGATGGATTGAAGTTACTCAGCCAGGAACTGAGGGAAAAGCATGCGTCCAATTTACTTAAAACCTTAGTCGGCCGATTGCAGCAGACCCTCAGGGAGTCGGATTTTATCGCGCGGATCGATCAGGATCAGTTTTGCATTTTAGCCAGTGGCATCAAGAACCAGGAGAGTGCAGCGAAAATCGCAGAGAATTGCCTGAATGTATTGAATTCGCCGCTAGCGTTGGAAGATCATGATATTGCGGTCATGGCGCGGATCGGGATTGCCCTATACCCGGATGATGGCGAGTCCAAACACCAGTTATTGAAAGCGGCGATCGGTGCCAGCAAGGCTGCCCGCAGCGACAGCCAACAGATGTTCGCATTTCATGATAATGAACACATCCACCAGGTTACGGAAAATCTGGCCTATCAGCAGGATTTGCATGAAGCCCTGCAGCAACAGCAGTTTCAACTTTATTACCAGCCCATCGTCTCGGCACGCGATGGCAACAAACTGGTTGCGGTTGAAGTAATGCCTTTGTGGTATCACCCCGGACGCGGATTGGTCCAGGATCATGAGTCGATACCATTGCTGGAACGGACGGGCAAGCTTAATGTATTGTTCGAATGGATGCTGGATAACGTGATCGATGATCTCAGGCAGTGGAGCAGTCAGGGTACGGAAATCCAGGTGGCAATTAAGTTGCACCCCAGCCAATTCGATGACGATGTTCTGCTGCAGACTATTCGTGAGCGACTGGATGATGCCGATTTACCCGCGGAGTCATTGGCCTTTGAGATCAGCAGTGATGCGATCAGGGAGAATGAGACGATAAGCAGTCAACTGCAACAATTGAGATCACTGGGCGTTAGCCTCATTTTGTCAGATTTCGGCAGTGGCCATACCTCCCTGGCCGCGATTAAAAACCTGCCGGTAGACTACCTGAAAATCGACCAGGCATTCGTCTCAGAAATCCTCAGCCAAACCGAAAATGCCAGTTTGTTGTGGGCCATTATCGGTATCGGTAATGCAATGGGATTTTCGGTGATTGCCGAGGGTGTGGAAGACCTGCACCGGGTCAAAACTCTCGAAGCCTACGGTTGTGAATTATTCCTCGGCGGATTTTTCAGTCCGCCACTGAGCGCCGTTGATGTTCCGGCACTGGCGGTCAAGGATGACTTGTCGGAGTCATTTGCAAGCTCGATTCCAGTCAAATAACCCAAGCCTTGGCCGGCAGTGTCGGCCGCATAATAG
>JASJBV010000146.1 GCA_030066335.1 Gammaproteobacteria bacterium
GATACCGAACTCACTTCATTCGCCATGTCATGCATCGCTGCATTGACGGAATCGGTCGCCTGTTGCTGGCTCAGCATCTGGCTGCGGGTTTGGCTGGATTGGTCGTTCAAATGCTGAGAGGTGTCACCCAGCTTTTCTACCGCCTGCATCAATTGCTGGATCAACTCGCGGATCTGTTCGATAAAATTGTTGAAGCCTATCGACAAATAGGTGATTTCATCGTTCCCGGAGATCTGCAGTTTCTGGGTCAGGTCGCCCTCGCCCTGGGCAATATCGTTGAGTTTATCGGCAACATTACGGATCGGTTTGACCACGGTCTTCCAGGTAAAAAGGTAGGACAGCACCACGATCCCGATGCCGATCAGCACGGTCAACAGAATACTCAAAAAGGCAGAGGATTTGATCGATTTGATGGCGGTAATCTCGGCATCGATGATCGAACCGCTAATTTGCTCGATGACCGCGGTCTGCGCCATCAGGTTGCTGGCCTTGTCGGTATAGGCCTGGCGATTCTGTTGTAATTGCAGATAGGTTTGTTGCGCTTGTTGATACAGCTGTTTATGCAGATCGAGTTTGGCTGTTAACAGACTGGCATAACTGTCGCTGCCGCCCTTGATGACCTGTTCACCCAGTTCCATCGAGGCCAGGTCTTCGATGTAGATATCCAGGTCGGTCTGGCTATTCGTCATCAACTCGGCGATCTGGCTATCTCCCGGATTGGACAGGAAGCGCTGAAAATAATACAGCTGGGAAAACAACGCCAGTTTGGCCTCGGTCGCGGCGGTGGCGGCAAACCACTCTTCGGTCTGCTGGCTGTTGGCAGAGGTATCGTCATCCCAGTTGGTTTCGCGTTCCACGATGATGCGGTTGGCTTCCTCGTTAAGCGAGGTCAAGGTTGTTTTCAGTGCGTCCGCATTAGCGACCAGTTGTTGGTAAAGCTGGTTATAGCTTTGATTGCTCTGCTGTAGTGGGTTGAGTGCAGAGACGAATTCCTGTTGTGCCTGGCTCAGGTTCGCACTTTCCTGCTCGGGGATAAGCCCGGCAGACAGCATGGTTTGGTAGGCAACATCGGTACGCTCGGTGGCCGCTTGCAGGGAATTCAGGTCATCTTCGTGCAGACGTCCGGATAGAATTTGTTCCATGACCTGAATCTGTTCACGTACACCATTACTGGTCTGCAATGCGCCCTGCACCGTGTCGCGCGCCTCATTGACCAGGAAATCGCTGGTATCGGCCATTTTCGTCGCCGCGTTGTATCCGGCATAGCCGCAGATGATCAGGAGGATGGCCATCAGGGAATAGCCGATGCTGAGTTTGATACTGAGGTTGATATTCATAACGATAACGCAATTCCGGGAATATTCGTGTATCAATGGTTATCGGTCACCTGACCAAATACCTTAATAATAATCACGGAATATTTATTACGACGTTATGGCAGGAAAATCAGTTGTCCAGACCATCGAAATGAACGACCTGATGCGGCTGGTAGGCGCGGTCGAAGATCAGGTCAAAATGGGTGCCCTGCTCATCGACGATCGCCTTGACCTGCTGCAGCTCGGGAAGGCGGGTGGCGAGCCAGGCCAGGCTCACCGCGGCCCGGGCATCTTCCTGGTAGATAATGCCCTCCATCAGCGACAGGGCCATGTATTTGGCGCGTTGCTCGATATCCGGTGCAGCGATGAAATGCCCCTGTAGTTCGATTCCCTGGTCGAACTTGCCATCGAGTTTTTGCAGGTGCTGCTGCTGATGGGCGGGTAATGCCTTGGCGCGGTCGTACTCCAGGATCAACTCGTCATTTACCACAACTGCCAGATTAGCTGTCATAGTAACTCCGCAAACAGGTCGTATTCATCGCTGGCGGTGATCCGCACCTCGGCAAACTGGCCGGGCTTAAGGGTTTGCTCGGTTTCGATGAATACCTCGCCGTCGATTTCCGGTGCATCGGCATAACTGCGCCCGATCCAGCCCTGGTCATAGGGCGATTCAACCAGGATGGTCATGCTTCGACCAACCCGTTGCTGCAGTTTGGCGCTGCTGATGGCCTGCTGGTGCAGCATGAAACGCTGATAGCGTTGCTGTTTGGTCTCCTCATCGACCGGATCCGCTAAGTCATTGGCCGGTGCACCTTCGACCGCGGAATACATGAAACAACCGACGCGATCGAGTTGGGCTGCACTGAGAAAATCCAGCAGCAGCTGGAAATCTTCCTCGGTCTCGCCGGGAAAACCGACGATGAAGGTGCTGCGGATGACCAGTTCGGGGCAGATCTCGCGCCAGCGTTGGATCCGCTCCAACACCCGGTCCTGGTTGCCTGGGCGTTTCATCGCCTTGAGTATCCTGGGGCTGGCATGCTGGAACGGGATGTCCAGATAGGGCAGGACCAGGCCCTCGGCCATCAGCGGAATCACGTCATCCACGTGCGGGTAAGGGTAGACATAATGCAGGCGCACCCAGACCCCGAACTGACCAAGGGCGCGCGCCAGGTCGATAAAGCGGGTCTGCCATGGTTGGCCCTGCCAGAAGCGGGTGGTGTATTTCAGGTCCACACCGTAGGCACTGGTATCCTGCGAAATCACCAGCAACTCGCGCACCCCGGCCTGCACCAGGTTCTGGGCCTCCTGCATCACCTCGTCAATCGGCCGGCTGACCAGGTCGCCGCGTAAATGCGGGATGATGCAGAAGCTGCAGCGATGGTTGCAGCCCTCGGATATCTTCAGGTAGGCATAGTGCTTGGGGGTCAACTTGATGCCTTGTGGTGGCACCAGGTCGAGGAAAGGATCGTGCGCTGCCGGCAGGTGCTGATGCACGGCCTGCATGACCTCGGCGGTGGCATGCGGCCCGGTGACCGCCAGCAGTTCGGGGAAGGCCTCGCTGACCTGGTCGGATTTGGCACCGAGACAACCGGTCACGATCACCTTGCCGTTTTCGTGCAGCGCTTCGTCGATCGATTGCATCGATTCCTCGACCGCGGAATCGATAAAGCCGCAGGTGTTAATGATGACCATGTCGGCCTGTTGTTGATCGGCGACAATCTGGTAACCCTCGGCCCGCAGCTGGGTGATGATCTGCTCGGAATCCACCGTGGCCTTGGGGCAACCGAGGCTGACGAAGCCGATCTTATGTTGAGGATGATTCATGCAAACAACACCGGTAAAAAGAATTCACTGACCAGCAGCGGTTTGGCGTCGATCTGGAACAAAGAGCGTCGGCCCCACACCGGGTCTTTGGCTTCTGCCTGGCCTGCCATCGCGATTCGATACAGGCCGCTGGATGGGGTCAGGCAACTCCATTCGATCCGTTTGCGCAGCAGGGTCGGCGAACGAAACAGATATTCGCCGAGCGGCCTGGTGCCGAGATAGCGCAGGCGCCGATGCTTGCCCTGCAGGGTCTGTAATGGGATCACCGATCGCGCATAAACACACAGCTGATCGCTACATTTTAAATGAACCTGGCGTAATAACACCCTTTGTGACGTGGGGATACCGAGCAGTTGTGCCTCGGAAGGGTCCGGGCGCACCCATTCCTCGGCCAATAGCTCGACGCTGAATTGCTGCGGACAGTAATGCTTGAGGCGCCGGGTTAACGAACCGGCATCATTCAGCCAGGACAAAATGCCCGGGCTGATCCGGTGTTTGAGGGTTTGGGCCGGCAGCAACCAACGACTGGACTGGGGGTGCTTCAAGATAAAACCAGGGTGAAATGGTCTATTTTACGCTATCAAACCGGATTGATCAGCCCGAATCGGGGTTAATCCCGGTCGGCGAGCCACAGTAACACCGGTTCCTCATCGCGATCCAGGGTTTGTTTGATCAACACCCGGCCCCCAGAAGTTTTCCATTGCAATATCCGCTCACTGGCGGTGATCGATGGATCTGCTATCGCACTGGTCGGCGTTGATCCCAGCTGATGGATCAAATCATCGCCGATATCGCTGTGATACTGGTTGCGGTATACCAGTTTCACGCCGCTGGTAGCGGATCGATGATCGAAGAAAACGCTTAGGTAGCTGGAGGGAATACCGTTATAACTGGCTATTTCCGAGAAACATACTCGCTTGCCGAATGCTGACTGGCTGCTCTTGCACTGCCAGTCGACTTCCGGATAGACCTGTTTCCAGTCCTGCTCGCTGAAATCACGGTCGAGCACATCGAGGTTCAATTCGATCGACTCGCCGCTGAACAACCACAGCATCATGGTATCGGTGCGTCGCTTGCCATCGGTGGTGAACATCAGCCAATAAATCGGCCCGACCACGATCAGGATCAACAGCAGGGTTTTGTAGAGTTTATTGATGGACAGGGTTTCACGCTTGGGCATAACACTGGTAAACCATTGTTGATCGGGATAAATCGCGCTTCATAGTAGCAGCTCCTTGATGCCGGAAGAACCATTGGGAGTTATTTCAGCTTCCAGCGCCATCAACAGCTCCGCCGTGGTCAATGCATCACACAGGGCATTATGCGCTTTGTAATTGGGCAAGTTAAAATAATCGCGTAGATTAAACAGCCGCAGCTGGTTGGGTGTAATCGCGTGATTGCGCCGCCGCAGCACCCGCTCCGCCAGCACCAGGGTGTCGATGGTCGGAATGATAAACGGGGAACCGTAAAGGCGTTGACAGGCGGCATTCAGGAACCCCTGTTCGATTTTGTTGAAATGGACCAGCATGATCTTGCCGGCGAGGATTTCGAGCAGCTCAGGCAGCACCTGGTGCAGCGGCCTGCCCTCACTGGCGCGGTCATCGGTGATATGGTGAATCACCGCCGATGATTCGGGGATAGAGGTCTCGGCCTGGACCAGTTCATGACCTGCCGTGGTCAGTTTTATCGCACCATCCTGGATATGGACCTTGCCATAACTGAGGATCTGGTGTTGCTCCGGGTTCAACCCGGTGGTTTCAAAATCGAGCGAGATGATCTCGAGCTGGTCCCACCGCGATTTTCGGTTGGCAAACGGGGATGAGAAGTATTTGATCATCACCGGATGCGAGGCCTTTTTGAAAGCGCGACGCCTGACTGTGTCCGAGTTGCTAATAAAATCTAACATGACATGCTGAACGGATCACGCCAGACTATAGCGGCTTTCCAGTGATTCCTGCGCATCCTTGATAATTTCAAACGCATCTTTCAGGTGCTTGCGTTCCAGTGATGACAGGTTATCCGGCGGTAAATAATTATCCGGTTGCACATTACGGCGAATTTGATCAGCCTGATGCTGGATGC
Source organism: Gammaproteobacteria bacterium (assembly GCA_030066335.1). GTDB lineage: Bacteria > Pseudomonadota > Gammaproteobacteria > JACNJF01. The sequence goes on from JASJBV010000146.1 coordinate 5,223, forward strand.
GCAGATTGGCGATAAATTCCAGGGCATCCTGCAGGTTCTCGGATAATTCCTTGCTCATCGAAGTTGTTTGACTCAGGGCCTGCAGTCGCTCGGTGGTGTTGACCAGGCTGATACCTTCCGCCAGCGCCAATACCCTGGCGATATCGGTAATCGGCACGATGCCGCGGTGTTTGATATCCAGGGTATTGTCATGTTCACCATCGTGAATCAGGACAAAGGTGCGGAAGAAACCGACCGGAGGTTTGTGCGACAAAGCGTTGCTGACCATGTGCGCGATGAACAGGCTGTTGTTCACGGTATGTTCGAGGATATTATTCTGCAGCTTTTTATGCAGCGATGCATCCCCGTGCACCGGCCTCAGATCAAAAAATATACTGGATAACATCAGCGCCTTGGGTTCCGGTTTTTCGATCCAGTCCATGAAGTATTTCTGCCATACCGCATAGGGCTGACACCATTTTTCATTCATTGCCATCGCATCTCCCGGGCAATGAATAAAGCCACAGGCATCGAGGCCGTCACAAACCCGCTTGGCCAGCTCCCGGAAGTAAGGCATATCCTGCTCGCTGACCCGGTCAGACAGGATCATCGCATTGTCCTGATCCGAGTGAGAGCTTTGTTCATGGCGTGCCTGGGAGCCACCCGATACCCAGACATAAGGCACTGGCTCCGGCCCCATTTCCTGCTGCGCTATCTCAATCAGTCTAATCGTCAGCACGTCGGTAATACAGGAGATGGTCTCACCGATATGGCGCGCGGAAACACTTGAATTGGCCAGTAACAACTGGAGTTCGGGCAGGCGTTGGAGAATGCCCTGCAATTCCTCCAGGGTTGCCGATTTACGAATCTGCGAGGTCATGAATGCCGGGTTGGCGCTGTTGTGACGGGTCAGGTCGGTGGCGGTTAACATACCGACGATATGCCCATCGTCCACCACCGGCAGGTGATTGATGTTGGATTTGGTCATCG
>JASJBV010000141.1 GCA_030066335.1 Gammaproteobacteria bacterium
AAGAGCGGCACCGCCATGAGCTGATCGTTCAACATGGTGGAGTTTGTGTTCAGCGTCATCAACAGCGTGGTCAGCTTGAAGTTGGCGCCCCAGATACCGAACACAAAGGCCAGGAAGATCAGGGTGAACGCAATCGGAAAGCCGATAAAAATCACGAACAGCATGGCTGCCAGCATGATCAAGCCGATGGTCGCCTTGTCCAGGGTCGGGCGTGCGCGCATGAGGTCAGAAAACCATTCGCCACCAGGAACCAGGCTCGGCTGGAACACCGCCAGCACCAGCCAGGTCAACGCGATCAAATAGACCGGCAAGGCCCGCACGAACCAACGCTCGCGTTCCTTACCCATCTTGTGAAATGCGCGGAAAATCTCAGGGATGCCTTGCAGCATCAACAGGAAGCCACCGATTGGCATTGCCAGGCGCGCGGGCCACAACAGTGGTCCCCAGGCACTGTCGATCTGCATGGTTTCACCTCTTGAAAAGGCGAGCCACCAGAACTCCGAGGCGATAACGGTGAAGAAAATCATCGAAGGCATGAAGAACAACAGGTACAGTGATGCATCTACTGTCGCCTGGGTCTTTGCCGACCAGTTTCGGTAGAGGAAATCGGCGCGGATATGCACCCCGCGCATCAGGCCATAGCCCGCCGCGGCCATGAAGATGACCCCGGCCAGCATCCGACTGGTGTCATAAACCCACAGCGTGGGGCCAAGTCCAAGGGCGCGGGCAAGACCTTCCAAGCCTGCATCTTGCAGGATCGCAAACGAGTTTCGGGAAATGACTTCGAGCACCACGACGGCAATCAGCGGTACCATGAGCAAGGCAATAATCTGCCCCGCGCGGTAATTGATAACGTCAATGAAGCCTGTTATCGGGCGTTGCCAGGACGTCATATCCTCGGGTGTTTCACCAGGCGCCTCGGCGCGTCGCTCCGCAATCAGTTCGTCCGCAACCTCGAGCTCGTCAGGATTAACCTCGAGCTCTTCCGGCTTATCCTTATCTTGGGCCATGCCTGTTCCCCCTCGTTGTTTGTGTGCCCTTTGCGGGCTGTCATTGTATGGTCAATCCGGCGGCACATTCAGTCGCCGGATTAATCCACGGGCCAAAGCCCTTATAAAAGATCGAAGCGAGGCCCCGAGGGGCCTCGCAACGAGGTTTTACTTCTTGAGTGTTTCTGCGTGTGCGCGGCCCAAACCTGCGTTCGAGGTCTGTGCACCGGCCCAGAACGGTACCACGGTGTCAGCGAAGTCCTTTTGTGATTGCCAGACTTCCGCGAAGAACTTGTTTTCTTTCGCCGCGGCTTCCAGCGACTTCTTGGCTGCCGCCATGTACTCCGTGAAGTAATCCTCTGGAGTATCTTCCAGGATAACCCCGTGGTTATCCGTCAGATCCTTCAGTGCCTTACCGTTCTCATAGATGCGGTAGGACATGGACTTGGACAGCGAAGCGTTTGCCGCAACTTCCAGTGCTTTCTGCTCGAGCGGGGTCAGCGAGTCGTAGAAATCGCGATTCACATACATGTCCGCGTTCACGGTGACCTGGTGCAGACCCTGCAGGTAGTAGTGCTTGAGGACTTTCTGGAAACCAAACACGGAGTCTGGCTTCGGGCAGCACCACTCTGCTGCGTCGATCGTGCCTTTCTCGAGCGCTGGCAGGATGTCGCCGCCACCCATCGCTACCGCCGGCACACCGACTTCTGCGTATGCGGCACCAACCATGCCCGGAGGTGCACGGAAGCGCATTTGACGGAAGTCATCCATCGACTTGATCGGCTCGGGGAACCAACCCAGTGCTTCGGGACCTACTGGCTGCAGCATGAATCCCTTGACGTTGACGCCCATTTCATCCCACAGGCGGTCATACAGCTCTTTACCGCCGCCGTACTGGAACCAGCTCAGGAACGCGATGTTATCGAGACCGACACCGGCACCCGCAACAGGCGCGCCGAACAGGTTGGCCGCGACGTGCTTGCCGCCCCAATAGTGGGTCCAGGCAAAGCCACCTTCAACGAGTCCCGCATCGACCGCATCCATGATGTCGCGTGGACCGACCACAGCACCTGCCGGCAGCACTTCGATTTTGAGCGAACCATTGGTCAGGGCTGCTACGTCATCACCGAACGCCTTCAACATGACGACTTCGTCAGCTGTATTTGGCAGTACTGACTGGATACGCAAAACCTTTTTCGCCGATAACGCCGTGGTGCTGGTTAAGCACAGCGCTGTGGCACATAAAGCTCCTGTGAGCATTTTTACTGATTTATTCATTTGACTCCTCCGGGTAATAGGCAGTTATCTGGTCATACTGTTAATGGTTTCATGGCACAGGATGATGATGACCGACATTTTCCTGTACTGAACTGGCAAATCGTTGGTGACTGTTTATCCACCTGCCAGTCGTCAACGCTGCTGCTGTTAACAATGGATAAACAGTTGCTTAAGTATCTAGATTGAAACGTTTGACTGTATGGCACCAATACTGAATACTTATACTCTTATATAAGACTAGATCTATGTTAACTTACTTCCCGCTAAAAGGAAACCAAGCACTGATAAATTCCTCAACGCACCACGTGTACCGAACAGGTCGCATGTCGCACCACCTTGGCGGCCGTCGAACCCAGGTAATAATCCTTTAAACCTGGCTGATGGGAAGCAATCACCACCAGGTCGACCTGCCTCTCTTCGGCAAAATCCAGAATGGTCTGATAAGAATGACCCTCGCGTATCTCCACCTCGGTGGCCGATTCATACTCAGCGGCAACCTTTTCCAGCGCTGCCTGCGCGTCTCTGATCGAGCTATCCATGATGCCTTTTGGCAGCGAGGCAGCGGCCCAGTCGGGAATCTCCTGGACCACGTACAGCAGCAGGATACTTCCACCCTCGCCCAGGTTATTCATGGCGATCTCGATTGAGGTCTTTCCCTCGGCGATGTGTGCGACATCTATCGGAACCAGAATTTTTTGATACATCGTTTGTCTCCTCGCTAGTTGGTGGTTACACCCTTCGGCATAGCCTCATTCACATTGATTCTTACTATTGTTTCGATTCGTATCATGGGTTTTGGTCCTGCCTGATCATATCCGCGGCCTTTTCCGCGATCATGATCGTCGGTGCATTGGTATTGCCAGACACAATTTCCGGCATGATCGACGCATCGACCACCCGTAATCCATCGATACCATGCACCCGTAAGCGATCATCGACCACGGCCAGGTCATCCTTGCCCATCTTGCAGGTGCCGGCCGGATGGTAAATGGTCTGGCTGAACTTGCGTGCCGCTTGCAGCAACTCTTCATCGCTCTGGTAGCTGGCACCGGGCACATATTCTTCCTTGATATGCGGAGCCAGAGCGTCAGCCGCGGCAATTCGCCGGGCTATCTTGATACTGTCGACAGCCACCTTGCAGTCGCGCTCATCGGACAGGTAATTCGGATAGATTGCCGGATACTCGAAGGGATCGGCCGATTTGATATCGATGTGTCCGCGGCTGTGCGGCCGTAACTGGCACACCGAAGAGGTGAACGCGGAAAACTTGTGCGCACCATCGCCTGGTTTGTCGGCACTCAACGGCTGCATGTGAAACTGGATATCCGGTCGCTCGACCGAGGGCTCGGAACGGGTGAAGATCGCGACCTGGCTGGCCGCCAGGGTCAGCGGACCGGTGCGTGTCAGCAGGTACTTGAGGCCGACCCAGGCCTGCTTGAGCAGGCTGTTGACCTCGTCATTCAAGGTGCGTTGGCTGGTCTTGAACACCAGCCGAATCTGTAAATGGTCCTGCAGGTTGCGGCCAACCCCGGGGAGTTCATGCACCAGATCGACTCCCGCCTTTTTTAGCACCTTGGCCGGACCGATGCCGGAAAGCTGCAACAGTTGCGGTGAATTGATCGCGCCGGCAGACAGGATCACCTCTCGCTGCGCCCGGACTTCAAAGCGACGACCGCCACTGGCATATTCCACGCCGGTTGCACGTTTCCCCTCAAGATTGATCCGGGTGGTTTGGGCGCGGGTGATGATTTTCAGGTTGGCGCGTTTCCTCGCCGGTCGCAGAAATCCTCTGGCGGTACTCCAGCGAAAGCCCTTGTGTGCGGTTTGCTGAAAATACCCCACCCCTTCCTGGCTTTTACCATTGTAATCCTCGTTTAACGGGATCCCGGTCTGGGTTGCGGCCTGGATAAAATAGTCCGCGATCGGTCGCCGCAGACGCAGATCGGAAACCTTGAGTGGCCCCCCTACCCCGTGATACTCGCTGGCGCCACGCTCCTGGTCTTCTGATTTCTTGAAATAGGGTAATACATCTTGATACGACCAGCCCTGGTTGCCGAGCTCCTGCCAGCGGTCGTAATCCTCGGCCTGACCGCGCACATACAACAGGCCGTTCAACGAACTGGAGCCACCCAGTACCTTGCCGCGTGGCCACTGTAATTGCCTGTCGGCAATTCCCTGGTCCGGCTCGGTCTTGTAACACCAGTCTGTCGCTGGGTTGTGCATGGTCTTGAAATAGCCTACCGGTATATGTATCCAGGGATTGAAGTCGTTACCACCGGCTTCCAGTAACAACACCTGGGTAGATGGGTCCTCGCTCAAGCGATTGGCAAGAACACATCCGGCTGAGCCTGCGCCAACAATGACATAATCAAATGTCTTGGGTCGATTCATGCGTTAGTTACGCGGCAGGTCATGATTGGTGATTTTTTCTAATTTTCGATACTTTTTGTATCATAAATTAGCCAAATACCATTGTAAAACTATTTTATGTATTTTTTTGGTGCAATCCTTCGTGGCTTGTGACTATGGCTTCAGCACAATTTTCGGCGAAGCCGCCTGATGTTCATGGATATCCTTGAATGCCGCCGCCCCCTCGGACAGGGAACGTATATCCACCCAGTCGAGCGAACCCAGGGCCCCGCTGTACAGCAGGTCGATGGCGGCACGCAGGTCGATCACGCTATAGGTGTAATTACCGAGGAAGGTGATTTCCTCCAGGGTGATACGGCGTGTATCCAGGCCCAGTTCATTGTCCTGCAAGCCTACGTGGGAGATGATACCGCCGGCCTTGACCAGCTCAGAGGACGCGGCCCGGGTCCGGCCGCTGCCCACCGCGTCGATAACCAGGTCGAAACTGGCCGGGTCCGGCAGGTCATCACCCAGCGGGTCATAGACCCTGCCACAACCCAGGTCCTGCGCGGTCTGCCGGCGCAGCGCATTGGTATCGGCCAGGCTGATCGAGCGGCAGCCCTTATGCTTCAGCATCAACGCGGCAAACACCCCGATCGAACCGCCGCCCAGGACCAGTGCGGAACATTCGGATAACGGCCGGTGCATGATCTTTTCCGCCAGGTAGATCGCATGCAGCGAGGTCGCCGCCGGTTCGGTCAGGCTGGCCGCCACCGGATCCATGTCCTGCGGCATGTCGAGCAGGTTGCGCTGCGGGATGCTGATATATTCGGCAAACGCGCCGGCGCGGCGCATGCCAATCAGTTCGCGCTCGGCGCAGAGGTTGGAACGCCCACCCTGGCAATGGTCACAATGACCACAGGTAATCAGCGGGTTCAATACCACCCGCTGGCCCTGCTTGGCGCCGCTTTGCACGATGCCCACCGCTTCGTGGCCGAGGATCAACGGCGGTACCCGGCGTGAATCCAGGCCGTGGTAGGCATGCATGTCGGAGCCGCAGATGCCGACTGCCTCGATTTCGACCAGGACCTCGCCATCAGCGATTTCCGGTTCGGCCTCATCACGATACTGCAGTTCCAGGGTATCGGTATAAACCAGTGCTTTCATAGTCAGTTACTCGCTCTCGTGGTTATTTCGCGGTGAAGCCGCCATCGACATGAATCACCTGGCCGGTGATGTAATCGGAAGCAGGTGATGCGAGAAAAATGGTAATCCCATCCAGGTCCGCCAGTTCACCGTTGCGGCCGATCGCGGTCTGCGCGGCCAGTTGCTCGAGTTTTTCCGGCTGCTCGTACACCGGCGCGGTGAGCTGGGTGGGAAAGAATCCCGGGGCAATCGCATTACAGGCGATGCCGTATTTCGACCAAGCCTCGGCCATGGCCCGGGTTAGCTGAGCTATACCGCCCTTGGACGCGCCATAAGGCACGCTGTTGGCGAATGCGCGAACTGACTGCAACGAGGCGATATTGATCACCCGCCCCCAGCCTCTGCTGCGCATTCCGTCTACCAGTTCACGCGCAAGGAAAAACGGTGTGGCCAGGTTCAAATTGAGGGTCTGGTCCCAGCTGTCCAGGGTGATCTCTTCAGCTGGCTGGCGTAGGTTAACGCCAGCGGCG
>JASJBV010000142.1 GCA_030066335.1 Gammaproteobacteria bacterium
CCGCCATTTTGGTTTGCCTTTGTAATCAATTGCTTGGCAGCTTCTTCTAGATTATCACTAAATCTTTTGATAGTTAAGCTTATATACTCGTCTTCGACAAAATCAGTCAGTCCATCTGAGCATAGCAGGTAGATATCATTTTTCATGACAAATTCTTCATGCAGGTCCGGAATTATCCCCGGATTAATGCCCAGTGCCTTGGTAACCAGGTTCCGGTTAAGAGATTTCCGCGCCTCGTCGGGGGTGTAGAACCCGCGGTCAATCAATTCCTGGATCAACGAGTGATCCTTGGTGATCTGATCAAATTGACTTTCGCGCAGGCGATAACAGCGCGAATCACCAATATGGGCCAGAGATAAACGATTATCAAATAATAGTAGTACAACAATCGTGGTTCCCATGCCTCTTAAGGCGGGGTCAGAACGTGATTTCCGATAGATCAGGTCATTTGCCTGCTCAATGGCATCCTGGATACAGATCGATTCCTGGGCAACCCCGGCATTATTGTCAGCCTGGGCGCTATTGATCGAGGGCAGGTTCTGTTGCAGCGCTTCGATAATGGTGTTTACCGACAGGGAACTGGCGATTTCACCACCCAGATGCCCCCCCATACCATCGGCCAACACCGACAGGCCAAGCTCGCTGTCGTAGCCGATATAGTCTTCATTGTTGCGTCGCACCTTGCCCGTATCAGTAAAGCCGACGATCTGAACCTTTTCCTTCAAATTCATTGACTTTGCTGTTGTAGTTTCATTTGGCACATTTTCAGGTCCTGAGCGAATTCAGTACCGGTCTGGTATCGCTCATCGGCATTTTTCAGCATGGATTTATTGACGATCTTGACGATGCAATCGGGGATATCCGCATTGAACAACTTGATATCAGGTGCCTCTTCGTTGGTGATCTTGAACATCAAGCTGGCCATGGAGTCTGCCTTGAACGGTAGCGAGCCGCACAGCAACTGATAGAACATGACCCCGAGTGAGAATAGATCCGAGCGCCCATCGACTTTTTGTCCTGCCAGTTGTTCCGGTGACATGTAAGATGGCGTACCCAGCACCATCCCGGTCTTGGTTTTACTCGAATCGGTGATTCGCGCGATACCAAAGTCGGTAATCTTGAGGCTGTCGGATGACGGTTCATACATCAGGTTGGCCGGTTTGATATCACGGTGGACGATGTTCTGGGCATGGGCATAACCCAGCGCATCGGCGGCGCGGATGATAATACTGATGACGTTGTCGAGTTCGAGCAGCTTATCCTTCTTGGTAAATGGGGCCAGGTCCTCGCCTTTCAGGAACTCCATTGCGATGTAGGCCAGATCGTGTTCTTCGCCGGCATCGTAAATGGTAACAATGTTAGGATGGCTGAGGCGACCAGCAGTCTCGGCCTCGCGGAAAAAGCGTTGCTTGACCTCTTCCAGTTCATCGGCTTCGAATTCCTGGGCCAGCGCCATGGTTTTGATCGCGACCACCCGGCTGATCTTGGGATCACGTCCCATGTAGACGATGCCCATGGCACCTTTACCCAGCTCTTTTTCAACCTGGTAACGGCCGAGCATGGGTTTTTCGATATTATCACCATCCAGTAACAGGGTAGCGCCGGCGCTGCCACTGCTGCCACCCAGCAACACGGTCTCTTCCATTTGCTGGGAGCGATTCAAGCGCGTCTTGATATCCCGGAACTTGGCATCGTGTTTGGACATGTACTGGTAAACCGAGGTGGCCTTGTTGAACTGGCGCTTGCGTTCATAATCCAGGGCCAGGTTATACAGGGCTTCCATCACCGCATCGTCGAGCGGGCATTTACGGAATTTTTCAAACGCCATATCCAGCTGGCCCTGCGATTGAAACGCGATACCCAGCATCCGGTTACTTTCCGATGACTCCTCATCGGATTTGATCTTGCCGCGCTCGGTGACCAGGAAGCGTTTGGTCGTGATTAGCAGGTGTCCGATCACCAGTAACGCGGCCGGGCCCATCAACTGGATCCACAAGGTGTTGGAGGTCATCAGCACGTAATGGGCGCCAATCAGACCGACCAACAACACCGTGGTCAATGCTGCCGCCACCCCGGCCTTGAGGCGGGGCATCACCAGCATCAGGTATATGGCGATTAACAGGAACGCGGCGAGCCTGACCCAGACGCCCCATTCCGGCTCAATGAAAAAATCTTCGTTGAGGATACTCGATACCGAGTGGGCCAGAGCCACTACCGGCGCCATCGCCGGGTCGATTGGAGTTACCTGGCTGGTGCCGACCCCGGTCGCGGTGGGGCCGATCAGCACGATCTTGCCCTTGTACTTATCGGCTGGAATCTTGCCGGAGAACACATCATAGAAGGAATCGACCTGGAATGCCGGATTGCCGTCAACGTCCGAATAATAGAAGGTGTTCATCAACAACTGGCTATCGGTCTTGATCACCAGTGAACCGAGTTCCACGCTTTCCGCCAGGTTCACCTTGATGTCGCTATTCGCCAGATTCAGGCTCTTCGCCGCCAGCAGCAATGCGATGGACGGATAGAAACGATCGTAGTGCTTGAGCACCAGGGCTTCCACCCGAATACCGCCATCCACATCGGGGATGATATTGGAATGACCGATCGCAGACGCCAGCGGACCCAGTTGTTCGATCGGTGGGATGGCATCCACCGAGGCGATCGGATACAAGCCCTGGCTCTGCGCCTGGACCCTGTCGTGAATGGTGGTCAGGGCATTGCGTAACACATAACGCGGCAATGCCTGGTCCGGATTGCCATGCGGCACCCCGAGGATAAATGGCATCGCCAGCACTACATTTTTTGCCTCGTCCAGGCTGGCGGCCAGTTTGGAGTCGGTATCCAGGGCCTGTTCGGCCTGGAACAGGCGGGATTTGAGAGTTTCCAGATCCTGGTTCAGGCGCCCATGAATATTGCTCTGCAGGTAAAAACTCAGAATATCGGCAATGGCTTTGTTGCGTCCCTGTTTTTCCAGCATCGATGACAGGGTGTCTATATCGGACGGAATATCATTGAAACTGGCGTTGGAGAAATAATCGATTAATTCCTTGATATAAACCATGCCGGGATCGATCTCCGGCTCGAGGAAAAATACGGTCTGGCCGATTACCTTGGCTCCCGCCGCCGACAGCTGCGAGATCATCTCCGCATGCAGGTCACGCGGCCAGGGGAAACGCCCGATATTAGCGATACTGACATCGTCAATTGCGATGACCGCTATTTTCTCGGATGGGAAGCGTTCGGTGGATCTTACACCCCAGTCATACGCACTTCGCTCAAGGCTTTGTAGGTTGTCGGACCCGGAAGATAATATTATGGTGATTGTGATGATTAGACCGATGAACCAATCGGCACTCCAGAATCGGGATTTCATACCCTCTCTCAATTATCGTTTTAATTTCTGCAATAAACTATAAGATTGAATGGTTTTTTTTGCCAGTTTAATTCTTAAAAATGTGACTTGAATGCATTTAACAAGGACGCTGATTATAATTATTAAGGGTGCTTTTGTATGGATGTCATATACTGTTTATAAATCGACCTTAATTTGAATAAAACCCCGGGCAGAACGTCTCTATCGCTTATGGATAATTTGTTAGAACGAATTGACCGCCTCACTGAGATAGGTATAGCACTTTCTGCGGAAAAAGATACCAAAAAGTTGCTGGAACTGATCATGATGGGGGCCAAGACGCTGACCCATGCAGACGGCGGCACCCTCTACTCGTTAAAAGACCATACGCTCACCTTTGAGATCATCTCCAACGATACCCTGGATATCCAGATGGGAGGCAGCTCGGGCAGTGAAATTGGCTTCGAACCGATATCTCTGTATAAGGCCGATGGCAAAGAAAACCACAACATGGTGGTGACCCACTCGGTGTTGACGGGTAAAACCATCAATATCGAGGATGCCTATTATGAGCAGGGCTTCGATTTTACCGGCACCCGTAACTTTGATAGCCAGACCGGTTATCGCACGCGCTCGATCCTGACCTTCCCGTTGAAAGACCATGAACAGGAAATCATCGGTGTGTTACAGCTGATCAATGCCAAACAACCCGAGACCGGAGAGGTGATTGCGTTCAGTGCGGTTGATCAGCAGCTGGCTGAATCATTGGCATCGCAGGCCGCGGTGGCTTTGACCCAAAAGCGCCTGATCGCGGAATTGGAAAAACTGTTCGAGGCGTTCATCAAGCTGATCGCGGGTGCGATCGATGACAAGTCACCCTATACCGGTGGTCATTGCCGGCGGATACCGGTGTTGACCATGATGCTGGCAGAATCGGCGAACCAGACCAACACTGGTCCGATGGGTGATTTCTCGATTACCGATAAGGATCGTTATGAACTGGAAACCGCGGCCTGGTTGCATGATTGCGGCAAGGTGACCACGCCGGAATACGTCATGGATAAGGCGACCAAACTGGAAACCATCTTCGATCGGATAGAAATCCTTGAGCAACGCTATGAGACGGTATTGCGCGATCATGAGATTGTTTATCTGAAACAATGCCTGGACGCCCAGCAACAGGGAGCTGACAGCCAGCAACTGCTGACTCAGTATCAATCCGATTGCGAGCAACTGAGGGCTGAACTGGATTTCCTGCGCCAGATTAACAGCGGGGGAGAGTTCATGACCGATAAACAGATTGACCGGGTCCATGCCATTGGCAGGCGCCAGTGGCGGGATATGAATGGCCGCATGCGGCCGATCTTGTCCGAGGACGAGATCAAGAACCTGATCATCCGTCGTGGCACGTTAAACGACGAAGAACGTGAGGTCATCAATCATCATATCGTCGCCACGATCAAGATGCTGGATTCGTTGCCATTTCCCAAGCATCTGCAAAACGTGCCGGAATATGCCGGTGGCCATCATGAAAAGATGGATGGCAGCGGCTATCCCAAGGGCCTCACCCGAGAGCAAATGTCGGTGCAGGCAAGAATCATGGCGATCGCGGATATCTTCGAGGCGTTGACCGCCAGAGACCGTCCCTACAAACCGGGCAAGAAACTCTCGGAGTGTCTGCGCATCATGAATGAAATGAAGAACAATCAGCATATCGATCCGGACCTGTTCGATATCTTTGTTGAGGACCGCGTTTACCTGCGTTATGCCGAGGAGTTTCTCGATCCGGAGCAGATCGATGTGTTGGATCAGGCCATGCTCGAGACCTGCCTGGCGTCGGATTAAGTGGCAACGGGGAGGTAAGTGATCCCGCGCTGGATCAGCCTTCGGAGATATCTGCCTGGTCCGCGGTATCCAGGCCGTCGCGCAACACGTAGGTTTCAATTTCCTTTTCGTTGAGCAGAAACGAGGCCGCGGAACTGCGGCGTCCGGTATCACAGTAGATCACATATTTCTTGTCACTATCGAGCGAATTGGCCTTCATGCGCAGGAAGATCAGCGGGATGTTGATGCTGTCCTTGATATGCTTGATTTTGTATTCGTCCGGCAGTCTTACATCCAGCCACAAGCCACCACCATCGATAAGCTGTTTAGCCTCCGCGTAATCAACCCAGTTCAACAGGGGTTCATTGAGTAATGAGTTGAAATCGTCCTTATTCAGACGCATCAAATGACCGGGAGATAACATGGTGACTGTTGCGTTGCGCTTGTTATTGGAAATCAGCGCCTCTTCACCGAAACTGTCGCCGACGGTCAGGGTGGCCAGTTTGACACCTTTTGGGTTGGCCGGGGTAGCGCGGGTGACCATGCAACGGCCATCCTTGATGATATAGAAATAATCGCCGTCATCGCCCTGCTTGATGATGACATCACCCGGTTTATGGTGAACCGATTCCATGCGCATGAACATGGCCTGGATATTGGCTGGCGGGATGCGATGGAAGGCGCGGGTCTGCAGGATACGGGTCATCCAGTCGGTGGAATCGTCATCCTCGTAATCGGTGGTCTCCTCCAGAGATTCAACCTGATAACTGCCGGTTTGATCCCAGGTCAGCATGATGTCGAGCATATCGCTGTTGATCTTGGTCACCACCGAGTCGGTTTTGGCGCGTGCCGACACCGGGCGCGGGAAACCGTGCGCGATGGGCTGCAATCCTTCGGGTGAACCGGCCTTGATCGACTTGACGACTTTTTTATCCTGCACCAGCTCGATTTCACCTTCGAGCACGTACACGTGGATTTTTTCGGTGTCGCCTTTTTTGAAAACGTAGTGCCCGGACTGGACCGCGGTAGCGGAAATTTTTTTGATTAATTCTTGAGCATTTTCAGGATTCAGAGAATTGATCGGCGAAAACGATTTTATTTGT
>JASJBV010000026.1 GCA_030066335.1 Gammaproteobacteria bacterium
CCGGTTTGATTCCATGCTGTTCCAGGGCAAGGATACACAGCATCGCGGTATAACCGGCAGTTCCGATCGCCATCGCCTGGCGGGTGCTCAGGGTTTCGGGCAGCGGTACCAGCCAGTCGCTGTTGACCCGGGCTACCCCGGCAAAACCGCCGGAATGGGATTCACCGACACCAAACCCGTTGAGTACGACGCGGTCACCCTCGCTGAAACGATCATTTTGTGAGGACATGACGGTGCCGGCAAAATCAATGCCGGGAATCAACGGGTAGTGGCGGATAATCGGTGCGCTGTTGGTCATCGCCAGGCCGTCCTTGTAATTCAGCGCCGAGTATTCCACCTTGACCGTGACATCGCCTTCCATCAGGTCATCTTCGGTCAGCTCGGTCAGGCTAATGCTTTGGCCGTCATCGGTTTTGGTTGCCTGGTAGGCGGGGAAAGTGGTCATAGCAAGCGCTCCTCATGGTTACTGGCCGGCTTAACAGCCAGACCCAGATGGGTTATTGGTACACCAGTGTTAAATGCTGGATTGAGCCGATCATTCTAATCCGCTGAACCGGTTATGACCAGCCAATTCAGGTGTTGCAGACAGGGAGAAATTCAATCCTCGGGTTGAAGAAATTCAATAATGGAGAGACTAAAGATCCAGATGAAATGTATCGCTGCGGGACTGTGCCAACCAGCATGGCCTGCCCTGGGGATTCAGTCCGGTGGCCAGGGATAATTCCTGGTCAAGCAGGTTTTTATTCTGTGTTATCAGCTCACCGATGACGATATCGGAATCACGGAATTTATCTGGCAGGTCCGGAGTTCGTTTGCGTTCCTGTTTCCACAGGCCTTCCAGCTGTTGATAAAGTAGACCACCCTGGTCGACCATCTGACGCAGCTTGTTGTCGGCGGGTGGAAAGGGTTGCACCCTGACCTCGATTTGCGCGCCCTGGAATGCATCTGCCGAATCGTCCCAGGTTAATAACCAGTCGCATTCGAGTTTCGCCCGGCGCCCGGGCAGGTCAAAGAAAAACTCCCAGCGGCTGGCCTTGCCGTCAATGTTTATCCCATCGGCCGCAGTGATCAGTTTCAGGCGGGGGTTACGATCGAGTTTTCGGGCAAAGGGTAAAACCAGGGCAAAAGCCTGACCAGCGCTTAGAGGGTCGTTAATGTCCTCCAGTTGATGCACGGACTTTTCCTCGCTGACCAATGACTGGCGGTCAAATGCTTGCCCGAGTTTGTTATACAGACGTCGTATATCCTTGATCATGCGTAAGCCTGGGCGTCTAGTTTGTCTGGGAATGCCTGGTTTTGATTAGTTCATAACAAGACTCGCAGACCAGCGCCATATCGTTGAACTTCCTGAACTCATCGGTCATGCCATCTTGCGCGGTGAACACTTCCTCGCATTGATGACACCAGGCTTGTTTATCTCCCGGCTCCGAGCTGTTCTCGATGAAGCCCAGGGGGCGATGGTCTTTGTCGTCACAGAGATGGCGGCATACGACCACTGCCAGACCTCTACCATGTTTATCACAATCAACATAGAGATAATCGTCTTCGCTCATCGAGTCATCCTGATTAATTGTACCAGGTTTATATATAGCCCAAATCGTCGTCACTCGGTAATTTCAATCCGGTTTCCCTCAGGGTCCAGGATCACACTTTCATAATAGCCATCGCCGGTAGTCCTTGGTCCATCAATCAATGCATAACCATCAGCGACCAGCCTGGCAGTCAGGTCATCTACCGCCTGCCTGGCACCGACGGACATCGCGAAATGGATAAGGCCGGTTGCTTGCTTGATAGGATCGTTTTTATTGTCGGGAATAGTCGCCATCTGCATGATTTCCAGCCTGGCACCCGAATCGAAACTCAAAAAGTAAGATTCGAAGCCTTTATTGGTATTGGTGTATTTATTATTGGCTCTGGCCCCAAAATATTTAATGTAGAAATCTTTCAGAGTCTCGAGATCTTTTGTCCAGATGGCAATATGTTCAATCTGCATTATGCTTGGTAAACATGTGTAATAGTAATTGATTATTTTCCTTTTTCGACCGGTTCAGGCATCTTTGTTTCGGGTACCCTCACCCGGGGTGATAAACAGCATCTTGGTTTTGACGCCGGTTTTAGCGGTATGCCAGATGTTTCGGGGAACGATGACATAACTGCCGGGCTGAACCAGCTCGATTGATTTATCGCCTTCCTCCAGCTGCAACACGAAACGGACCTTGCCGGACAACAGAATAACGATTTCGTCTCCATGGGGATGAATTTCCCAGGTCGGCCAGTCCTGGCTGAATTCGTAACAGGAGATGAGTTCATGGCCCTTACACCCGTTGTAATCTTTGTCGAGTCTTGCGTACAGGGTCGAATCAAATCTTTCGATTGTCGCTGTTTTATCCGGACTTAAAACCACAAAGTCCCGTTCGATGAAATATTTCGAATCAGCCATGATGAACGCTAAACATAACTAGTTAAGGAGGTATGTACTTATCAAGACGCTCAGCCCCCACTCAGCGCCTGGAAAATGTAAACCTTGCCATCTTCATGTACCCGATCGGACAGCTTAAGCTTGTCGATGACCACGCTGTTGTTGATGCAAAGCATGACATGCCGTCGCAGGGAACCCTGTTCGTCGAGCACATAATCGTTGAAACCCGGGGCCATTTCGTTGACCGCCGCGATGATCTCGGCAACCGAACCGGCGGGCACGATAATCTCGCGGTTTTTCAATTGGGGAAAGAACCGGTATAGATGGGAAGTCATTTCAACGCTGGGCATGATCGTCAGCCAAACCTTACTGAGTAAATCGGCGGTAAATTGTTGCCCAGGCATCGCCAGGTTTCACCGCGGTCTTGCGACAGGTAGGCATTGCCCGTGGTGCTACCAAAACATAGGGTATCGCCCGCCACATCGAGGCTGTGCCTGAGTACGATGTCGTAGGCATTATTCTGGGGCAGACCGTCACGGAAAGATTGCCAGTTATGTCCGCCGTCGGTCGTCCTCGCAACGCAGAGCCCGCCAGCAATCGCCATCCGCTCCGAATCCGCCTGCGCCGGCACCACCCAGGCGGTACGCCCATCATCATCATCGACCGCAATCGGAAAGCCAAAATGTACCCCGGCATCCGGTCGGCTGACCTTGGTCCAGTTTTGTGCAGCATCATCGCTGTAGAACACACCGCAATGGTTTTGCTGCCAAAGATGTTCAGGTTGTCCCGGGCAACTGCTGATGAAATGCGGATCGTGTCCCCACTCGGCTTCGGGATCCGGCAGGTAATCCATGGTCATACCGCGATTACGGCTCGCCCAGGTCTGCCCGCCATCCGAGGTCTCCAACACCCCGGCGGTAGACACCGCGACATGGATATGATTCTTATCTTGTGGGTCGACCACGATCGAGTGGATGCCCGGTTCGAACACCCCGTAATCCACGCTCGCCGGGGTACCGTTCCATTGGTTTTCACTGGTTGCATCACCGGCAAACAAATCACCGCCACGACTTTCATGGTTCCATAACGGCCGGTTCAGTTGCCAGCTGTCGCCATCGTCATCGCTGACGAACAAACCACCTGGTATCGTGCCGGCGTATAATCTGCCCGGCTGATCGGCAGCGCCGAATGCGATATTCCAGATCTTGTAGACGCTGGCATCGGCATATTCGGGTTGGCCAGTCGGGGAATCAGGATCGAAATCCGGGGTAGGCAGGTACTTGACCACATAGCGGGCACCCTTGGGGTATTTCACCGAAGATAAATCTTCCCAGCTGCCGCCATCATCGCGCGAGCGGGACAGCTTGGGCCCCCAGTGCCCGTGGTCGAGGGAGGCCCACAGGGTACCATCCCGTGGGTCGCGGCTCGCGTAGCAAACCGGTATCCCCGCATGCATGATTGGGCGAGGCAGCCAGCCAGCGCCTTGCCGGTCGAATATTACCGTACCCTTACGGGTTCCCAGGATGATCATATCGGACATAACTTTTCTCCATTATTGGCTAAAAGCGATGCAAAAGGTTACATAGCTAAAGCATGTTTCCATATCATTGGAACATATCCCTATGCGCGTCGACGAACTCTGTAAAGCTACAGGGCCGCCTGCCCAGGACTTCCTCGACATCCGTGGTGACCTGCTCGTATCCGCCGCGGGAGAACCAGTTGAATATCTCGCTGATTTTTTCCGCACCCCATTCCGGCAGACCGGCCTCGATCATGCCTGACTTCATCTGGGCGTCATTGATCGGGTAGTAATGCACATCTTTACCGATCGCGTCGCCGATGATCCTGGCCAGTTCATCGAAGCTCAATGCCTCCGGGCCGGATAATCGATAGATCTTATTTTCGTGTCCAGATTCTGTCAGTACTTTCACCGCGACCGCAGCGATATCCCGGATATCGATAAAGCTTTGCTTGGCATTGCCTACAGACATGTAGATCGCATCGTAGGCCTTGATCGTGGGAATCGAGTTGAAGATATTCTGGAAAAACGAGTTGGGTTGTAACAGGGTATAGATGATTCCGGAAGCTTTGATTTTTTTATCTGTGCGGGCGTGAACCCGAATAATCTCAGAACCGGCGTCCTCACTGGCTCCCATGCCAGATAGCTTGACGATATGCTGGATCTCGCTGGTCCTGGCGGCAGTGATGACGTTATCCCACCAAAGCTCATTATCAGGATGGACCGGCATTGCGACATAAACACGCTCTATCCCGCTGAAAGCCGAGATAAGTGAATCCGTATCATCAAAACTGCCCTCGACCCAGTCAACCCTGGCGATGGATTTTACGCGCTGCTTATCTCTCACCATTGCATTACAAGAGAGACCCTTTTCGGAGAGCTGCTTGACGACTTCACTTCCGGTATTACCGGTCGCCCCGGTGATAAGAATATTGTTCATATTGGCCTCCTCATTGTGCTGATCTCACCATGTCATACAGAGTAAAACCGATTATTATTATGACTGCTAAGGTGACTGAATCTTACTCATCGTTGATGGCAGGAGTAGCCAGGATAAATCCATAAAAAATTAAAATGACAGTGGCTCCTCCATAATTAATTTCTATGAATCCCTACTGTTCCAAGGTGATTCAGGTAGCCAGGATACCAAGGGTCTACCTATACCCCGAGAATTTCAAGTCAATTTTTTAGCCCGGGTTTTCATGCCATGTTGTATGCAACCTTGAGCAGTAGAATGATCGATATGATCAAGAGAAAAAGCTGAAGCATTTTCTTGTAGGTGTCTACATCGATTCGCTTTCTGATTTTTATTCCAAGATACAAAGCGGCGGAGACAGCAATCAGCATTAATGCAGAAGTTGACAGGGTGCTCAGGCTGAATTTGCCATAAACAGAAAACAAGACCAACTGAATGCCCTTGCCAGACATAAAGCTCAGGTTCAATGCCTGAATGATCTCACGCTTGCTGTATCTTGACTCCATCGAATAGATAATCAATACCGGCGCCATGACGTTGGTAAGCCCGCCCAGTAAACCCGCCGACGTGCCAAATATGATTTTGGATGCGCGTGGATTTTGGTAAACCCAAGAAAAGTTGAGATTCAATTTTTCGCGAAATAAATATGCGATGATTGCCACGGCAAGCAAGGCTTCGAATAAAGGGGTATGAGTGAAAAGTAATATGAAAGTCCCGATAATACTGCCAACCATGGCCAGTAATGCCAATGGCAGGAAGCGCTTAAAAGCTGTAAAAACATTGCCCTCGCTTACGATGGTTACTACATTGACCAGTAGAGTGGGGATGACGGTCAAGATGATCGCGGTACGAATGTCCGTGACCAGCGCCAACAGAGGTGTCGAAACCATCGGAAAACCAAGCCCTATACTGCCATGGAAAAAGGCAGCCAAAAAGAAAATCAACGCAGCGATGATTAGTGTCGCCGCGCTAAATTCCATCGGAAATGCTTGCTAATCGGTGCATGGTAGTTTGTTGAGGATAGCGCTAGCCTCATCATCTTATATTGATTTCTGCATAAAAACCCTGGTTTCATCCCTGGCAGTCTCTTGCCATCCCAGGTGCCGGTACAGTGATACAACCTCATCCAGTAATACATGGGTGGTGAGATGCAATTCAGCGTAGTTCTGTGCTCTGGCCTGAGTTTCCGCCAGTCGCATCAGGGCGCCACCAATGCCTCGCCCCTGGCAGTCCGGGTCGACCCCAATATTGGCGATCGAGGCCTGATCGTCGCTAAATGACATGATTAAACCCCCGACGACCTGTCCATCGTCTACGGCCACCCAGGTGGGGTAGTTATTGATCTCCGACAGGTAGTCTACATCCATCGGCGGCAGACGGGCGCCGCCCATGCGCTCCTGGTAGTCCGCGTAAGCAGACTCCATACAATGCTTGAGGCCGTCCGCATCGTCGGCTGTCGCCGCTCTCAGTTGCCAGCTAGATTCCATTGGTTTTTTTACTGTTTGGCCAGCAGTTTATCAAGTTGATCGGCAAATGCCTTGCGGTCAGTTTGGCTGAACGCTGCTGGTCCGCCCGTTTCAACCCCACTGGCACGCATGCTCTCCAGAAAGTCTCTCATCTGCAAGCGGTTGGCGATATTGTCCCTGGTAAAACGCTCTCCACGCGGACTCAACACATGGCCATCCTTGTCGATCGCCTCGGCCGCCAATGGTATGTCACTGGTGATTACCAGGTCACCCGGTTCCATCCTCTTGATGATCTCTTTATCGGCTGCATCAAAACCGCTGGAGACCTGGATCATTCTAATCTGCGGTGACCTGGGTACAGGCACCTGCTGATTGGCAATCAGCGTGAGCATGACCTTGGTGCGCATAGCTGCGCGAAACAGTATTTCCTTGATCGCTACCGGACAGGCGTCCGCATCTACCCAGATATTTTTCATGACTGTTAACCATCTATGCCAGGATTAAAGCTGGGCGGTACATTATCCCTCTCATTTCCTTTCACGTTATTAATTACCACAAGTCATTTAATGGTCTCGTTGCTGTATCGAGGTGAAATGATCTTTAAGCCGGTGGGTTCCATATTCGGGTGCAATCATATCGATGGCAGTTACGGTCATAAAGAACTCGATGGGTCCGTAAAACTTGCTGTTGGTAATTATTCTAAGCAACTTAAGGATGCTTTTGCGCATCCAGTGAGGGATATGCCTTATTCTTGGTTTGTTTCCGCTAACTTCGAATGCAGTCTCTGCAATCTCGTTATAGGTCATAGTGTCAGGACCGCCGACTTTAATTTCCCGCTCTGAACTGTCTATCGCATCAATGCAAACCTCGGCCAGGTCTGCACCATGAATCGGATTGGTTTTCTGCTCGCCGCTGCCAAAAAGATAAATACTGCCTTTCTGGGCCATCGCATAGAACTCGGACATATCGGCAAAGAATCCATTTGGGCGAATAACACAATAGTCGAGATCTGCCCGTGTTAGCTCATCCACGAATCTTTCCTTGGCATCACAAATTTTAAGCTGCCGGAGTCTTTCACCATTCAGTACCGACACGTAAATGAACTTGCGTACTCCGCTGGCGCAGGCTTCATTGAGCAAATTCAGATTCGCCTGGTAGTCGACATCCAGATAGGTCAGCCCATCTTTCTGCCGGGTAATGCCCACGGTGGAAATCACCGTATCAATTCCGCTGCAGCATCCCTTTATCGTCTCCGGCTGGGTTATCTCGGCCTGAAAAACGTCTTCAATCTCGATACCTAGTTGGGCCAGTTTGTCTGCTGAACGTACGATGACACGAAGATCGTAATCACTTTGTTGCAGCGATCTGGCAATATGACTGCCCAGATAACCAGTGGCACCCGCCAGTAGTATCCTGCTCATGTCCTGGCACCTGGGGACTCATAACGACCCGCATACATAAGCCTGTTATTTCTTGGCTTCATGGATTAGTCGGGACCAGCTTGCCATCGACTTCAATGTGCTTGATGGAACAGCTATCGATCAGTTCTTCATAACCCTCGGGCAGGAATGACTGCTGCCATTGTTCGCCAAACAATGACTGGATGGATGCCAGGTCTTCCCACACCGAGATGAACACCAGGTCATTTTCATTGGCGGACAGATTTTCGCCGAACAAGTAGCCAAGGTTACCGGGCTTGCCGTTGACCACCGCAACCGAGGTAGCTGACAGTTTCTGCTTGAGTATCCCGGCCTGGCCCGGTCTCGCGCGTACCTCAAAGATTCGTAAAATAGTCTTACTGAGTTCCATCTTGTTATCGCCTCATGGTTATCTGCATTGCGTTTGAGATTACTCAGCCTCCCAGGGTGAACAGACATCGATCAAGCAGCCATTGGGGTCCCGGGTCAGAAATCGGCGCTGGCCGTAGAACTCGTTACGTGGTTCCTGCAGGATAGGGAGGTTCATTGCCAGGGCTTTCTGATAGGTAACATCGACATCGGCCACGACAAAGGTGACGTACATACCGCCCGGATTAGTTTGAAAATCCACAGGTACCAGCTCGTGGTCTCTTTTGATGATGCCATACTCGATATCCCGGTTGTCAGCTGTGCAAAGCTGAACATACCAATCGCTGTCATACTTGACCTCCAGACCAAGCAGTTCAACGTAGAAATCTCTACTCCTGGCTAAATTATCTGAACAGATGTTGGTCAGTATTCTCATCGTGATCTTCAGTCAGGGTTAATGGTTGGGGTAGGGGACAGAGACCACCATAGTTGCGGGCAAACTTGGATGACCTGTCAGGCGTCATATTTCAATCTCATCACCAGACCGCATGATGTTGCATTCGATATCCAGCTTCTCCACTTCACGCTTGAACAATAGGTCATCAGCCTTGGCGATATTCTTGATCCATAAGAACGGCACGTTATAGTGGCAGGGAATCACTTTTTTCGGCTCGATCATCTTCACTGCTTCAACTGCGTCGGTTACGTCCATGGTCCAGGTATTGT
Source organism: Gammaproteobacteria bacterium (assembly GCA_030066335.1). GTDB lineage: Bacteria > Pseudomonadota > Gammaproteobacteria > JACNJF01. Next base: position 8,894 of record JASJBV010000026.1, read on the forward strand.
TGCCCATGCCGCCAATAGGTAGCATCAGTACATCCGGCTGCAAACCTGTCCAATCCTCGAGGTAGATGGAATCCCCCAGGTTTACAATCGTTTTACCATCCAGGCTGATCTTGAAGCCCATGGACCCAATGCCCACCCGTTCACCGGGTCCGGGTTGCTTTTTTATCTTGAACCAGAGGATTGGCACTATGATCGGGCCATGCACGGACTTGACCGCTTCAATATCTACATCACCTAGACTGATGGAATCGCCAACATCCAGTGCATGTACATTGTCAAAGGGTACCCAGGATGTGAGTTCTCTTCCGCGAGGATCTACCAGCAGAGTTTTGCCATCTTCGACCCTGGCTAAATCCTTGCCGCATACCACGGGTGCATGGCTGGCTTCCGCTACTCGATCGGATTGCCAGTGATGGTCAGGATCACCGTGGGTGATCAAAATGTGGGTAATACTGCTCCAATCGGCTGCGGGAATCAGACTGGAAAAATTGAAGATCGAGAAATATTGCCCGGGGTCAATGGCAATTTTGTTGTTGCCACTTTCGATGAGGAATGCATTGTAAAGAAAGTGCCTGATCTTCATGAGTTGCTGCTCCTATGCAAACGTTCTTTAGTCAGTCATTTCTGTGCTTATTGCACCAGCAACTTTCTGCTAGCTGATGGTAAATGCTAACAATGGCAGCGCAATCTAACTGCGGCTGGATAGCTTCATGATATGCATATTCTGCCATTTAGCCAGAGTTAACATATCTCAGGATGGCAAACAGCGTACCAAAAGCGAGTGATACAAGCGGGACGAGGGCAGAGCCGACAAAATTTATCGTCATTTGATGCTTTAAAGCCCTGATGCCATCCATGATCGACCAGGCTACCAGCAACAACAGTGCGCAGCCAACCACCACGTGCCATTGTTTATCCTCGATAATACCCATGATCAGTAACACCGGGCTGAAAACCGCAGATATCCAGACGATACTGACTCCCCTGGTACGCAGGAAGGCGGTAAATTCATTCATGGTGCTGGTGTTTTCTCCGCATGACGGGAGCTTACGGGAAGACGGCGGGCTGGACCAGGCTCATTGTCTATTTCGAGCCCGGCTTTGCATGCCTAATCACCCTCGCGGCGTTCGTCTATTCTCCGATCCGGCATGACCTGCCCGATCCTGGTTTGGGCGCGGCGTTCCTTCTGCTCCCGCCGCTCGACGATGCGCCGCTCGATGTAGCCGGTTCCATCGGTATCATCGATATCGGGCACCGGCTCGATATAGCTGAGTGCGCCGATTTCACTCAGGGTGATATGTAACTTGAACGCGACATCCGCTTGGATATTGTTTTTGATGACAACCGGTCTGCTGGCGAACATATGAGCGATTTCCTTCTCGTTCAGCTTGAACTTTTCCGCCACCTTGGCGTGGATTTCGCTGGCTTCACCCTTATGCTTGAACACACTGAAGAGCACGACCCGGTACAGGACCTGCTCGGATGCGGATTTCTCGCTCATCATCCTTCTCTCATGGTTGGAATTATGGCAAGTATAGTCAGCCGGATTGATCCGGGCAATCCGACATAGTTATCAAAACGATAGTGACAAAACTATCAGGTCTGATCCCAGACCCTGAGCATCCAGCAGCCATCAGGTAATGGATTGCTTGCTGTTGATGCCCTGGGCAAAATCCCGTGGTCAGGGCCTGCATACCCCAGTTATCAACCTTGCGGAGCGGACTTTGACTAAACCTGGAAGTCAAATACCACGATGTCTTCAATCAGGGGCTCGAAAACCGCCTTCAGAGCCTCGTGTTCGGGGTGTGGTAAGTAATTTTGGCGACCCGCCTCGTCCGCAAATGTCATCAATACCGCATGGGTGAAACCCTGGTTCATGTGCTCCGGGCTATCATTCAAACCCCATTCCACCGCAACCACACCGGTTACTTTTTGCGGCATGGCCTCGAACAAAGCCCTGAGCTTTTCCAGCTCGGGAGTATCAGCCGATTGTTTGAATTGAATCAGTAATATATGACGAATCATCTGTCTTCACCGCCAGCTTTCGGGTTAATAATGAAACAGCAGCAAATCAGAGCATCCCGCCAACAGTTGTAGAGATCGATAGAAACAAGCTTTCAGGTATTTTCCTGCAACCAGTCAACTGCTTCGTCGTAACTGTTGAACATCTGGATTAACTTGGCCCGGTTCTTAGCCACCGTTTCTAAAAACGATTGATCACTTTTGGTGACCTCTGAAGTGACTACGGCAAATCTGATATCTGCAGGTAAGTCCTTGCCAAATTGAAATATATCGGTGGTTCCGGGAGTTGTCTGTTGTTTGCGTACATCGACCAACACTGATTTGGCGCCGGTTTCGTGATGAATTCTAATCACCTGGGACAGTGAGCTCCTCCAATCGTCGATACTTGTCTGACCGGACGAAACAACCAGAATGATGGCGCTATCTTGCAAATATTCTACAGTTTCAGGCATGTACCTTTACCATCAGTTTCAGTTTTATGGCGCTAGCTGAACTCCGGCCAGATAGCGAAAAATGATGTGCTCTATTGCTTGCCATCTTTGACGATGATGCGTTCCGCAAGGTCTTGCATGCTGGTGGCGTAGACATCGGGTTCCAGATACTGGGGATGATAGGGCGCAGCTGAACGGTCGATATAAGCCGCATGCATGCCCGCGGTCAATGCACCATGCGTATCCCAATCATGGGTGGCGACCAGTCGTAAGGTTTCTATCGGCCGGTTCAGGCGATCAGCGACAAACTGATAGACCCTGGGATCAGGCTTGAAGCTGCCGGTCTCCTCGACCGACACAAGCTCATCAAAATAGTCCAGCAAACCTGCATTGGTAATTTGGCTGGTCACCAGCTTCAGCGACGAATTGGTAAATGACACGGTGCGATAACCGGCTGAACGCAAGCGGTCCAGGGCCGGCTTGATATCAGCATGCGGAGGCAGGCTGGCAAAACTGCTGAGGATATCCTCACGCGCAGCCGCGGGAAGCTCGATGCCGAGGCGAGCGGAAATAGTATCGAGCATGGTCCCGGCCAGGGTGCCGAAGTCGCTTTTGACATTGGTCAGGATACACACGGTGGAGCTGTGTAACAGCATCGAAAACCAGCTGCCGGTGACCGCTGGATTGCCAAAAGCCGATTCGAATTTAGGCTGCAAAGAGCTTAAATCGAGGACCGTTTCATTGATATCGAATAGTATCGTGTCTCGTTCCATAACCAACTCGCCTCCCGGTCGTAACGTTAATACGACTGCATATGCTCGTCCTGCACATCCTTATCCCCTGGTTGCCAGCAGAACCGAGTGAAACCCGCAGCTTTCATCTTCCAGTTTAATCTCGATATTGTTAAATCCCAATGAATTTAAGATTGATTCGTATTCATCGGGTTCCAGGCTGGAATGATAAACCTCCTCGCCTTCCACCATGCCCGTTACTTCGCCCGCTTCATGGCCAATCGTCAGCAGCAGGGAGCCTTCGGGATTAAGATGCTCGGCAAATAAAAACAGCACCTGGCGCTGTTCTTGTTGGGTCAAATGAAAAAATCCATCCCAGCTGATAATGCCGTCGAAGCTTACATCCAGTTTCAGTTCCCGCATATCCATATTTATCCAGCTGGCATCCGGAAAACGTGACCGCGAAATCTCCAGCATATTTGCTGATGCGTCAAGCCCGGTTACATCAAGCCCGCATTCGAGAAGATAGCCGGCGATCGGTTCGCCAGCCCCGCAACCGACATCCAGGACGTGGCCCTGAGCAGGTAACCGGCGGATGAATTTATCCATCCAGGGCTGTTCGAAAAATACCCGCGGCCGATGTTCATCCCAGGCCTGTGCATGCTTCTCATAGATTTCTATGGTCCGGTGGTGGATTGTATCTAGTTTACCCATAACACCTGAGTATGGAATGCACAGAAAGCGCTGCGTCCGTCGCCGGTGGAGCTTTGTTGGGCGGAATCACTTACTGGCTAATCCGCAATACATGACCATCAGGATGACGCAGATGGCACTCGCGGACACCCCAGGGCAGGTCTTCAGGTGGGAAAACCACTTCGATGCCGGATTCCAGGGCCATGGCATAGATGTCATCCACATTGTCCACCCAAATTGACATCCATGAGCCCTTGTCCTTTGTTTCGTTCCCGCCCGGTCCAAAGGTGCTGGTATTGTCACCTTTACCGCGTCCGCCTTGTCCGTCCTGACACAAGAAAATCTCGCATTCCCCAGACCCAACCGAGCCGAAACTGGCAGGATCGCCCCAATCCCACTTCTTTTCCCATCCCAGGCTCTCGAACCATTCGAAGCTTTGCTCCAGGTTCGAGACATTCAGGATCGGATTAATCGCTTTTGCTCTCATTCGCTATGCCTCCTGTTTACGAGATCAAGCAGCGGAACCGCAAACCATCAACCTCCAAGGTCGTATCATTTAACCGCTAGCTCGGCGTTGTATAGCCACACATAAATCACCCCGAAGGTCACGATGTATATGATTGAACTGACGGTGAAATTAGATAAGTTTTTAGAAGCGGATTTAGCCGCTGAACGGACTGCATCCGGGTCGTCGCCAATCGACCTAATCTTCGCTTTACTGGCTTTGGCCTGTCTTATGCCAAAGATAACCAACAGGATCGAAGCCAGACCCAGGTGCCAGGTAAAAAACTGGTGCAGTGATAGGAACAATAGCGTCCATGCGGTTGCTGCCGAATAGATTAGAAGAATCGGAAATGCCTTCCAGAAATAATTTTCGTGGGTGGAAAAACTGAATATCTGTATGACCACGAGATGGGTGACCAATAAGAAAACAAGGTATATGAGTATCTCCATTTTATTGTTTTAATACCCAAGCTTCAGCATAAGGAGTTTTGCCCATCATCTCACGATTCTCAGGCCTACCATTGATGTTCCTCTTTAATGATGCGCATCCGTGGAACAGATCCGCCAAAAACAGGATGGCGAATGATACGCTCTTTATTCGGATTCTTACCGGAGCGGTATTTTATCCAGGCTTTCTTGACACCACCTATGCCGCCAAATATTTGCACCAAATTCATTAATCCTTCATCGATATCGTCCGCGCTATGAATGGTGAGTGCCTCAGTGTCAAAACCCAAATATATATAATCATCCTGATCGACAATAAACTTTAAGCCAATCATAAAATTATCGGGTGCCACCAGATGCTCTTCTCCCTGTGTTGGTGGGTGATTAAGCCAGGAAACGGTCTTGGATCTGGCAGTGAAAACTTGATTAAAATCATTTGCAAAGTCCATTAGATCATTATCACTTTGCATATTCTTATGTTTATTGAAAAGCTCAAGGATAAGATCTTTCTTTTCCCTGTCTTTGGTGAGCAACCGTACAAGAGCAGTTTTGTATCTTCTATCTTTGCCAAAATCCATCTTTTCATATAGCTCTGTCTGTTTCTGCAGAGCTATCGGATCTACCGGTTTGTCTTTCTTCCGGCTTTGTTTTGCTTTTATCGCTCTTTTCTTTTTTCGTTCTTCCGCGGGATCCTTGATCTTAAACTTTTTATAGACGCTGTTATATTTTTGCAATGAGCATTTTGCATTGTCAGCTATGCAGAAGTTTTCAGTACTGTGATCATCAAATATAGTTTTCAGCTTGATGCCATGTACTGCTGTTAAAGATAACCAGTCACATAATTCATCTATGGTCACGCTTGGATATTTTGATCCGTAACAAAATATCCTGATCTCATTCTTACTTCTTGCGAAACCTTCAATTGGGTATCTATCCGTTTCGCTGGCAAGTTCCAGGTTCAATAATTTGCTTATTACAACCTCAAGATAATCTTGCTTTGACTTTATATCTGTCTCGTATTGCTTGATGATATTTTCAGCATCCTGTTCTGTATGATAAAGAATGTATATCTCATAACTTTTCACAGCGGTAAGACTCCCTAATCATTTTATTTATATTAAATTTTGTCAGATGCCGTCCATATATGAGCATCTATTGAGTGGCGAAGAACGCAAAACTCAGTTTGTGTTTTTTCTTGCTACTTAAGGCGCTGGTTATTATCCAGCACTTACTCGCGTTTAAACCATCTCAGTATTGAAGCTAACAATCCCTTTTCTCTATTCAGGATGTCATGAATTTCATTTTCAACGCCAAAAGCTTCTATTTCAGCTATGAAATTCTTGTTCAGATAGTAGCCTGTTGGGAGATCAGCTAAATATAGAAAATTGCCATCTAGTGCTTCGTAGGCCCACTTTGCAAAGCCTTCAATGATGTCATCGGTATCTGCGAGGCTGAAATTCCATCCGTATTGTTTGCCTTCATATTTGAAGGATAGACTCATCTCCGAGGTACTATCATGCTCGTCCTTGGGTGGTACTAATACCACATCCTCGATTTTTACCTTGCCCTTTGAAACATTTACGACATTTTCAAACCATAAGTAAAATTCATTTAATAACTGACCGCTTATCCAGCCGCCTTTGGGTACCGTGCAATCTATTGAAAATTCATCGGCATACTCAGTAATCAACTCATGAGTAATTAGCGATTCGTCATCTTCATCTACAGCGCCAGTCTCATCCAGAAACTGCTTTATTTGTTCGATTGAGACGTCATCCGGGATTAAATCGTACTTAACAAAGATATCTTTGATTTTTTCTAAATTTGCTTCCATGGAAGTTTCCTTGCTTATTCTTAGTTTTTCAACGCGGAAAAAGTGTCACGTTTTACTGGGTGCGATGAGCTGCGATAGCAGCGAATCTGCCTATCAGCAATGAGTATAGGCAAAATAGATTCGCTTGTTAGGCTTCATTGCTCTGATAAAACACCTCGTAGAGCGCAGAGGTTTCCTCTTTTTCGAGCAGGTAGTCATCATCCTCCGGATAATATTTTGCTTTCTCCGGGTTTTCTCCGGCAAATTGCTTAACCGCTTCCATGGAGTCCCAATGGGTGACTAACAAGAAATGCGCAACGTCGGCCTTAACGTTTTTGAGGAACATTAATTTTTTTAGACCATCCACTGAGCTGTAATCTGGTACAGCTCTCTCTTTCATGAATTCTGCGTAATCATCAGCCTTGGACACCTCGACCATGCCATGCCATATTCTAACGATCATGTTATTGCTCTGGTTGAAAGGTTTATCATAATTGTGAAATTATCCCGCGATGCTTAACCAGGTGTTGAGCGAGTGACCGTCGAGAGGTCGTGGCTTGAGAGCCTTGCCGGGCTCTAACCACTTATCTCTGGCGGTAATTTATCAAACAAAGGGATATCTGTAGGCAGTATTGCCCATTTCGGTGCAGACGATGTAAAGATGGCCAGTTTCGGTTTAAATTCCCCGTTCCCTTCGATATTCGAAGCGGCAACGGTATGGAAACCGGCACTGGTAAATTCGACACTCAGGCTGACGCCGCAATGCGGACAGCTGTGGCAGTGGATATCGCCACCCGCATCATCCTGGGTCGTATAAGCGGTTGGTACAGTCTCGCCAACAAACCTGAAGTTGCTACTGGGGACCCAGATTCCGAACCACTTGTCACTGCCGGTTCTGGTCTGGCAGTCAGTGCAATAACAGAAAACCTGGTTGATCGGCTCGCCGGTGAACTCAAACCGAACCTGGCCACATTGGCAATTACCTTTTCGCATCTAGTCCTCCAACTATTTGACCTTCTACTGTAGATATTCAACCGAGGATTGACAATGCCTATCATTGTGTACCCATGACAACGATTTTGCCCCCGGCCTGGTTCGCATCCATTAACTGATGCGCCTGAACAAGTTCCTCAAATTTGAACACCGGACCGGTTTGAATCATTAGCTGACCTTGCGCTACCAATTCAACATAGCGTTGAAGCTGTTCAGTGCTGATATCGGATGCGCCGCCACTGTAAGAAGTCAACTTGACGCCGGTCGGGATATCGCCCATCGGTTCGAAGTTCTCCAGGGTCCACTTGCCACCCAGGATACCGGTCATGCAGACAATGCCACCACTGCTCACGCAACCTAGTGAATCCAGCAGGGTAGTGGTTCCAATCAGTTCCAGCACGCGGTCAAAAGGCCGGTGCTCACTATCCTCGAGCTGCCGTGCCAACGATCCGTCATCAACCCAGACCTCGTCGGCACCTGCCGCCTTGAGCATGTCAATTTTTGCTGGACTTCTGGATGTGGTGGCCACAAATAACCCGGCATCTTTGGCCAGGGCCAGGGCGGCCATGCCTATGGAGGACGTACCGCCACGGATCAGAATCGATTCGGCACGCTCGATCTCAAGCCCGGTATGCAGGGAACCATGCGTGGTCTGCAGCATTTCCGGCAGCGCGGCTAAATTCTCCCAGGGCAGTTTGGTTGACAATGGAAACACATGCGTGTGGAACCAGGGTGTACTCCGCGTAGGAGCCATCGAATTCCCGGCCCATGCCGCCCATGATTGCAGCCACCGTGCTGCCGGTCTTGATATCCAGTCCTCCGCCATCCACCAGTTCTCCCACACATTCTATGCCGAGCACCCGCGGGAACTGCACCGACGGGGAGTCGCCATTGCGGGTAAACCACTCTGACCGATTGAGTCCGAACGCCCGGATTCGAATCAATGCCCAGCCGGGGCGAGGTTCAGGGCGATCGACTTCCTCCAGCGAGAACTGGTCCGGGCCGCCGGGTTGTCTGATGATCCATGCTTTCATGACAAGGATTAAGTTCCATGTTGAACATTATCTGGTCGCATAACGTCCCGTATCTTCGACCAGGCTGGGCGTATGGCGAGCAATTGGCTCGACTGCTGGCGCTGGTTAAGCGGTTCTTCGCTTTATTCTTGAATACTCCAGTTCCATTCGTCGAGGTTATGTCAGGCGGCTGTCTGATTCAAGCGACGTAAACGTCCTGACAGCCTGAATCCATCACGCATGTTCAACGACATTAAGGTCAGGTTGATGCCGCCGGCGATTAGTTCGAGCCCCTGAACCAGGTAGAAAGACAGGCCAAAATTCCCGGTTGTGGCGAGGTGGTCGAGGTAGATCGCAGCTGGCAGCAGGATCAGAATTCCGTTGGCAGCGATAAATGGCATCCGCCTTTTCTTGTTATCGATCAATCCAGCTTTGCGTTTGGACGAGAGTGCAAAGCCGGTTGCACCGGTGATCGCTATTGCAGGCACCAGAATGAACAGGCCCGGGCTGACAATGAGACCCTTGACGGTGGTAATCATGGCAAGGCTTGCAAATAGTTCGACAACAATGGTGGAAACAAAAAATGTGCCTATACATAGCGTGGCGATGAGGGCCGCAAACAGGTGAATGACTTGTTTCATGGTATTTCCTCCGGTCGGAAAATTGACAAGATACTGTCATTATGACAATATCTTGTCAATTGTTTATTTACGAGAAATTCATGAAGCACAGCGCCAAAGGCCATACTTTTACCGAAATCGTTATCGAATCGTTCAAACTGAGCGGGCTGCTCGCCAACGAAGGGGATCGTATCGCCGCGCCACTCGGCCTCAGCAGTGCGAGATGGAAAATTCTGGGCGCGTTGGCACGGTCTGAAACCCCGCTCACGGTGTCGCAGATTGCGCGAAATATGGGGCAGTCCCGGCAGGCAGTCCAAAGCCTGGTCAACATCATGAGTGAAACAGGTCTGATAGAGTTTCAGAACAATCCCAATCACAAGCGTGCCAAGCTGGCTGTTCTGACGCCTACAGGCGTGAACTCATATCAGGAAATGGAGGCGATCCAGATCCCATGGGCAAACGACTACGCCAGTCAAATGACGATTGATGATCTGGAAAGAACGCTCGTAACGCTGAAGAAAATTTCAGGATTGTTTAGCGCTTGAGTTTCACCTGGCAAACCGCATATCTCCAGTTACAGTGAGCTGACTATAGCGGGTGTTCTGCTCGATCTTGTCAGGCGCGTCCAGGTCATTGTTACTTTCGTCTTTTCTTGAGCCTGAAGCCGATATAAAAGGCGATGCCAAAAGCCAAGCTTGTTACCGGATATACGAGTAACATAGCGAGATAATGGTAGCCCCCGCTACCCTCAAAAGTTGGATCTTGAGGATATGTTATATACCCAATGATTCCTGCAACAGCCAATCCAACCAGGGCTCCTAGAAAAAATACGAATATACCTTGTCGCTTTATATCCATGATTTAACCAGCTCGTTAAGCCTATTTACTTTATCAAAATAGTTAGCTAGTTCTTCGTATAACCAAGAACGCCATGCTCTGAATTAATTTGAAGGATATTGGAAAAACGTCCGACAGCAGCGCCTGGCTAACTGCTATACACATAAAGTGTTTCCAATTCGCTGGGATCTGACAGTAATGGCATCTTTGTCTCCGTGGCTACAAATCCCAATTGTCGGTAGAATTCAATTGCCGCTTCATTACTGTCAGCGACCCATGCGTGGATTTGTTCTGCACCCCGCTGATGCAGCCACTCAGCGGCTGCATTGAATAAGCGGGTACCAATGGCTTGTCGCCTAACTTTTGGGGATACCCACATAGCACAAATATACGCACGTCCTTCGGTGGTCTCGAAGAAAGCACCAATCTGGCCGACTGCTGAGTTAGACTGGGTTGCCAAAAAGGTAGTTGATTTTTCTGACTGGGAGTGGGACCTGGCCGCTTCCTCAAATTCTACCATCGGTTTTTTTCGCTCATCCTCAAGTTTCGCGCCAAAGGCGCCCGGTGAATCAGTAAGTGCAGCCAGCCTCACAGTGCGTAAGAGCATACCTTCATCTTCATTTATCCTGTGGATTTCAATAATCATGGAAACCAGTTAACGCTGGGATACCGGACTCAGTGACAGCGAGATTGAACCGGCAATAGGGCTCCATTTGATCCATTTGATATAAACTTTATTTAGGGTTTGACTCAACATCCTTCAATCCCAGCATGATTGCCGCTGCAATCAAGAAAGAACCTGAAATCTTGTTTAGGTGCTTACGCGCGGAAGGGATTAATTTTTGACTTAACCATTCGGCAAACTTTGCATAAAAGCACAGGAAGCTTGCGTCCATCAGCAAGTAGGTTGAACTCAAGATAGAGAACTGTAAAAGTAAGTTACCCTCGGGGTTAATGAACTGAGGAAACAATGCCGCAAAGAAGATGACAGCTTTCGGGTTGGCTGCTGAAGTTACGAAGCCCTGCCAGTACAGAGAGTGGCCTGATCGAACTTGTTTTTGTCGATCGATGATGACGCCTTGTTTGGAGAAGATTAACCGTAAACCGAGATATACGAGATAGATAACCCCGGCCCACTTCACGACCAGGAAAAAATCCCGGGAACTGGCAATAATGCTTACCAGGCCGACAGAGGCGACGACCATTTGAATGAAATTGGCCGTTAAGTCACCTGCCGCGGTGAATAGCGACCTTTTGAAACCATTGCTGATACTGTTGGATAAGATCAGAAGCTGGCTTGGGCCGGGTGTGCTCATCAATACAAGCACCGTACCTATGTATACGATCCAAACATCAATATTCATGCTTATCTCCAGTTTCTATGGCTTATAAGCGACAGCTTAGGAGCCGCGTAGGACTTAATCCACTGGTTAGCTGTTTTATCACACCCAAACATCATTTTCAGCAGTGAGGTCACTTTCTGTGTCACCAGTATTCACAACCCCTTTAGGCTCTACCAGCATGATTTTACATTCATCTCTCGCCACCGGTTTATGCTCAATGCCTCTCGGGACTATGAACATCTCGCCCGATCCGAGGGTAACGCTTCCATCCCTGAACTCAATATCTAATGTCCCTTCAAGCACGATAAATACCTCATCCGTGTCAGGATGATCATGCCATACGAATTCGCCCTGAACTTTAACTAGTTTGAATTGGTAGTCATTCATCTCGGCAACGACTCTGGGAGACCAATGCTCGCTGAATTTTGCTAGCTTATCTTTAAAGTTAATTGGTAGGTAGTTCATAATTTTGTACTTACACCCAACTCCTAGAAACATTCGCAAAAGCGTGCGTCGCGGTACATTGGCCTGAGCTCATGCCCTTGTTTTTTAACTTTCACCTGGGTTGCTATCACTTTTCTTTACCCTGACATACCTTAAGAACTTGAAAACTATCCAGATACAAATAAGTGCTATGAATCCAATTTCGTACCATTTGAGATCTGTACTGTTACCAAATGCACTATCAAAGTTGCTTAAACCTCTCCAGCAGCTTGCTTGCCATAGTGAAAGAAGCGTAATAATGATCCATTTTATATATGGCCTCTTTTTCGCGCGAACCTCAAAGAAATCCATGAGTACCAGAGTCACAACTATAATCGCGGCACCGAACACGAATACAAAACGTATAAAATCGTCCATATATTTTCTTGATATTCTAAATCGCTATCATTTATTGATCTCTGACGCTATAAAGTCCTCTGATTTTTTCAAAGCAGTTAACCCTTGTTCTAGCTCTTCCACTTTAAAATTAATGATTTTCTGACGTTCCTCTTCGCTATCAGCAAATATATGCTCGCCCTTTTTTGTTATTTCAATTTTATCTCGTATTTCGTTCGTTGCTTTGTTTGATAGATCTATAAGCGAGCCATGTTCTGGATGGTATACATCAAAATTAACTCCTAGCTTCGCGAATAATTTCAGAATGCTGAGTTTCTTGGTATTTTCGCTATTCCATGCCAGATACATGATGGGCGTCATTCCATTGTTATTTTTGCATTCAAAATCTGCTCCAGCCTCAAATAATTTATTAATGGTCGAGTTTTGGATAGGTATATATCGATCCGAGCAAATCTCATGTAATACCGTATTTCCTTCTGCGTCTTGATGGTTAACATCAGCACCTTTCTCAAGCATAAGCTGAATTATTTTGTGTTTTCTTGCGCCCATTTCAACAGCTGCTATGTGCATCGGTCCGCCTCCGGCTGTTGTGCCATAGTCTCTGACCTTTAAAGGCCTTGATACATTAAGCGGCGCACCGGCATTAATTAGTGCTTCCACCATTGGTGCGCTGGTTATGTACATATGTACATCGCGAACGAGGCAGTCTGTTAGAGGTAAAATGGTCGTAATATTCAGACCTTCATTTATATGTCTGTTAACGGCTCTTGCATCGTATTTTTCTATAGCAAGAATCAATCCAATCTCCGGATAAGAATCAGATATATCCTTCACCAGCTTTTTATATGCTATTTTCTTTCCATCGGAATAGGCTAATTGAGAATGACTGCCATCATCCCTGTATCTATCGGCTAATACATATTTAGGATTTAAACCGAAGAGTATCTTTAAAACATCACTTGGTTCGAAATTACTTCCACTGAGGAAATTTACAAACTGTACATTCCCAACTGATTCGAAATCTGTTAAATCGGTATAAAAACTATACAATGATGGATCTTTCTTGTTTCCTGCTCTCAGAAATTCTTCACTCCTGGCAGCTTGATTAAGATCTTTAAAAATTAGTATGCAATTTAGGTTTTGTTCAGACATGACGTATAAAAATTATGAATCAGGATTACATAACCTCTAATTAATCGAAATAAGATGAGGGCAACGTGTTGTTTGTCTTCGGTAACTATTTATTCTCCGCCTTTGAGAAGTCATTTAATAACCTCTTAAAATCCTTCCATTCATTATCTTCATAAAAATTTATTTCTATCGGATAGCGAGGATGACCGCTTAGAACACTATTGAAAATTTCCAAGAAATTTTCTCGGTCATGGATATAGTAAACCAGCTCTTTGAGGTTGTTTCCCGTTCGACTGTATACATGGCGAAGAACACTATAATTCTCTATGTTCTCTTCAATGGCAACTTCCAGTGCGATCATTCTTTGATTTACGTCTGCCACCGGCATTCCATTATTTGAAGATCCATCGTACTTCCAGGCAATAACCGTTAACCAGGTTAAATTAGCTCTGACTGATTCTTCCGGAAGGTCGTTGACGAATTTATAGATTACAGGAGCTCCATCTTCATAAACACGCCCAATGATTCCTTTCTCTTCTTCAGCATTAATTGTCATAGTCAATAGAATTCCAATAAGGGTGGTGATTGTCCGCTTCATACAGCTAGCGCCGCCAGCAGTGGCTGGCCTTGTTATGAGTTTTTACCATCTTTGATGTATAGAATGACTAAAACGACTACATAAACAGTAATGGCTCCGGTTTGTAACCAGTAAGGTATAGTGGACTGCCCAGCGATTAACACAGAAGCTAAAGCCGATGATACATTTACCGCACTCAAGCCTAGAACTGTGAGCGCTAAAACGATAATCGCGGTTAACGCTACATCTCGATGCTTAGACGCAGAGTAGAAAAGCGCAACATAAGCTAACACGGCGAACGATATAATTTTATCCTGGTAGGCATAGAACGGCGTGTCATAGTAGACAAACAGGATAGGTAACTTGATACCGAAAAAGTGGGCTAAAGCCATACAGACGAAATATGCTGCGCCGGCTAGGAATGCAAATTTTGTAATTGTTGAGTTCATGTTCGATTCCTGGCTGTTAGAAGACTCAAAAAGTTAGCCTTATTTGTACGACATAAGGAGTCACAAAATTAGAGTCTGGTTAGGCATGGCTATTTCCATCTAGCAACTAAAGCCAACGTTTCTTCTGAGATAGGACTAATGATATCTGAAAGTTTCCACTTTTCTTTTTTAATAAAAATTAGACTTAAGATTAGTTCAGTATCTTTACCAATGAATTGCACATGTTTCTCGACCACAGATACACTTTTAAAACAAAGTGTGAATCTTTCACCATCAGATGGTTTCGTCGTATTTGTGCATTTTTCCAGTTGGTTAATTTTATCCTTTTTCTTTAAGTAAGCTAATGTATAGTCAGATAGTTGTCTTGGCACCAGAAAAAGCACAGCTTTTTCTTCTAACTGGCTTGATGTTTCATGATCGAATTCTGTCTTACCTAGTGTCTTTACCGCATCCCTAATTCGTAGTTTCATTCCATTATTCAGTGAATCAAAATCAACATATTCAGATAAACTTGCTTCCCATTTAGCCCTATCTTTCTTAGGGAGACGACGATCATCACTAACAAGATATTTAATACCCAGTCCACGCATAATATCGTCGATTATTTGATCACCTTCAGCATTTCCCAAAGCATTACCACAGTAGATGATTAGGAATACTACTTTTAACAATTTAGAGAACATACACTTATTTTTCCTATGATTGCCTGACGTCTCTCTTTAAATATGAGATGACCGATTGGCGGACATTTGATCCGACTGCATGGGCATGTTCGACCCAGTTGCATTGATTATCATATTTCTTGAGGCAAGTCAGATTGACTTGACCTCAGGTTGAATAAGATTCAGAACGGTGCGCATGTCTCTTCCGGAGAAAAGAAACTTGATAACGATACAGGCGGATGCCTCAAGGAGCCTGGCATACTTGAGCTCACCTACATCAACCGGATCGCAGCCTAGATTATCAATTAATTCCGCAACCTGGGTTTTTGCTTCGGATTGGTCCCCACAATAAAGCGCAACCAATTTACGCCCGTCGAATTCCGGAGGTTCCATTTCCCACACGGAGGCCTGGCACATATTGAAGGCTTTGACTATCTGAGCATCAGGTATCAGAGCGGCTATGTGCTCGGCCAGGGAGCCCTCGTTGAAAATGGTCGGAAGGTAATACTCTCCCTCGTTATCGTGCGGTCCACCGGGCACGTTAACGGGATTGTTTATATCAATGACCACTTTGCCGGAAAATGCCTCGGCTCCGCCGCCACTTTGAATGGCATCTGCAACTGCATTTGCGGGGGTGGCGAAGACAATTACATCACCGAATTCAACGGCTTCGGAAATCGAGCCACTTCCAGATGCTTGTATCTGCTGGGCTAGCTCAGCCGCAGACTCTGCATTTCTTCCACCAATGAATATTTCGTGCGAGGTTGCCCAGCGCTTTGAAAGGGCCTTAGCCATGTTGCCGTAACCAATAAATCCGATCTTCATCTTGTCTCCTCGTGTAGTTTGAGTCTACTGCATCGTATCATTCGTCGCTGCACTCGAGAGACGAGTGGAACGGTCATGCTGCATGTGATGGTTATGTTTGTACGGTAGTTAATCTAATCTCATATTGCCATTGCTCGTTGACCTCAAGAATGACATCTGCTGACTTCATATAGGGTTCAACGTACAACTTGTATGCAGTCAGTTCATCTCTCAATTTGAGGTTCGAATATTCTACTGATTGTTTTCTTTTCTCGATATCTGCTTTGTGCCTTATCTTCAAAAGAAGATTATCGTTTGTATGCATAAAAATCGAATAGCTTATGTATGGCTTCAGGCTCTGATGCATTGAATGAAGACCGTCCAAAAACAGGATATGGCATGGATTTATCGTGATCTTTGAAGGCAAAGTTTTACCTTCAGCATGATCGTATGGAAAGCATTCAATTGGAGTGCCCTGTAAAAACCCATATAGATTACTTTTGATTTTTGCTAGATCGTATGCTTCTGGCTGATAGCCACTTATGTCCAGATCATTGCGCTTGGATCTGTCCATTAGGTAAGAGTCGAGAGTAATATGAGATGCATTGAGCCCGCTTTTTACCAATGCGCTAACAAGCTGGCGAGAAAGCTGCGATTTTCCAAGGTCGGCGGCGCCGCATATTGCAACTAGCAAAGGGTTACCATCGAGGGCTGATGCTTGCTGGCTAATAGCCCCTACCAGGTCGTTGAATTGGATGACTTCACCATATCTGTTTGAGCTAGACGAAGCCATAACGCCTCGCGTTTACCGCCAAATTGACGGCACAGCCGGCAATGTTATCTGGCTGCAAGCGCTCGTTATGAGCAAACTTAATCACTTTCTCCGCCATTGCTTTGAGTCGGCCTTTCTGTCGTAATATTGTGTGACCGTGACCCAGGTACCTCATTCTCTTTAAGATTATCTTCTTCCAGGATCCGGTTTATCGTCCAGGCCACTAAGGCTCCTAGAAAAGGCAGAGAAAAAATTAATATTAACTGAAAGAATTTCTGACGTTTGTTCAGAAACTTGCTTTTTACTACATACACGCTCGATATCAGCATAATTAGTAGAGCGACTAATAATGTAACTATAAGAAACTCGATTGGTTCCATTTATGTTCTGTGCCTCATAACTTCACGCTTAGCGTAATCCCGGAGCGAAGCGACTGGTTGTTCCCTGTGCTGCGCCCTGGTATGGGATTTATTGTGGATGGTGTTCATAAAAACTAAACTAGCCAGAGACTTAATTTTTACTTTTAACCAATGGAACGAAAGTATCATTGAGCAAGCTAGTTAGCATAGATAACAGTACCGCACTCATCGCTACTAGATGAGGGTCGGTTGTGTAGTTTGGCACCACTGCCACTGCAATAATAATTGGAGCAACCGTAAATACCGACCAGCCAGGAACACTCACTCTTTCGCCACAGCTTCTACATGGAGCTGAGGTAAGAGGGCCCAAAAAACTTCGACGCAATGGCGGCAGACAATAGCCGCCACAATGTGGACATTGATCTGTACTCATTTTTATACCTTCTTTAGTTTCTGATCCCATTACTTGATTAATGATATCCAGGCTTTTACGCATAAAGTTTGAGGTAAGGGGCCGAGCGGTAGCCAGGTCCCAGCGAACAAAAGGGGTTAACTTGCCCGCTTGTTATGTTTGATAAGAATAACCTTAATAACTGTTTGGTTTGCCACCTTCATCGTGTAAATATGCGCTAAGGCTGTCAAGGATATAATGATCCCATCCACCACTACAGACATCGAAGCATTGCAGTTGTGAATGAAGCCCAAGGTGTGTAAAAATTATTTCTGATCTTCCCAAATGTTCTGATATTTCAAAACGTATTCGCGTTCCTAGCCACTCTTCCGGATCATCGAGCGAGTCCATTATCATATGAGACTTTACACACTCCAGTTCGATGAATTGCGGTTCATTTAGGGTTATAGCTTTGAATACCCAATAAGAATCTCCCCCAAATCCTGTTTTTGCTTCGTCACCAACATTTACGAAACGCCCGCTCATAGGGGTCCACCAGTTTGACATTTCCTCGGTAATTGCCTTGTACGCACGCCTTGCGGTGACCGGACAACTCATTGTTTTCGTGTAATTATTGATCATATGGTATTAAACGCTGCATTCACCAGTGGGGTAATTCGGCGAGATTTTGTGTGTTTCCGCGGAAAAAATGCGACAACTCGTGGAATTCGGTGAAATGCCTTGTTAGTTTTTCTATTTCAATCAACTGTAATCACCACTTTCCCTTTAAAACAGCCCTTTCCAAAATACCAGAATGCCTCAGTAATTTCACTCAATGGGAAACACTTGTCTATAACTGGCTTAACTTTACCAGACTCAAACAATTCATTAATAATATTCAGGCCTTTATTTGGTTTGTGAAGTACTAAAGTCAATGTCTTGTTATCTTTCTTTTTAATCAAGGGACCAAGCAATGCGAGTTGCAATATTGAAGAGGTTTTACCACCAACGGATGCGTAAATACCGTTTGAACTTAATGCTCGCTTATAAGCAAAAATTGAACGATTTGACCTAACATCAAGAATAAAGTCGTAATGCTCACCATTTTTCGTAAAATCGTTTTTCCGATAATCAATAACATGATCTGCACCGAGAAAAGACATTGCCTCTAATTTCTCCGTGCTGTCCACAGCTGTAATCTTCGCGCCAAATGTTTTTGCTATTTGGATGGCGAACGTTCCCACACCTCCACAACCGCCATTGATTAAAATACTGCTACCCTGCTTAATCTCATTTTTCATTTGAAATGCTTGTAAGGCAAGAAGTGCTGCCTGGGGTGTGGCTGCTGCCTCTTCAAACGACATTTTAGAGGGCTTTAGTGATAACCCCGATTCACGGGCACAGACATATTCCGCAAAGCCGCCCCAATTACCCCCACTCAGGTCTCCATATACCTCATCGCCTATATTTAAATTTCTTACATTTCTACCAACTTTTTCAACACGTCCAGCTATGTCGCAGCCAAGAATATTAGCTTTTTTGGGTCTGAGTAACCCGCTAAACAGACGATATTCATACGGTACTCCGGTTAACATGTCCCAATCCCATGAGTTTATGGATGCTGCATGAACCTTTAGCAATACCTCATCATCTTTCGGTGATGGTATCTCTACATCAGTTAATGAAAGAACATCAGGAGCCCCATATTTTTTGTATACAGCAGCTTTCATGTAGTCACTTGATTGGAATATTGTTGTTACAGCTCAATACATTTTGCACTCGGAGACCTAATGTTTAAATAAGAAGCCGAGCGACTTAAACCACTTGTTAGGCAGCGTTCATCGATTACTGGATGAGCCATGATATTAGTTTATACTCAGCTGTAACGACAGCTAAACATAACGCTATAAATACCCAACCATGATAACCTGCCCATGATTCTTCTTCTGTCGCTCTGATAGTCTCTGAATGAAACAAGTTGTCTAGCGAAAAGAACAAATCTTTAGAGTTTTGAAAGAATGTTTTCGCGATAACAAAATAAACCGGAATATTTAGCAATAACAGAATAATCCATAAAATTGTATTTTCTGCCAAGAAAGAAGTGGCCACTATCACAATAGTGATGCTCAGCAGAGATCCAATCATTATCTTCGATGTTAACCTTTGCTCAGAGAGCCGCATGCAGTTTGCACGGTCCCAGCGACCGTAGGGAGCAACTTGACCTGTTTGCTATGCATATTCATGAAGATACTTGTTTAATATCAATGCGCCCATAGTGCTCTTGCATGCGACGGGACTTAACTAGATAGACTGACATGACAATGTAGTAGAGAACCTCTCTGGCCAAGTCGAAGTACCTACTATCGTTCGTCATGAAATCAAAGGTTTGTATAAAACACATTGTGGCTAACATAGAAAAGAGAATCATCATCGCAATCGGGGTAAATTTCCATCTAGTAAAGTAACCGACTAAGTAAACTGTTCCTGATAAAGTAATGATTAACCAATGAAAAAATTGCGTACCGCTTGGAAAACTGGCGTTTTGAAGTGGTATAAAAAGCACGATGTCGAAGAAATATTCTAAAAATCCAAGCACTCCCCAACAGAGCATAGTTATCGAGGCCAGCAGGATAAGGTAAGAAAAAAGCATTGACACATGTTTCATACTTGTCTCCTAATTGTTAACCCGCCTGTAGTTAATATAACGCCTCAGTAACCGGGGCAGCTTTGCTGCGTCCGGTACCGTAGGCGCTTAGTTGATTGACTTTTTAAGGGCGTTCATCGACTGAATAATTGCTTATGTATTTTTTCACTAGGTCTTCAATAATATTGCCCAAAAATACAAGTAAAGCTAGCATCGGGATTCCAAGTAACAAATATATACCTGGCCATGCCATACCCCTTAAAATCCATGATCCATCTATCGCCAATAGCAACCCATGCTGCATTACGACAGGAAGCTGTAAAACAATAAACTTTCCTTTTGGATCAGATATAAATTGCGCCCAGATTACACAGACAATTATGATAGCTATATAAAGCGCACCTAATATTAAACCTGTTTTACTAAGCTGTATGATTTTCATTATTCCCTTAACGTTTAAGGTAAGAGGCCGAGCGGTAGCAGGTCCCAGCGACCGAAGGGAGCGCCATGACCCACTTGTTAGCTGTGAATTTGATATCGTGCGCTCCAGTATAACTTAATGAATACTACGAACGAAAAAAATGTAGACAAAGGCAAAAGTACAATGAGAGGTATGAATTGCACTATATTTGCAAGCATCAACAAGCCGAAAACACAGGCCAACCCCAACAGAAAATAAAACTGATACAATGCAGCCATAAGACCAACTTGAATTATTTTTATAAAATTAACTTGATTACCAGCGATGAGAGAATAAGGGTAGAGCAAACCCATTATCCCAACTGCCAGTAAAATTACCGGTAGAAAGGTGAAGGAAGCAAAAGCTATATTCTTAAACGTGGTTATATCCATGGCAGGTCTAATCACCCAACGCTTGGCTAAGAGCGCGCAGCATCCTGGAGCGTCCCAGCCACCGCAGAGAGCAACTTGACGACCTTGTTAGTATGCTTTTGGCACCCTGACCATAAAATAGTGAATTTCATTTTCACCCGTAATTTTAAAACCGTGACGTTTATACAAAGAACCGACCGGGTTCCACTTTAAGTATTCCAATACTACTTTATGAGAGTTTTTATCACATTCGTTTAGAAATTTGGTAAGGACATTTGTACCAATACCTTTGTTGCGATATGCATTTTTGATATAAAACTCTCCAAGCCTCATTGCTTCCTGGTTTTCAGCTATAGACACAGTCCCAATCGGCTCGCCTTCTAATAATATTATGAACCACGGCTTTTCTAGCCATCTTTGTTTGTGAAGAGCTAACTGGAAGTCTTCATCCCAGCCCCACTTAGACTTTATATAAGAGCCCATGGCATCTTTCTTAACTTCAAATGCAAACTCAAAATCACTTTCCGATGCCTTCTTTAGCTCAATGTTCATACATCACACTAACGCTTATATAAAGAGCGTGCAGCGATGCAGAGCATCCCAGTCTAGGTTTCTTCTGCTGGTTGTACTTGTTAAGCAACATTTGCTTGCATTGAAATGACATGCTCATTTTGACCTGTTTGGGTAAACCCTAAACGTTGATATAAGTTCCTGGCTGGATTAGAGCTAAAAACTCTTAGTCGTAAATATTTAAAGCCACGCTCTTTAGCTAATGCAAAGGCTAATTTTGTAGCTAATGTACCAAGCCCAATATTTTGGGATGCCTTCTCAATTTGTAAATCTCGAATATACAAGGCTTCACTATCACTGGATAAGCGTAAAATTCCAACTTTAATTTGATTTGATAATATAACGAAGTTTTCCATTTGCCCCCAGCTGGATTCAAATAAGTCAGTTTGCCATTCGATACCATATTCTTTGTAGTAGCGATCCATATTTTCACGCACTAATTTTTGAGCGTACTGCTTATCTTCAGTATGGCAAAGCTCGATCATTATTCTGGCTGCTTAACGCCTACAACAGAGGAAAATCGACCGCAGGGAGTGAATCTTGTGGAGCTGATTGTTAAGTTTCAGATGCATCTTGTGAAATTTTATAAACCCAATGAGCGCCAATTAAAATCGGGAAAAACCATAGTGAAATTAATATATTGAATATTTGGCTAATGCTAAGTTCACCTGCTAAAAAGAGGTAGACAATACTCAGTACTCCGGCCAAATAGTAATAAATATATCTTTTTGGCCTTAAATTTACCGCAAACTCAAGATACAAAAACATTCTCCACAATGAATATACGCCAAGGATACCGCCAATATAAGTTGGAATAATCAGTTCGGGTCGAAGTAATGCTCCAATTGGGAAAAACAAAGTTGAATACAGAATAACGCCTGTAGATGGTAATACCACCACGATGAACTCAATCCAGTGTATAACGCGCTCGATCATTAAAACTTAACGCCCAGCTAAGCCGCCGGAACGGAATTGATTGTTTTGTGCGAGCGTAGCGGAAAAGCACAAAACGAGCGACGCAGTGTAGATCGGTTTGAGCTGCTTGTTAGCCTTTATTGCCAATTGGACGCTGTCCTTTCTTTAAACGCCAGATGGCTAGATAGACTAAAGAGACTAGTAGTACCAAGAAAAATAAAGTCGTTAACCCACTTTTAGCTATTGTAAAGCTACTAGCACTTTTCACTAAGTTTTCGGATACATCAGGAAAGGCATATAGCATTGCAACGATACTCGCATTTTCAAGGTAATCGAATAATCCGGCAAATACTGGAACAAATGCTAGCAAGTGCACTCTTGAATGCTTTGGAAGCCCCTGCTTTAAAATCCATGTAATCATCAGAGCATATGAAACACCAAACATTGCCGGATAAACCAAATCAATTGGTATCTGAATAGTTAGGTATGCGTTTCTACCGTCTGGGCCCAGAGATTTCAGCAGTTCGATAGCTTCTGCATAACTATACCCAGCTGGAGACATATCAAACAATATTGACTCTGGTGAAAAGCTCAAGACCAAAGGTATGGAATATCCTAAAATCGTACCATAAACCACGTTGGTCAAGACAAAAAGGATTAGCACCGCTCTGCCACTTGAAGCACTTTGTAAGAAAGATATTGCTCTATTCATTAACGCTCTCAATGAAAGTTAGTTCGTCGTGTTATGGCTAACGCCGTACTCAGCGGGTAGATCGACCGCAGGGAGATTTGATCCGATGCAGTGCCTTGTTATGCCTACTTAGTATTTTTAGTACGCGTTTGTTTTTTAACATACTTTTTGTGCCGCTAACACTTAGATATTTTTGTTTTTGCGGATGCTTGTTTAGTTTAAAACCCAACTTTTCGTAAAGGCGTATTGCTGCAATGTTGTTCTTTAAAACCTCAGTTACTAACTTATCGAACTCCTCATTTAAAAGAGACTCTCTCGCTGCATTTAAAAGTGCTAATAAAACTGGCCCACTACGATATTTTGGCAATATTTGAATAGATGAAATGTATATATCATTTTCATTATCCCAACTTCTGCAATATTGTAAGTAACCCGCAGTAGCACTATTAACTGATGCAACAAAAATAGTTGGATTACCCTCGAACCCTTTTCTTCTCATTTCTTCAGGAAATGTTACTCCGGCATCAGAAAGTATTTGCCCCATTGTCAACTTATCTAGTTCAACTAATTGATCATCGAGTCCATCGACAAAAACCTCTGGCCCTATAAATTTTCTGATCTTGACCACGTTCTATCTCTATAGGCATAACGTTTAAGCTAAGGGGCGCCGCTTTGCGGCGTCCCGATTGAGCGCCTTGTTAGAAGGCGCTAATTCCAGTTTATTTTAAAAGCCTTAGTTTTAGATTTAACATCAGGCCAAATTACTAGCTCATTACTGTGAGTATAGTAATACCCAACAGATTGCTCTGGCGATGGGTTTAGCACGCCCACACTAGATTGTGATTTAACAAAATGAACAAGTATTTCATCTGGTGGGCCTTTATATTGCCCCATTACCTTTTTTATTAATTTAGTGGCCTGAACGTCATTTTTTATTTTTAACTCACTACAGAGAACATACATTACATCTTGTTTTTCGTAACCTGGTACTACACTGTCACATTCAGCATATGCCAGTAAGGGTGTTAACAAGATGAGTGCGATGCTCTTTTTCATAAGCCTTCTAACGCTTTACTGAGG
>JASJBV010000027.1 GCA_030066335.1 Gammaproteobacteria bacterium
AAATACAGAAACATAAACCAACGTTTACGTTTCAGCAATTGGGCTTCGGATTGAGCGGAGATGATGAAGGGTTGACTGGTTTCTCGCGGCTTGCTGATCGTATGATTGACCTGGGCGGGATTACGCTTTTGCACTTCCAGCTCGGCCTGGCGGCGGATCAGTTTCCACTCGCGAGCACCGATCTTACCATTGCCATCGACATCGAAGGATTTGAGGTATCGCGCCGGTTGTTGTTTCCATTGGCTTAGCAGTGACTCTACCTGGGCGGACAATGTCTCAGCGCTGGCAAATTCACGCATGGTTTCAAACCAACCGATGACATACAGGGAATCGGCGACCGTGATCAACTTCTCGGTAAAGCGATAACGACCAAAACCGATATAAGGGCTGAAACGACCGGCCCTTATCCGCGCCTGTTGCCTGGCATCGAGATGACTGCCATACCAGATATGGGTTTCCGAGGGCACGGTATGCGCACCTTCCGGGTTGACCACGCAGCTGCCGGTATCATCCTCCAGGTGGAACAGCTGATCCGAGATATCATTACTCTCTTCCACCCATACCGTGTTCTTGCCATGACGTTTCTTGCGCTCAACGATGCATTGATACCACAGGCAACGGCGCCCGCTGAACGGTGACAGGATGGGAGTCCCCGGCATCAATTCACCGAGTCCTTTCAGTTCGACATAACCCTGGGGTGCCGAGGCAATGCGCGAGGTCGCGGTATCGCTGACAAAGCGATAACGGCGATGGGTACGGTAGGCCTTGAACAGCAGAAAGCCGAGGAAAACGAATAGCAGGGAGATTTGAAAATGGAATTCGGCAGGACTGAGACCCTGCACATAATCAGCTATCCACTGGTCCATTCAGTAAGGTTATGGTTATTCGTTGAAAAGCTGTTTGACATCGACATCCTTGATTTCGTGTTCTTCAAAAATGAGCAAATCACGCGCGGTGAAGTTCAATAAGCGGGCAATGATGATGTCCGGAAACTGTTCGATGCGGATGTTATTGATATTGACCGATTCGTTGTAAAATTCGCGCCGATCCGCGATCGCCGATTCCAGCGCCGAGATTCTTCCCTGCAGATGCTGAAAGGTCTCATTGGCCTTGAGTTCCGGGTAGGCTTCAGCGACCGCGAACAGATTGCCCAGGCCCATGCGCAGCATACCCTCGGCGGCACCAAGACTGCCCATATCCTGTGACTGGCGTGCAGCGGAAACCTGGTTCCTCGCCTGCATGACCTTTTCCAGGGTTTCCTTTTCGAATTTCATGTACTGCTTGCAGGTTTCCACCAGCTTGGGGATTTCATCATGTCGCTGTTTCAGCAACACATCGATATTCGACCAGGCCTTGGATACGTTGTGCTTGATCCGCACCAGGTGGTTATAGATCGTGACCGCGTAAAATCCGAGCAGGATAATAACAACCCAAAAAATAATACCGGCAACATCCATCGTGCTATACGTCCAGGTTATTTACATTCAGTGCATTACTCTCGATGAATTCACGCCGCGGCTCAACATGATCCCCCATCAGCGTGGTAAACACTTCATCGGCTGCAATGGCATCTTCTATCCGGACCTTGAGCAGGCGCCGATTGTCCGGATCCATCGTGGTTTCCCACAGTTGTTCCGGGTTCATTTCACCAAGTCCCTTGTAGCGTTGGATGGTCTGGCCCTTTTTCGCTTCCTGCATCAACCAGTCGTAAAGTTCACTGAATTGACTGACTGCCTGTTTTTTCTCGCCACGCATGACGTAGGAGTTGGCGGTGAATAAATCACCCACCTGCTCGACAAACTTGCGAATCAACTCGTAATCCGGGCTATTGAAAAAATCTATGGAAATCGTTTTTTCATTAGTTATACCGTGAACCTGGCGCGCAATCACCAGATTCGATCTTTCTGTGGCATCATCGGGTATGTAGACCTTATAGGTTACTGCACTCTCCGCCTGATCATTGAGTTGCTGCTGCAGGGTTTGCAACCACTCCTCAAGGGCATCGCCAGCGTTGAGTAAATCCGTAGTGACGACCGGTAATTGCAATAACTGATCGAGAAATTCGATCGGCAGGGATTGTTTCAGGCGATCGAATACCGCCAGCAGGTTCATGTATTGGCGGGCCAGGTCTTCCAGCGCAGTGTCCGATATCGCCGGGGTATTTTCATCCAGATGCAGTTGCGCACCCTCGATCGCCAGCTGCAGCAGATAATTGTTCAATTCCTGGTCATCCTTTACATAGCGTTCCTGCTTACCCTTCTTGACCTTGTACAGCGGTGGCTGGGCGATATAGATATGGCCATGCTCGATGAGTTCCGGCATCTGTCGATAAAAGAAGGTCAATAACAGGGTGCGGATGTGTGAGCCGTCGACATCCGCATCGGTCATGATAATGATGTGATGATAACGCAGTTTTTCCAGATTGAATTCGTCACGGCCAATACCCGTACCCAACGCGGTGATCAGGGTGCCGACCTCGGCTGAACCCAGCATCTTATCGAAGCGGGCTTTTTCCACGTTGAGAATCTTGCCTTTCAACGGCAGGATGGCCTGGGTCTTACGGTTTCGCCCCTGCTTGGCCGAGCCGCCGGCGGAATCACCCTCCACCAGGTAAAGCTCTGACAGGGCCGGATCCTTCTCCTGGCAATCGGCCAGCTTGCCGGGTAATCCGGCAATATCCAGCGCGCCCTTGCGCCGGGTCATCTCACGCGCCTTGCGCGCTGCCTCGCGGGCACGGGCCGCGTCGATGATCTTGGATGTGATCGCCTTGGCATCGGTGGGATTCTCTTCGAGGAAATCTTTCAGAGCCTCGCCGATGACCGATTCCACCACCGATTTGACCTCGGACGAAACCAGCTTGTCCTTGGTCTGCGAAGAAAACTTGGGATCGGGTACCTTGACCGACAACACCGCGGTCAAACCTTCACGCGCATCATCACCACTGGTGGCGGTCTTCTGTTTGCTTTGCATGTTACTTTCCATGTACTGGTTCAGGGTCCGGGTCAGCGCGGTACGGAAGCCGGACAAGTGAGTGCCGCCATCCTTTTGCGGAATATTATTGGTAAAGCAAAAGATATTTTCCTGGTAGGAGTCGTTCCATTGCAACGATACCTCGACCCCGATATCTTCTCGCTCGATCGCCACACTAACCACCTTGTGATGGATTGGTGTCTTGTTCTTATTCAAATGTTCAACGAAAGCACGGATGCCGCCTTCATATTCGAAGATATCTTCCTTGTTGCTGCGTTCATCCTTTAACACGATACGTACGCCGGAATTCAGAAATGACAGCTCGCGCAGGCGCTTGGACAGGATATCGTAGTGGAACTCGGTATCGCTGAAGATTTTCGGACTGGGCTTGAAGCGGATTTCGGTCCCGGTCTGGTCGGTATCCTTGATCGCCTTCAACGGCTCCACCGGCTCACCCAGGGCATACTCCTGAACATGCACCTTGCCCTGACGCTTGATGGTCAGGTAAACATGATCCGATAAGGCATTGACCACGGAGATACCGACTCCATGCAAGCCCCCGGATACCTTGTAGGAATTATCATCGAATTTACCGCCAGCATGCAGTACGGTCATGATCACCTCGGCTGCCGAACGCCCCTCTTCCGGATGCATGTCGACCGGGATACCGCGTCCGTCATCCTTGATCGAGACCGAATTATCGGAATGAATGATGACTTGAATCTCGGAACAATGCCCGGCCAAAGCCTCATCGATCGAGTTATCTACCGCCTCGAATACCATGTGATGCAGACCGGAGCCATCGTCGGTATCGCCGATATACATACCGGGTCTTTTGCGTACGGCATCCAGTCCTTTGAGGACTTTTATACTCGAGGAATCGTATTCTGACATGGGTTTCTCTAACTCGATTTAGCAACCCTAATCATACCATGTTCCACGTGAAACATTTTATATTCTTTGCTTTGCGCCAGCTGCTCAGGCAAACCATTTATCGAGGTGATAAAGATCTGCAAATCCAGACCGGACAGTATCTGCATAATGAGTTCCAGCGCTGTAGAGTCGAGTTCTGCATTGATATCATCGATCAATAAAATCATCGATTTGCCAGTCATCTGCCGCAGCAGAATAATCTGGGCCAGGATCAGACTGATGGACAATCTTTTAAGTTGACCCCGTGACAATGCCTGCCCTATCGGCACCCCGTCGGCGAAAATCTTGATATCGTCACGGTGGATCCCGGAATGGGTGAAACCATAACGCAGATCCTTGTCTCGTTGCTGGCGCAACAATTGCTCGTAGGAATGCTCGGTGTTCCAGCCAGGCCGGTATTCGATCGTGATATGTAGATCATCCACCAGGCGCTTGAGTTCAGCGCTGATCGAGGCAGACAGCAATTTGATGTATTTAGCGCGGAACTCATAAATCAGCTGATTCTTGTCTGCTAGAAAGTCATCCCAATAATCCAGTTGTTTATATGGTTGCCGGGCCTTGAGTAACGCATTGCGTTGTTTCAATGCATGGCGATAATCGATCCATAGATCGTGATAAGTATGTTCCACGTGAAACACACTCCAGTCGATATATTCGCGTTTGACCGCCGGTGACCCCTCGACCAACTTGAAACTATCCGCATTGATAATCCGGATCGGAGTTTTCTCAGCCAGTTCCGACAGCCGCGTGATGGTCTGATTATTCAACCTTATCTGTGAGTCGGTTGTGGTTTTCGATATCCCAGCCTTGTAATCATCGAATCGGGAAAAGATCAAAAAGGATTGTTTGCCGTGCTGGATGCATTGTTCCAGCGATCGGGTCTTGAACGATTGACCCTGGCTGATAATGTGGATCGCCTCGAGTAAGCTGGTCTTACCTGCGCCGTTGGCGCCGAGGATTAAATTGAAGGCTGGATCTAAATCCAGCGTGGTCGAATGCAGGTTTCTGAAATCGGTAAGGCTTAACTGCCTCAATGCCATGATCTTGTGGCTTCAATGATTGATCCGCAGCGCAGCCTAAGCACTATAGCCGCATCGGCATGACGACATAGCGAAATTGCTCGGTATCTGCTGCGGTAATGATACAACTGCTGTTCGAGTCCTTGAGCTTGATCATTACATCTTCGCCGTCGAGCACCGACAACACATCCAGTAAATAGGTCACGTTGAAACCAATCTCGATCGAAGACTCCTCGTAGTCGACCGTGATTTCTTCCTCTGCTTCCTCCTGGTCCGGATTATTCGCCTGGATGGAAAGATTGTTATCATCCAATGCCAGTCTGATACCTCGATACTTCTCATTGGACAGGATGGAAATTCGCTGCAGTGAATGCTTGAGCAATTCGCGATTGACCATCAGGGTCTTGTTGCCATCGACCGGAATAACCCGATTGTAATCAGGAAACTTGCCATCGATGAGTTTCGAGGTGAATACCAGGTCACCGGTTTCCACCCGGATATGATTCTGGCTCAGGATAATGTTGGCCTGGTCTTCACTGCTGGTCAGCAACCGGGCCAGTTCCAGTATGCCTTTTCTGGGAACGATCAACTGCTTACTACTACTGATACCGGTATCATCGCTGTGTTCACTGAGCGCCAGTCGATGGCCATCGGTCGCCACCAGGCGGATAACGTCCTTATCCAGTTCCAATAGCATGCCATTGAGGTAATAACGAACATCCTGCAAGGCCATCGCAAAAGCGGTTTTATCGATCAGGGTCTTTAATGCGCTTTGTGGAATGGTGAATTCACTTTGTGCCTTGATCTCATCGATGGTCGGAAAATCCTTCGCCGGCAGCGAGGCCAGGGTGAAGCGACTGCGAGCAGATTTTAGCGTGACCTGGTTGTCGTCGATGCTGAAATCTATATCTGCACCCTCGGGTAATGCCTTGCAGATATCCAATAACTTACGCGCCGGCAGGGTGGTGGCAATACTATCCTGAATATCGATATCGATTCTTGCCACGAGTTCAATTTCCAGGTCTGTCGCGGTCAGGCTTAATTTACCCTGGTCTGATTGGATCAGTACATTGCCCAGTATGGGCAGGGTCTGTTTTCTCTCCACTGCTCCGATCACTTGCTGTAAAGGATGCAGGAGTTTCTCTCTATTAATAACAATATTCATTTATATAGATTATCAGTTGTTGTAATTAGGTTTGGCCAAAGCCGTTAGTAAATAAAAAAAATTATTATAAATCAATTAGTTATGTAAAAAAACGCGGTTAATAGCTTGTCCATAGTTTATCAATAAGTTGTGGATAAGTTATGGAAAAAAACCCGCTCTTTTTTATCCCAATAGTTATCCACAGACTGTGCACATAGATACTACATGTTCTGTCATCCACATTAATTACTCAAGGTTCGATGCAGGTTTTCATAATCCTCGTTAACCCGCAGATCAGCGCCTCGTAATTCCTCGATCTTTCGGCAGGCATGTAACACCGTGGTGTGATCGCGGCCGCCGAAATTACTGCCAATTTCCGGCAGACTGTGTCGGGTCAGTTGCTTGGCCAGGGCCATGGCCATTTGCCGCGGACGGGTAATCGACCGGGTGCGCCGGCTGGACAATAAATCGGCCACCGAGATCTTGAAATAATCCGCCACAGTTTTCTGGATATTCTCGATCGTAACCATCTTTTCCTGCACCGCGAGCAGATCCTTCAGCGCTTCACGAGCGAATTCCTGGGTAATCGGATGGCCGGTAAAATGGGCATGGGCGATAACCCGCTTCAACGCGCCTTCCAACTCACGAATATTGGATTTGAATTTATTGGCGATGAAAAAAGCAACCTCTTCCGGCAGAAAGGTCTGGCTGTTCTCCGCCTTGCTGTGCAGAATCGCGACCCGGGTCTCGAGGTCGGGTGGCTTGATATCCACCGCCAGACCCCAGCCCAGGCGGGAGCGAATACGATCATCCAGTCCATCGATCTCCTTCGGGTAGCGATCGCAGGTGATAATCATTTGCGCATTGGCCTCGTACAATGAATTGAAGGTATGAAAGAATTCTTCCTGGGAACGGTTTTTGTCGGCCAGGAACTGGATATCATCGATTAGCAGGGCATCGACATTACGATAGAAATTCTTGAATTCGTTGATCTTGCTGTGCTGCAGGGCCTTGACCATGTCGGATACAAAGCGTTCACAATTGACATAGACCACATGACTGTTGGGATTTAGCTGCTTGATCTGGTTGCCGGCAGCCTGCATTAAGTGGGTTTTACCCAGACCGACCCCACCATAGATGTATAGGGGATTGTAATCCTTGCCGGGGTTGTTACTGACCTGGATCGAGGCCGCCCGGGCCAACTGGTTGGATTTGCCCTCGACGTAATTATCAAACACCTGGGTTTCGTTGAGACCGGAGGGGTATAACATTTCCTTGGTGACCGGGGTGGGCGCCGCCGTCGGTTCACTGCTCTTTTGCCCATGGCTGCCAATGCCAATATTGACATCGATCGACTTACTGTCATCGAATTGCAGCACCGTGGTTTTGATCTGATCCAGAAAATTCTTCTTCACCCAATCCATGACAAAACGGTTGGGTGCCAACAGCTTCAGGCAGTTATTATCCAGTTCCACCTGTAACGGCAGAATCCAGGTATTGAATTGCTGTTCGCTAAGCTCATTTTCGAGAACATGGATACACTGTTCCCACAGTTCTTGCGCCAAGATTGATTCCTTTGATGTTTTGTTGCGGCTAGCCGCTTTATATATAGTTGTTGTACCCGCTCAACGGGTAAAACTTTTGGGTTAAGATTTTCGGCCGCTTATTATCGACTTATCCACAGGCTGTGTAAAACTATTTCTGTCATTTCTACGAGTGAAAAAGTTTTCACTAAACCGACTCAATATAAGCGGAAAATGATATTGACCTTTGCAACAGATACCAGTATGGTGTCGCGCCTGCTTTTTTCGGGCGACTGATCAGTTTGAGGCTTTTATGAAACGTACATTTCAACCAAGTAAGATTAAGCGTGCCAGGACTCACGGTTTCCGTGCACGTATGCAAACCCGTGGCGGACGCCTGGTTATCAAGGCAAGACGGGCAAAGGGCAGAGCGCGTCTGACTCCATAACATTTTTGAGGTTATGGCCACGGCCGGAAATTCCTTTTCCAGGTCTAACAGACTTGTACATGCCGAACACTATCGTCAGGTATTTGCGCACAATCAACGCATCCGCGATGATTGCATTACCCTGTTGATGGGTAAACATGGTGGCAGACAACCGCGGTTGGGATTTGCCATCGCCAAGAAACAGGTAAAACGAGCGGTTGACCGTAACCGCCTGAAACGTCTCATGCGTGAGAGTTTTCGACTGAATCAGCATGATCTACCCGATGTCGACATCGTCATCATGGTGCGGCACAACATTTTAACCCTGACCCATGGTGAAATTTATCAACGCCTGGATAAACTCTGGCAAAAAGTGATTGAACGATGCGAAAACTAGTTATTCTGCCAATCCGTTTCTATCAATATGCGATCAGTCCCTATCTGGGTAGTCGTTGTCGATATACGCCTACCTGCTCTCAGTATGCGATTGAGGCCATCGAGCGCTTCGGTGTGTTCAAGGGTAGCTGGTTAGCCATCAAACGCCTGTTGTCCTGCCATCCCTGGGGTAAATGCGGTTATGATCCGGTGCCACCTAAACATTAATAATTGCAATCAATAACCAATAATGGATAACACGAGACTATTTTTATATGCAGCCTTGGCTTTTGTCGGATTGCTGTTATGGGAGCAGTGGCAGGCCGATTACGGACCCCAGCCGGTGGCGCTGCAGGAACCGGCCGCCGTTGTTGATTACGGAGAGGACGTAAATATCGACAGCGCAACTGCCGCTGATTTACCTGAGATTGATCAGATGGCCGCGTCCGGCGACCTGCCGACTTCCCCTCCGCAACCGGCCAACCAACAGAGTCGCCTGATCGAAGTCGAAACCGACGTGATCCTGGCCAAGATCGATACCCGTGGTGGGGTGATTCGATCATTGAAATTGAAACTATACCCGGTCGATGTCGATAAACCCGACGAATACCTGGAACTGATTCATGACCAACCGGATACCCTGTACCTGGTACAAAGCGGCCTGCGTTCGAGTAATAACCCGGCGCCAACCCACCACAGTATCTATTCCGCGGCGCAGGATGTCTATCGGCTGGCCGATGGTGCCGATGTATTGAATGTGCCAATGACCTGGGTGGAAGATGGGATTCAGGTGAACAAGACCTATCAGTTCACTCGTGGGGATTACCTGATCAACCTGTCGCACCAGGTCGTCAACCGGTCAGCCAACGACTGGGTCGGTAGTCAATATCGTCAGCTGCAGCGAGCGCGTCCGCTGGAAACCAGCAAGCTGCTGTATACCTATACCGGGGCGGTGGTTTACAACGAAGAGATCAAATACGAAAAAATCGATTTCGATGACATGGAGGGCGAATCCTTCAAACTGGATTCGAGCGGCGGCTGGGTGGCGATGATCCAGCATTACTTCCTGTCTGCCTGGGTGGCCGAGCCGCAACAGAATAACCTGCTCTACTCGATCGCCAACACCCGGCGCTATCCAGCGACCTATACCATCGGGATGCGTTCGCAGAACCAGACCATTGCGGCCGGACAACAGGCCGAGTTCACCAGCCAGTTGTTTGTCGGTCCCAAGCTGGTCAATCGACTGGAAGAGATTTCCCCGGGCCTGGATCTGACCGTCGATTATGGCGCCCTGACCTTCCTGTCGAAACCCCTGTATTGGCTGCTGTCGTTTTTCAATGACATCGTGGGCAATTGGGGAGTAGCGATCATCCTGCTGACCCTGGTGGTGAAGGCGGTATTTTTCAAACTGTCCGAAACCAGTTACAAATCGATGGCCAAGATGCGCAAGGTGGGGCCGCGGCTAAAGACCCTGAAGGAGCGCTATGGGGATGATCGCCAGAAGATGAACCAGGCGATGATGGATTTGTACAAGCAGGAAAAGATCAATCCGATGGGTGGCTGTCTGCCGATCCTGGTGCAGATCCCGGTATTCATTGCCCTCTACTGGGCCTTGCTCGAGAGTGTCGAATTACGCCAGGCGCCTTTTATCCTGTGGATCGTCGATTTGTCGGTTAGAGACCCCTATTTCGTATTGCCACTGATCATGGGCGCCAGCATGTTGATCCAGCAAAAACTCAACCCGGCCCCACCCGATCCGATCCAGGCCAAGGTGATGATGGTGTTGCCGCTGGTATTCACCGTGTTCTTTGCGTTCTTCCCGTCCGGTCTGGTCCTGTACTGGGTGGTCAATAATATCCTGTCGATCGCCCAGCAATACGTCATTACCAAGCGCATCGAGGCCGGCGAGGGGTAAATCCGCCCGGCATCAATCCATCCCATGTCGGATAAGGACACCATTGCCGCGATCGCCACCCCACAGGGGGTGGGTGGTATCGGTATCATCCGCCTGTCCGGCGCCCAGGCCCTGTCCATCGCCGAATCCCTGACCCGCTCGAGGCTCAGCGTGGGTAAAACCCAGTTTCGCTATTTCCGCGATGCGGATGGCCAGGTCATCGATCATGGCATCGTGTTGTATTTCCAGGGTCCGCATTCGTTCACCGGCGAGGACGTGGTCGAATTGCAGGGACACGGCGGACTGGTGTTGCAGGACATGTTATTGAGCCGGGTACATGAACTGGGTGCGCGGCTGGCCCATGCCGGTGAATACTCCGAACGTGCATTCCTTAATAACAAACTCGACCTGGCCCAGGCCGAGGCGATCGCCGATCTGATCGAATCGGGCAGTCAGGCGGCTGCGCGGGCCGCGATGCGTTCGCTGCAAGGGATGTTTTCCGACCAGGTGCATAACCTGGTTAACGGTATCATAAGCTTACGCAGCTACGTCGAGGCCGCCCTGGATTTCGCCGAAGAAGAGATCGATTTCCTCGCCGACACCGATATTCAGCAGCAACTGACAGCTCTGCTGGAGCAGAATCAGCAGATCCTGGAGCAGGCCGAGCAGGGGCGTATCCTCAACGAGGGCATGACCCTGGCCATCGCCGGCCAACCCAATGCCGGCAAATCCAGCCTGTTGAATTACCTGGCCGGTTATGATGCCGCCATCGTCACCGATATCGCCGGTACCACCCGCGACGTGATCCGCGAACACATTGCGTTGAAAGGGGTACCGGTTAAGGTCATAGATACCGCCGGCTTGCGCGAATCAAGCGACCCGGTGGAACAGGAAGGGGTCAAGCGCGCCTGGCGCGAGATCGAACTGGCGGATGTGGTGTTATTGTTGATCGATGCCGAACGCGGTTACAGTGAACAGGATGCAGCGATCGAACAACGTCTGCAGCAGCAGAACATCCAACGCATTTATACCAAGGCCGACCTGCTCTCGCCGGCCCGACAACAAAGCATCGAGGGCCAGCTGATATCAACCCGGAACGGTCAGGGGATGGATCAACTGGTGGATCGGTTGACCGCCAACTACCATGACTACAACCACGATCAATCAAGTTTCATTGCGCGTAAACGCCATGTCGAGGGATTGAAAACCGCAATCCTCTATCTGCAGCAGGCCGCCGAGGTATTTGCCGAAACCGGTTCCGGTGAACTGATGGCGGAAGACCTGCGCCTGGCCCAGCAACAGTTGAACCAGATCACCGGTGAATTCACCAGCGAGGACCTGCTGGGGCAGATCTTCTCCAGTTTCTGTATCGGTAAATAATCTAATCGCTGATTTTAATTAACCACGAAGAGCACGAAGGACACGAAGATATAAATAGTGTTCATACAGGAATTCTTATCGTTTTGAAATTACGCACAGTCTGTAATTCAACGCCGAAAATCCAATATCCTTCGTGTCCTTCGTGGTTCAATCTGCAACCCAATAAATAAGCACAATAGAAAAATTACAGGCGCAGCATGCGTTCCTGTTCTTCCGCCGACGGTTCGAAGGTCCGGCCATGATAGAAATCGAAGATTGCATCCACTACCTGTTGCGGATCATCGATGACCTTGATCAGGTCCAGGTCAGACTCACTAATGGTGCCATAGTCAACCATGGTATTTTTAAACCATTCGAGCAAACCCTGCCAGAACGCCGATTCAACCAGGATGATCGGAATCCGGCGTGATTTACCGGTCTGGATCAGGGTCAGGATTTCTGCCAGCTCATCCAGGGTACCGAAGCCGCCGGGCAGCACAATGTAGGCCGTGGCATATTTGACGAACATGACCTTGCGGGTGAAGAAATGGCGGAAGTTCAGCGAGATATCCTGGTAGGTGTTGGGCACCTGCTCATGGGGTAACATGATATTCAGGCCGATACTGGTGGATTTGCCGGCATGGGCCCCTTTATTGACCGCCTCCATAATCCCGGGTCCGCCGCCACTGACCACGGAAAAGCCGGAATCCGATAACAGCCGGGAAATTTTCTCCGCCTTCAGATAGTAAGGGCTATCTTCAGGGGTACGCGCTGAACCAAAGATACTGACCGAGGGCTTGATCAGGGCCAGGTTTTCAAAACCATCGACAAACTCGGCCATGATCTGGAATATTTTCCAGGATTCACGGGTCAGCAGGTTTTCCAGGCCGGCCGATTCTTCAGCATGGCTCTCTGTGTTTTTGTTATCCATTCAGGTATTCTGCACGCTCGATAAAAAACGGCATTGTAACTTATTCATATGAGCGAAGAGAAAAGAAAAAAACTGCTGCTGGTCGATGCCAGTTCCTATCTATTCCGCGCTTTTCATGCCCTGCCGCCGCTGGTCAGTCATGGTCATCCGACCGGTGCGATCTACGGGGTGCTGAACATGTTACGCAAGCTGATCGATGATGAACAACCGGACCGTATCGCGGTGGTGTTCGATGCCAAGGGCAAGACTTTCCGCAACCGCCTGTATGCCGATTACAAGGCCAATCGTCCGCCGATGCCGGATGATCTGCGGGTGCAGATCGAGCCTTTGCACCAGATCATCGAGGCCCAGGGTTTGCCCCTGATCATGGTCGATGATGTCGAGGCCGATGATGTCATTGGCACCCTCGCCAGCAGCGCCCGCGACCAGGGTTACCAGGTATTGATCTCGACCGGTGACAAGGACATGGCGCAACTGGTGGACCCGGATATCAGGCTGATCAACACGATGAACAACGTGATCATGGACGAGGCGATGGTGGCGGAGAAATTCCAGGTCCGACCGGACCAGATCATCGATTACCT
The DNA here is from genome assembly GCA_030066335.1 of Gammaproteobacteria bacterium. Classification (GTDB taxonomy): domain Bacteria; phylum Pseudomonadota; class Gammaproteobacteria; genus JACNJF01. The sequence continues at coordinate 13,160 of JASJBV010000027.1, forward strand.
GGCGCTGATGGGGGATAGCTCGGATAACATCCCGGGGGTGCCCAAGGTCGGGCCCAAGACCGCGAGTAAATGGCTGAATGAATACGACTCTTTGCAAAACATCATCGCCAATGCCGATCAATTCAAGGGCAAGATCGGTGACAATCTACGCGAATCACTGGATTTTTTGCCGCTGTCCTATCAGTTGGCAACGATCAAACTCGACGTCGAGCTGGATTTCAGCCTGGATGATCTGCAGCAGGGCGAGGTCGATGCCAAGCTATTGAAGGATTTCTTTCAGCGCTTCGAGTTCAAGCGCTGGCTGCAGGAGCTGGAGGATGAGGGCCTGATCGGGGAATTGCCGACCACTACGGTCAGCACCGACTATCAGCTGGTGCTGGAACAAGCCGAATTCGATCGTTGGCTGGATATCATGCGCCGGGCAAACTGGATCGCGCTGGATACCGAGACCACCAGCCTCGAGTACATGGATGCGCAACTGGTCGGCATATCCCTCAGCGTCGAAGCCGGTAAAGCCTGTTACATACCGCTGGCGCATCATTATCCCGGTGCTCCGCAACAGCTTGCGCGCGCGGCGGTGCTGGATAGCCTAAAACCGTTGTTGCAAGACCCGGCGATCAGGAAGATCGGCCAGAACATCAAGTATGACTACCACGTATTCCTGAACTATGGCATCGAGCTGCAGGGCATCGAGCATGACACCATGCTCGAATCCTACGTATTGAACTCGACCGCCACCCGCCACAATATGAACGACCTGGCCAGTTACTATCTCAACCGCGATACCATCAGATACGAGGATGTCGCCGGCAAGGGCGCCAAGCAGATCGGTTTCGACCAGGTGGACCTGGAACAGGCGCTGACCTATGCCGCGGAAGATGCCGATGTCACCTTGCAGTTACATGAAACCCTGCAGGATCGACTGCAAGACGAAAAAAGCCTGTACCGGGTTTACCGGGATATCGAGATGCCGCTGATCCCGGTGTTGGCGCGGATGGAACATCACGGGGTGTGCATTGACAGCGCCCTGCTGCAAAAACAGGGGCAGGAGGTCGATCAGCAGCTGCAACAAATCCAGCAACAGATCTATCAGCTGGCCGATGCCAGCTTCAACCTGAGTTCACCCAAGCAGATTCAGGAGATCCTGTTCGAGCGTCTGCAATTACCGGTGATCCGCAAAACCGCCAAGGGCCAGCCGTCGACCGCGGAAGACGTGCTCGAAGAGCTGGCCAAGGATTATGAAATCCCGCATCTGTTGCTCGAGCATCGCAGCCTGAATAAACTGAAGACGACCTATATCGACAAGCTGCCGCAGCAGATCAATCCGGCCACCGGCCGCATCCATACCTCGTATCAACAGGCGGTGGCCTCGACCGGTCGCCTGTCCTCGACCAATCCCAATCTGCAGAACATCCCGATTCGCAACGAGCAGGGCCGGCGTATCCGCGAGGCTTTCGTCGCACCGGCAGGCTATCGCATCATGGCTCTGGACTATTCGCAGATCGAATTACGCATCATGGCCCACCTGTCTGGCGATGAAAACCTGCTCAAGGCTTTCGACCAGGGCCTGGACGTGCATCGCGCCACCGCCGCCGAGGTGTTTGCGGTCAGCACCGATGCGGTTTCGTCGGATCAGCGCCGCGCCGCCAAGGCGATCAACTTTGGCCTGATCTACGGCATGTCGGCGTTTGGCCTGGCGCGCCAGCTGAACATCGGTCGCAACGAGGCCCAGCAATACGTGGATCTGTATTTTGAACGTTATCCCGGGGTCAAGGCCTACATGGAGAATACCCGCGAACAGGCCCATGATCAGGGTTATGTGGAGACGGTTTACGGTCGTCGCTTGTACCTGCCGGAGCTCAAATCATCCAATGCACAGCGGCGTCAGTATGCCGAACGTACCGCGATCAACGCGCCGATGCAGGGCACCGCGGCGGACATCATCAAGCGGGCGATGATCCGGGTCGACGAATGGTTATCCAGTGACGACGCCAAGGCCCACATGGTGATGCAGGTGCATGATGAACTGGTGTTTGAAGTTGACGAACAAGTTATTGATTCTTATGAGAAAAAATTTATCGAACTGATGACTTCGTCGGCTGATTTGACCGTTGGTCTGGAAGTCGATTGCGGGGTGGGGATGAACTGGAACGAGGCCCATTGACCGGTTGTCAGACCGAACAGAAAAAATTGTCACAACAGCTATATTTAATCAGAACTAAATGATTGTGTTTCGGTCATATAGTTATGCGCACAAGCCCGGCGCTAAGTTCGTCTGACATCTCCTGTCGGATGAACGGATCCGGAAACCCCACCGGATCAAGACTTAGACCCCGTCACATGCAGTGACGGGGTTTTTTTTGCATGGACGCAATTATACCGCGGAGGCCAGGGACGACCGGGAGCGGTGCTTTCGTCTTAAAGAAATTTCGCAGCTTAGGCCTCGAGCTGCAGAAAACGATCGCAAACCGTCTCGAATTCTTCCAGGCCCTCACCGTTCAATGCGGAAAACGCGGACACGCTGATCCCGTCATTCTGCAACTGTTTACGGGTTTGCATGATGACCTTTTGCCTCGCAGCGTGTTTCAGCTTGTCCGACTTGGTCAGCAGGATGTGCAGCGGCAAATTGATATCCACCAGGTCGATCAGGCCCCAGTCGAGTTCACTCAGGCCGCGGCGAATATCGACCAGGATCACCAGGCCCATCAGCGACTGGCGTTGCAACAGGTATTGCGACAGTACCTGGTTCCAGTGCTGGCGCATTTTCGGCGGTACCTTGGCATAGCCATAACCCGGTAGATCGACCAGGCGCCGCTGTTCGTCGAGTTGAAAAAAATTGATCAGCTGGGTACGACCGGGCGTTTTACTGGTCTTACACAGGTTCTTCTGGCGGGTCAGACGGTTGATCGCCGTGGACTTGCCGGCATTGGAACGGCCGGCAAAGGCAATTTCGATACCTTGGTCCTCGACCAGTTGCGAGATCTTGAAGGCGCTGGATAAAAAACGGGCTTGCTGATAAAGATTTGCCATTAACTGCGGTCGGATGGTGATGGATTCATTGAATAGGATGGGCAGGTATGATATACATTCCGCCCCAAAATTTCTGTATTCGTTTTAATCAGGAGAACCTATGAATGCTCGCCACTTTAAAGCGGTGTTGATTGGCTTGTGCGGCTTGCTTGCAGGATTATCTGCGCAGGCGGCTGACATCGAAGCCGGTAAGGCCAAATCCGCACTTTGCATGGCCTGTCATGGAGCCGATGGCAACAGCACCAACGTGATCTGGCCGCGCCTGGCCGGTCAACATGCCAGTTACCTGGCCAAACAATTGCGCGATTACAAATCCGGCAAGAGAGTCAATGCCACGATGCAGGGTATGGTTGCCGCTTTGACCGAGGAAGACATGGACAATCTGGCCGCCTTCTACTCCAGCCAGCAACCCACCGAGGCCACTTATGATGATGCGCTGCTGGCCAAGGGTCAGGACATCTATCGGGGTGGTATCACCGAGACCTCGGTCGCCGCTTGCATGGGCTGCCACAGTCCCTCAGGCGACGGTAACGGTCCGGCTGCCTATCCATCGTTGAAAGGTCAACACATGGAATATACGGTTTCCCAGCTCAAGGCGTTCAAGGATGGTGTGCGCGCCAACGATGGCGGAAAAATGATGCGTAATGTCGCCAACCGCATGTCCGATCAGGAAATGCAAGCGGTTGCCGCCTATCTCGCCGGGATGAAATAAACCCCGCTAACCCATCAAGTTGAATCCAGACCGTCGGCCAGAGATGGCCGGCGGTCTGTGATCCAGCAACATTCAGCGAAGATTAGTCCACCGCAATAAACTATTTTGTCGCGGACGAGTCCAAACACCGGATAAAAAAACAAGAGGAAATCACATGTTGCGCAGAACCCTGTTCCTATTCTTTCTGGCGCTATTCTCACTGTCTGCTGTCTACGCCGAGGATTTTTCCGAGGGTATCGAATATGACAAGCTGAAAAATCCGGTAACAACTTCCAATCCCGACAAGGTCGTGGTCACCGAGGTGTTCTGGTACGGCTGCCCCCATTGTTTCCGTCTCGAACCCTACATGGTCAAATGGAAAGAAACCCTGCCGGACGGCGTCGAGCTGGAAATCGTGCCCTCGGTGTTGAATCGCAACTGGGCAAACCATGCGCGAGCTTACTATGCATTACAGATGATGGGTGCAGACGAGCAGATGCATGCCAGAATTTTCAATGCCATCCACCTGCGCAACCAACGCCTGGATACGGCCGAGTCACTGGCGGATTTCGTCGCCAAACAGGGGCTGGACGAGAAGCAATTTCTCGACTATTTCGGTTCGTTTCCGGTCGACAGCAAGCTGCGTAAAAACCGGCAAATCGAACGTAAATACGGTCACCGCGGGGTACCGGCCATTATCGTCAATGGTAAATATCTGACCAGCGCATCCAGGGCCGGTAGCAATGCGCAGATGCTGAAAGTGGTTGATTATCTGATCCAGCAGGAATTGGCCCAACGATAATATTGGTTGTGGATTCGGGTTGACCAATAGCGAATCAACCCGAATCGGCAGCTAAGCCGACATTGCAGCCCTGAGGTCTCAGGGTTAACATAGCAGCTCTGTTTGGAGGTGGTATACATGCATCATATCGTCATCGCCGGTGCGGGATTCGCCGCATGCACGGCGGTAAAAACCCTTAGAAAACGTGGCTTCAATGGCAAGATCAGTCTGGTCGCTCCCAGGGCCGAGCTGTTTTATTATCCGAGCCTGATCTGGGTACCGGCCGGTAAAAGGTCCTACCAGGACCTGGTGGTACCGTTGCATGAGTTCCTGAAAAAGAACAACGTTGAATATGTTCAATCCAGCGTCACCGGCGTCGATCCCGCCAGCAAAAGCCTGCAGCTGGAAGCCGACTCCATCAACTACGATGCATTGATCATCGCCACCGGCGGTCGTTACATCCGCAAACTGCCGGGCATCGAACATGCCAAGATCGCCTGTAGTGGCTGGGATGATACCAAGGCTTTTTCCGACCAGCTGGCCAATATGAACGAGGGCACGATTGCGTTCGGATTTTCCGGTAATCCCAACGAACCCTCGGCGATGCGCGGCGGTCCGGTGTTCGAATTCCTGTTCGGGGTCGATACCCTGTTGCGAAAACAGGGCCGGCGTGACCAGTTCAACCTGGTTTTCTTCAGCCCGGCGGCCCGTCCGGGTCAACGCATGGGCGACAAAGCGGTCGACCGCCTGATGGGTGAAATGCAAAAGCGCGACATCCAAACTTACCTTGGCAGCAAGATGAAACGCTTCAGTGAAACCGGGGTGGAGACCGAGTCCAGCAGTTTCGATGCAGACCTGATTCTGTTTATTCCCGGCATGACCGGACCGGCCTGGGCCGCGGATTCCGGCCTGACCCTGTCCGAAGGTGGATTCTTCAAGGCCAACGAGTTCTGCCAGGTGGAAGGCCAGGAACATATCTTCGTTGCCGGTGATGCCGGCAGCTTCCCCGGTCCGGACTGGAAGCCGAAGCAGGCGCATATGGCGGACCTGCAGGCCGAGGCCGCGGCGAAAAATGTGGTCGATGTGCTTAGCCTCAAACCAGCTCGCCATACCTTCAAGACCGAGCTGATCTGTATCGTCGATACCCTGACCAACGGCAGTCTGGTTTACCGCGACCCCAAGCGTGGTTTGATGATGAAAATGCCGCCGCTGCACTGGCTCAAGGTCGCGTTTGAGAAAATTTACCTGCGCGCCTACACGCCCTGACCCGAGACTCACCCGGCGGGGTCGTTCGGTCGCTGCGGACTCAGGTGGTTTTCCAGTTGTAGATCGCCTCGACCACGTTGCCGGCGTCCTGGTAATTCAGCGATTCGCATAAATCCCTGATCAACAGGATGCCGCGGCCGGCCAGACCGGTGTTGTCATCCGCCTTGAGGATGTCGTGGTTCAGATAATCGAAGCCCTTGCCGCTGTCCTCGATCCGGATCTTCATGCTGCGACTGTCCTCATTCTGTTCGACGTTCAGATAAAAACTGACATGTCCGGTCTGCAGGTTATCCAGGCGCTGCTCACGCTCACTGAAATACTGGGCAAACCCGGAGGGATCCGATTTGAGCGCCGAATCCAGGCCCAACACGCCGTGGTCCAGTGCGTTGACATACAGCTCGGTTAATACCGTGAACAGCGACTGGCGTTCCTCTTCGATACCTTCCATTTCCATGACCTGGCCGATGATGATCGGTACCGGGTTGGTCTGGCGCAGACGATTGTCCTTCAGGGTCAGTGAATAGGCCCAGTCGCCATGAGTATCAAAATGATGGGCCTTGGGCTTGATATCGGTATGCGCCTCGAGCGGCGGGATCAAATCATCGGTACAGTTAATCTCGATCAGGGTGACATCATCGGCCAGTGAGCGGGCACCGCAGAACAGCTCGAGCTGGGTCAGGATATTGTCGAACACATCGACCGCGCCGGCGTGCTGGATCGCCTGCTCCAACCGCGCCTGGCCGAATTCCACATCATCTTCGGACCAGGCCTCGGTCAGCCCATCGCTGTACAGCACCAGCTTGTCGGCCTCGAACAGTGGGTAACTCTGGGCGATACTGCGGCTGTTGATATTATCCAGCACGCCGAGAGGTACCGAGTTGGATTCGACATGATGCTTGATCTGGTTGGTGGCACCATCGAGGATCAACAGCGGCGGCATCCCCGCGTTGAAAACGGTTACCTGTTCCAGGTCATGACTGACCCGGACCAGCAGGGTGCCGAGAAACATGCCGACCGGCAGGAACTGGCGTAGCTTTTTATTGATGCCGTTAAGGATATCTTCGGGTTCAAAACCCTTCGCGGTCATTGCGCGAAACACCTCGGATACTGGCATCGCCCCGAGTGCGGCGGACAATCCATGGCCGGTGAAATCACCGAGCAGGAAATGCAGGTCACGCGATGGGCTGAACTCCGATAGGATCATGTCGCCGCTGAAGGTACTGGCAGGGCGGATGATGCTCTTGACCATCTGGTTGCGGATATTGCCTTTTTGGACCGCATTGATAAACACCTGCTCGGCAATTTCCTGTTCACGATGGATCAGGCTGTACATCCCGGCGACTTCGCGGTTGAGGTTGGCGATGCGCTGCATCGCCTGGATCTTGCTTTGCAGCAGGAAACGATCATAGGGCTTGACCAGGAAATCATCACCGCCGGCGTCGATACAGGCCTGCAGTGATTGTTCATCGGTCATCGCGGTGAGAAAGATCACCGGGATAAAATTACGCCCGGCCATTTCCTTGATCTGGCGGGTAGCTTCATAGCCATCCATTTCCGGCATCATGACATCCATGAACACGATGCTCGGCTGTTCCTGGCCGAACAGCTCGATCGCCTGTACCCCGTTCTCTGCCTCTATCGTCTGGTAATCGAGTTTTTTCAATAACGAACGCAGGATCAGACGATTGGTCATTTCATCATCGACGATCAGGGCTTTGGGCAGGATGGATTCTTGATTCATTGAGTGTTAACAGGCCCTGGGGTTTAGTGCAACTTATGCCATTTTGTTGTAGTACAAATAGGCCTGTTTTCAAGCATAACCCGCAAAGCTTGCGTAGTTTTTGCCAGGCGCTACTGTTACAGTATTCCTTCCGTTTTCGCACGCACCATTTCGAATATCAATAATCCCGCATGCTGCATTTGCACCATAGTAACAAGCTCACCCAGTTAGTGGAAATCCTGCTCGACCAGATGGGCAAGCAGCAACTGGGCGTGCTGGAGCCGGAGCAGATCCTGGTGCAGAATCCCGGCATCAAGCGCTGGCTGCAGCAACAGATCAGCCAACGCCATGCGCTGGCGGCCAACATCGAGTTTCCCCTGCCCTCGCGCTTCATCTGGGATATCTTTCTCGATCAGTTCGATGTCGAGCAGCTGTCGGCATACGATGACGAGGTATTGCGCTGGACCCTGATGCAGTTGCTGCATGAACACCGGGATGATCCCAAGCTCAAGCTGCTGGGTCCTTACCTGCAGCAGGATGAAGATGGGCTGGCGAGTTTTCAACTGGCGCAGAAACTGGCCGCCTTATTCAACCAGTACCTGGTATATCGGCCGTTGCTGATCGAGCAATGGCAACAGGGTCAGCCAGCGCAGGATGCGGTCGAGGCCTGGCAATCCCATCTATGGCGCTTACTACGTGCCCGCCAACCACAGGCGCATCGGGCCGAACTGATCCAGCGCCTGATCGCCGGTTTGCAGGCGGGACAGGCGGATAAGAACGGCCTGCCTCGACGCGTTTTCGTGTTTGCCATTTCCGCCATGTCTCCGCTGTACATGGATGTGCTGGCTGAACTGGGCCAGCAGATCGATGTCCATATCTTTATCCTCAATCCCTGCCAGCATTACTGGGGCGACCTGGAGGATAGAAAGCAACTGATCAGGCAGGGCGAGACCAGGGTCTCGGACAATGAGCTGTTGGCTTCGCTGGGTAAGCAGGGGCGCGACTATATCGATCAGTTTTATGAGCGCGACTATCCCTGTGCGGACACTATGGCGTTCGTCGAGATTGCCGGTGACAGCCTGCTCAATCGTATCCAGCGCCAGATCCTCAACCTGGAGCAGGACCAGCAGCAGCAGGATTTTTCCACTGACCGGTCGATCCAGATCACCAGCTGTTACAGCGAGTTGCGCGAACTGCAGGTGTTGCATGATCAATTGTTATCCCTGCTTGATCAGGATCCCAGCCTGCAGCCGCACGATATCGTGGTCATGTCGCCCGATATCAACACTCTGTCACCTTATATCGAGGCGGTATTCGGTGAACAACCGGAGCATAAGCGCATCCCTTTCAGTATTTCGGATCAGGACGAGCTGGCTTCTTTCCCGTTGTTTCAGGCCATCGTCGACTGGATCGGATTAGCCAATAGCCGATTCACCGCCAGCGAATTACTGGCCTGGCTGGAACTGCCCGGTGTCCAGCGTGCTTATGAGCTGGACCAGGATGCATTGGAGATAATCCGTCACTGGATAACCAGCACTCATATCCACTGGGGTTATAACCAGCAGCACAAGCTTAAACTGGGGCTCGGTGATAATGAACAAAACACCTGGATCCAGGGCATCAACCAGTTGTTGACGGCTTACCTGTTACACGAGGATGTTGACATATTTGCCGGCCAGGTCGCGGCGGACAGCCTGGTCAGTAATGCAGAGCTGCATGCGCTGGGCAATCTGCATAAATTTATCGATGATTTATTCCATTGGAGCGAACGCCTGGGCCAGCCGCTTAGCCTTCCGCAATGGCAGTTGCAGATTAATTATATGCTGGATAGATTTCTGCAGCTGGATGACGATGAAGAATGGCTGGTAAAGACAATCCGCAACCAGTTCAGCAGCTGGCAGCAGCAGGGACTGCTGGGTGGCTTCAACGAGACCATCAGTGCCAGCCTGGTGCAGCATATGCTGACCAGGGCGATCACGGAATCGACGGCACAACATCATTATCTCAGTGGCGGCATCAACTTCTGCAACCTGATCCCGATGCGTACCCTGCCCTTTTCTGTGGTTTGCCTGATCGGGATGGGGGATGAGCATTTCCCCCGCGTCGAAGTGCCGATGCAGATGGACCTGATCGCCATGCACCCGCAAAAAGGTGACAGATCCAGGCGGGAGGATGATCGCTACATGTTCCTGCAATCCCTGATTTCGGCGCAGGATGTGTTCTACATCAGTTATGTAGGCAACAATAAAAAAGATGATTCCGAGCTGGAACCCTCGGTCGTGGTCGCTGAATTGATTGATCATATCGAGCAGACTACCGGTCATATAATCCCGATCCGGCAAACATCATTACAGGCTTTCAGCAGCAACAATTATCATCATGGCAGTTACGCTGATCTGTGGCTACCGAATCCCGGTCATCAGCAACAGGCCTTCGATCAGGAGATACCCGCGATCGCCAAAGAGAGTAATATCTCGTTGGATGAATTAATCGGATTTTACCGCAACCCGATCCGCTACTTCATGCTCAAGCGTCTGAATTTATCCTTGTATGACAAGTCGGTGATGATCGATGATGATGAGCCGTTCACTCTGGACCCATTAAATCGTTATCGTATCTCGCATGCGATGTTGGATGACTTGTGGCAGGATCGGTTTATCAGCAAGGAAAAATACCTGAATCGTGGCAGCCTCGCTCAGCAGCATATCGGTATGCTGCAATTCAATGAGCTGGAGTCACGGATCGGGGAAATCCACCAGCAGATTAACGCCCATCCCGGATATGACGGCAGCATCATTTTCCAAAACAGTATCGACATTGAAACTCAACTGCTGGATGGCAGGATCCATAGCTATGCGAGCAAGGGCCTGTTGCAGTTCACCCTGTCGCGACTTAACGGCCGCCAGGTTTTCAGCTGGTGGATACAGCACTGCTTTTTATGTGCTCTGGAAAAAATTGAATTCAGTGAATTTCTCCACCGAGACGGCAACGGTAAATTGAAAAAAATTGGTTTCGATTTGTTGCCAAAAGCGATTGCCCGACAACAGCTTGAGCAGCTGTTGGCAGGTTATAACCAGGGTAGCAATCGAATATGGCCGCTGTATCCCGACAGTGCTTTCGAATACGAAAAAATCCGCCAGCAGCAAGGTGAGGATAAAGCCTGGTCGCGCCTGCAATCGCTGTGGAGCGGTGACAGTTTTGCCCGCTTCGCCGAGGCCGAGGATATCTATATCCAGACCAGTGGTAACAACGCCGGCTTGTTCAGCGACGAGTTTTTTCAACTGTCCTCAAGCTATATGCAACCCTTGTTACAGTCGATGGTGGAAACAGCATGGTAGTTGAGCAGGTCGATCTAAGGCAGCATCCTCTCAGCGGTATGTCGCTGATCGAAGCCAGTGCTGGCACGGGCAAAACCTATACCATCAGCCACCTCTACCTGCGTTGTTTGCTGGAGACGGATTACGAGGTCGAACAACTACTGGTGGTGACCTTTACCAATGCAGCAACCCAGGAGTTAAAGGGACGTATCCGCAAATTGATTCATCAGGTCTGGCAATATCTGGCAGATGAGGACATAGAAGATCATCGCTTTGACACCTTATTTGGCGAATACCGTGGACGCCCCGATGCTTTGTTCAAGCTGCAAAAAGCCCTGATCAATTTTGATGAGGCCGCCGTTTATTCGATCCATGGTTTTTGTCAACGTATCCTGAACCGCTACCCGGTCGAAACCAACTCCCTGATTGACCAGCAAATCATTGCCGATGAAAAGCAGTTGTTAGTGGATGCGGTACAGGACTACTGGCGCAAACACATCATCAACCGTGAAATTGATCGGCTGCAATGGATACTGCAAAGCTGGAAAAACCCGCAAGGGTTGCTGCAGGATATCCAGCCATTGCTCGGTTTCGAGCGTGATCTGCAACAGCTGTCACAACAGCTTGCGGGCCAGGCATTGCGTGCACAGCTACAGGATCTGTGGCAACAGCTCACGCAAGCCTGGCGGGAACATGACGAGTTGCAGGATATCCTGCTCAATAGCCCGGCCCTGAATAAACAGCGAATCCAGAAAAATACGGTCAACCGTTTGTTTACCGAATTGACGGAGTTGTTCCAGCAACCACTGCCCTACGACCTGCCGGCGAAATGGGAAATCATCACCGCCAACAAGCTAGCAGCCAGCGTGAAAAAAAATTGCAGCGATGAACGTCTGCTACACCGTTTTTTTACCTTAGCCGGTCAATTTGCCGATATCCATCAGCAATGGCTGGAGCAGCTGCAAATCGAGTTTCTGATCGAGGCCGCGACCTACGTGCAGACAGCGCTCGACCGGGCCAAGAGCCAGGCCCAGAATGTCTCGTTCAATGATTTAATTAAAAAAGTCGCGGCCGTGATCAATAACGATAATCCCTGGCTGATAGAGAAAATCAACCGCCAGTATCCACTGGCGATGGTCGATGAATTTCAGGATACCGATCAGCGTCAATACCAGATTTTCAAGACCTTGTACCAGGGGCGCGAGGACAGTGGCTTGATCATGATCGGAGATCCGAAACAGGCGATTTACAGTTTTCGTGGAGCCGATGTATTTACCTATCAACAGGCCAAACAGGCGACAGCGCGACAATACACCCTGGCCACCAACTATCGATCCAGTGCCAGCTATATCGATATGGTCAACGCGCTGTTCCAGCAGCAGGACGACGCCTTTGTGTTTCCGCGCCTGATCTCGTTTGAGCAGGCCACGGCCAGTGACCAGGTTGCCGGGCCATTGACCGAGGATGGAGAGGATGCGGCTCCGCTTGTTTGTTGGTTGCCCCCGGCAACTGACAAACCCCTGGCGAAAAACGAAGCCAGCCATTTTTTTGCCGCTGTTTGTGCCCAACAGATCAACGACTTGCTGCAGCGGGCGGAGCTGAAGATAGCGGGTGACCCGGTGCAGGCGCGCGACCTGGCGGTACTGGTGAAAACCGGGCGCCAGGCGCGTCTGGTCAAGCAATACCTGGCGGAACTGGGTATCAGCAGCGCGTTGGTGTTGCGGGATTCGGTGTTCGCCAGTGATCAGGCCCGGGAAATCAGCCTATTGCTGGAAGTCATCATTGAGCCGGCTAATATCCCTCGGCTGGCTGGACTGCTGAGCAGTGATTTATTCGGTTGGGATGCGGCGCAGATTTTCCAGCTGCAGCAGGATAACCAGCAACTGGTGGTGCTGCTCGAACAGATGAGAAGCTACCAACAGCTGTGGCAGGATAAGGGTGTGCTGTCGATGTTCTTTCGCCTGTTGTCCGAGCACCAGGTCGTGCAGAAAAATCTTGCTCATATCGAGGGTGAGCGGCGTGTGACCAACTGGTTGCATATCATGGAATTGCTGCAGCAACAGGCCGGTCAGCACGCCAGCCAAAGCCAGGCCCTGCACTGGTTGCAACTACAGCGTGAGCAGGCCGAGCTGCAACAGGAAAACGATGAACATCAGCTGCGCCTGGAGAGTGACAGCGACCTGGTCAGGATCGTCACCATCCACAAGAGCAAGGGCCTGGAATATCCCATCGTGTTTCTGCCGTTCATGTGGGATGTGCCGGGTAATCGCAATCGGCCCAACAGCTACAGTTATCACGATGACCAGGGTTACAAACGGTTGATGGTTTATGATGAAACACAGCGCCAACGCTGGCGTCAGGAAAACCTGGCCGAGCAGGTACGCCTGTTCTACGTGGCCATGACCCGTGCCAGGTATCGTTGTTACCTGGGCTGGGGCCATATCAGCGGTGCGGGCAGCTCCGCCATCGCCCATTGCCTGTATCCGCGGGCCGAGGATACGGATCGTTATCCCCTGGATCTGCAGGCAGCCGACAGGGATTCGTTACGCGCGCCCTTTGCACAGATCAATCGGCAGCAGCAGCTGGTGGACATAATCGAGCCTGAGCTGCAACCGCTGGTAAGCGCAGAAGCATCGAAACAGGAAACATCATCGCTATCGGCACTCGAGTTTAAGCGTCACATCGAACAGCAATGGCGAATCAGTTCATATAGCCAGATTGCCACCAGTGGTCACAGTGAACGTACCGATCGCCCCGACTATGATGCAGTGGTGGAGCTATCGGCAGCAACCGATAATATCGTGATGGCATCTGGGTATACCCGCTACTCCTTTGCTAAAGGGGCCAAAGCCGGAAGTTTTTTACATGATATTCTTGAGCACCAGGATTTTACCCGGTCTATAGATATCGAATTGATTCGACAAAAAAGCACCGAATATGGTTTTGATGAAGCCTGGCTGGAATTGATCGCAGGCTGGATCGATGAGGTATTATGCTGTGATCTCGGTGGTTTCAGTTTGGCGGATATCGATACGACAAGCCGAATCAGTGAGATGGAATTCTATCTATCGATCGGAGAACTTAGAGCGTCGCAACTCAACCAGCTCCTGCAAACCAACGATTATCTGCAGCCGCATCAGCATTACAGCTTTGCCGATATTCGTGGTTTTCTAAAGGGCTTTATCGATCTGGTATTCGAACAGGATGGCCGCTATTTCATCGCCGATTACAAGAGTAATTACCTGGGATCCAGACCGGAGGATTACGATCAGGCGCGGTGCCGGGCGGCGATGTATGAACATCATTATCATCTGCAGTACCTGATCTACAGCCTGGCGTTACATCGATACCTGCAACAGCGATTGCCCGGTTATGATTATGCCCAGCATTTCGGCGGCGTTTATTACCTTTTCCTGCGTGGAATGCATGCAGATAACAGCAATAACAATGGTATCTTTTTCCACCGTCCCGAACCCGAGCTCATCCGGCAGCTCGAGGATATGTTTGACTGATGGCCGATCTGAATATCATCCGTCAGCATATCCTGAACAATGGCATCGACTATTGTCATTTTACTCTGGCCCAATATATCAATCGCAGCATACCCGAAGCCAGCGAGCTGTGCCTGTGGCTGGCGGTACTGGTCAACCTGGAAATAGACCAGGCGAATGTGTGCCTGGATATAGAGTCAGTCTCGGAAAAATCCGCGGCCTGGGGTTGGCGCGAGATACCCGGGCTGGAGCAACTGCAGAATGATATCGCTGACTGCCCGGTGATCGGCAGGCCAGGAGATGTGCGGCCACTGATTGCGGATAACGGCAAGCTTTATCTGCACCGCTATTTCCACTACGAGACGAGCATCAGCCAACATTTGTTAGCCAGGACCGGACAGCAACCGCTGCTGGTAGAGAGTCAGATCAAAAACATAGACTCGGTGTTTGCGGCTGAGCAGGGTGATCCTGAGGTCGATATGCAAAAGATTGCCGCCATCGTCTGCAGCCTGCATCCGTTGGTTATCATCTCTGGCGGCCCCGGTACCGGTAAAACCTATACCGTTAGCAGGGTGCTGGCGATCTTGATCCAACAGCAACCGGACATCAAGATCCAGCTCGCGGCCCCGACCGGCAAGGCGGCAATGAGACTGTCCCAATCGATCGTCAAACTACACCAGCGGTTGGGGCTGGACGATGCGATACAGCAGCGCATACCGCAACAGGCATTGACCCTGCATCGTTTGTTGGCGATCGATCGCTATCATCACCGGCCCAGGTATCACCAGGCCAATCCGCTGGATTGTGACCTGCTGGTCGTCGATGAAGCCTCGATGATCGATCAACAGATGATGGCCATGCTGTGTAATGCATTGGCGCCGGATGCGCGATTAATTTTACTCGGTGACAAGGACCAGTTATCGTCGGTCGAGGCTGGTAGTGTATTTGCCGATTTATGTGGCGGCCTGCAGTCTACCGGGTTTAATCAAGCGCAACGGTATTTGCTTGCACAGGCCTGGCAGTATGAGCTTAAGCTGAATCAATCAACCCATGCCCTCGCGGACCAACTGGTGGTACTGGATAAAAGTCATCGATTCGATGCATCATCCGCAATTGGTAAGCTGGCCAGCACCATCAATAGGGGGCAAAGTCATCAATGCCTGCAGATAATGGATAACCAGGACAACAATATCCAGTGGTTGCCAATGGAGGATCGTCGGTTAGCGGTTGCGCTCAAACAGCAGGCAGATAATGTCTATTGGCAAATGATGCAGGCCGCTGACATCGACCAGGCATTCGCCCTGTTTCATCGATACCAGATCCTCAGCGCGGTATGGTCGGGGCCGGCCGGTGTGCATAACATCAACACCATTATCGAGCAGCATTTAAAACTGAAGTCCGGCATTGACCAAAATCTGCAGTATTACCAGGGCAAGCCATTGATGGTGACGCGCAATGTCTATGAATACAATCTGTTCAACGGGGATATCGGTATTATCTGGCCGGACCAGGACGGGGAGTTGAAAATCTGGTTTGCAAGCGGTCACGCCGAGTATCGTGTGCTGTCTCTATCCCAGCTTCCGCAACATGAAATAGCCTACGCAATGACCGTGCACAAATCCCAGGGTTCCGAATTCGAGCATGTGCTGATGGTGTTGCCGTTCGAGGATGTCGAGGTGTTAACCCGGGAACTGTTGTATACCGCGATCACCCGTGCCGCCAAATCGCTGGAAATCTGGGGTCAGGCAGATATCATCACCCGCACTGTCGAGCGTAAAACTCAACGGGTGTCGGGGCTGATGCAACGATTACAACTTACAGCCACCAGACCATGAGCAGTGAAGCCAGATTATTGAACGCATCCAATGCATTATACATTTCGCAGAATGTAACCGTGCCACTGAGCGAAATTGAACTCAGCGCCATCCGTTCCCAGGGGCCGGGTGGGCAGAATGTCAATAAGCTGTCGACGGCGATCCATTGTCGCTTCGATATCCTCGCTTCTTCGTTGCCGGACTGGTATAAACAGCGTTTGTTGAAGCTGCCGGATCATCGAATCAGCAAACAAGGGGTCATTATCATCAAGGCGCAAAGCAAGCGCAGCCAGGAACGGAATCGCGTCGAGGCACTGCAGCGATTGCAGGTATTGATCCGTTCGGCCGCCGGTAAGCGGAAACCAAGAATCGCGACCAAGCCGACCAAGTCAGCGCAGCGCAAGCGGCTGGATAGCAAGACCCGCAGGGGACGCAGCAAGGCGCTCAGAGCGAAAATATCACCCGGTTCATATTGATTACCATGCCAAAAACACTGCTCAAACTGATCATTGCCCTGCTGCTTGCGGCCATCGTATTCACCCTGGTGCCGGATGACAGTGATATCAAAACCGGCCTCGCCATCCTGACCCTGGTCGCGATCTTGTGGATGACCGAGACCTTCCATATCTCGATCACCGCGCTACTGATTCCGTTGCTGGCGATATTCAGCGGCCTGTTCGACGTCAAGCAGGCACTGGTCAATTTCGCCCATCCGGTGATCTGGTTGTTCATGGGCGGATTTGCCCTGGCCAGCGCCCTGCACAAGCAACAACTGGATCGCTATATCGCCGACAGCATCCTGCGCCTGGCCCGGGGCCACACCCAGATGGCGATCTGGAGGATCTTCATCACCACCGCGTTTGTGTCGATGTGGATTTCCAATACCGCGACCGCGGCGATGATGTTACCGCTGGCGCTGGGCCTGTTGAGTAAAATGGGTTACCAGGAACATAAGAACAGCTACTGGTTTGTCCTGCTCGGCATCGCCTACTCGGCGAATGTCGGTGGTATCGGCACCCTGGTGGGCAGCCCACCTAACGCGATCGCTGCCGCCAATGCGCAGATCAGTTTTGTCGAATGGCTGGGCTATGGCCTGCCGGCGGTAATCGTCATGCTGCCCATGCTGTGGGCCGTTCTGTACTGGCGTTATCGTCCCTGCCTGGATACCTGCTTCCCCGTGGCGGAAAAACTTCCGGCCTTGACTAGCAACCAGAAACTGACCTTGCTGGTGTTTGCGATTACTGTTGCTGGCTGGTTATTCAGCAAGCCGTTATCGGCCTGGTTCGGGGTGCAGGCCTATTTCGATTCGGTGGTGGCGATGCTGGCGATCATCCAGCTCGCGGTGCTGCGCCTGATTGCCTGGGATGACTTTCAGCAGGGCGTCAACTGGGGCGTGTTAATCCTGTTCGGAGGCGGCCTGACCCTGTCGGCCATGTTGCAGTCCACCGGCAGCAGTGCCTATCTCGGCGAGCTGATCCTGCAGGGCCTGGAGCAGGCGCCCCTGTTGTTGCTGCTGATGGCGCTGACCCTGTTTGTGATCATGTTGACCGAGGTGGCCAGCAACACCGCCAGCAGTGCCTTGCTGATCCCGATCTTCATCTCGGTCGCCGCCAGCTTCAACATCGCGCCGGAGATGATCGCGATCATGATTGCGATCGCTGCATCCTGTGCTTTCATGCTGCCGGTAGCGACCCCGCCGAATGCGATCGTGTTCGGTTCTGGCCTGTTACCGCAGCAGCAGATGATGAAAACCGGCCTGATCCTCAACCTGCTGATGACCCTGGTCATCTCGCTGGCAACCTGGTTGTTAGTGTAGATATCGCATCCTCATAAAAAGGTATCAGAGCGGTTTGAACCGGTGTGAATGCTCGTCGGCAATGGTGTCGAGGAACAGGTCGATAAAGGTCTGCTGGTAACGCCGTAACGTCTTGGTCTTGAGAAAAGCGATCCGGGTTACCTCCCACGGGAACAGATGGCTCAGGTCCTGGTACTCCCAGGCGGTATCGATTTTTTCATCATAGGCCATGCCGGCGATAATGCCGATCCCCAGCCCATCCAGAACATAAGCCTTGATGATATCCGTATCGGCGGCACTCAACACGATATCGGGCTCGAGCTGGGCCTGGCTGAAGCTGTCATTGAAATGTTTGCGCCCGGTAAAACCCAGCACGTAGGTGATGATCGGGTACTCGCAGAGGTCGGCCAGCGAGATCTGCTCGAGCTGCTGTAAAGGATGCTGCGGCAGGGTGATCAGGCAGCGGTTCCATTGATAACAGGGAATGCTCTGCAACTGGCTGGATTCGGCCAACTCCTCGGTACAGATCGAAAAATCCACCTGGTCCCTGACCGCCCATTCCACCAGTTGGCGCGGGTTGCCCTGGTGCATTTGCAGTTCCACGTCCGGATAACTGCGGTTGAAGCGCCGGATCACCGGCGGCAACACGTAGCGGGCCTGGGTGTGGGTACAACCGATCCGCAGCACCGCCGAGGACAACTGCTGTTGTTCCGCGGCCAGGGATTGAATATTACTGACCGCGGTCAGCGAGGCCCGCGCCTGTTGCTCGATCTGCTGGCCGAACTCGGTCAGCCCCAACAAGCGCTTGCCCTTGCGGATGAACAGGCTGCTGCCGAGTTCCTGTTCCAGGCGTTTCAATTGCTGGGACACCGCGGATTGCACCAGGAACAGCTTTTCCGCGGTAGCGGTAACATTGAAGTCCGAGTTGATCAGGGTAATGAAGGTTTGTAACTGGCGCAGTTCCATTGCGCATGTATATCACTAATTATGATATTAATTCAATAATTATTATTTTATTTAATATTATGCCCAGGTCTAGAATCCATCCATGAACTAATCGGAGGCGAATCATGTTAAACCTGGACCAAGCAACTCAATCACCGCAACAAACGACCAGCGAAATCCTCGACGAGGAAGGATTTCTGCTGCACCCAGCGGACTGGAGCCGG
>JASJBV010000143.1 GCA_030066335.1 Gammaproteobacteria bacterium
GAACAACGCCAGCTCCATCGCGCCATTGCTCAAACCAAAACCAGTACCGTTACTGAAGTTACCGGCTGCCAACTGGGTCGGGGTCACGCCCACACCGGCAAACAGGTTGGTCTGGGACAGCGCGATGGTCAGCAGGTCACCGGTCTGGCCGTCAATGGTGACTGCGGTCTGCTGGTTCAGGCTGTACTGACTGGACACCTGGACCACGCTGGCGACGTTCAGGGTCAGATCACCGGAGATGGCCAACTGGTCACTGGAGGTCAGTGCCAGGTCGACGTTGGGAATACCGCTCCAGTCGTAGTCCGCCCAGTTCAGGTTGTTGCCGGCACTGGCCGAGTTAAATTTTACTTCCAGGTTGTTGACCGCAACCTGCAGGACCGACAGGCCATAGACACTGACACTGCTGAGCGAGGTCTCCAGGCCGGTGTAGCTGATATTGCTGGTGGTATCCTTGAACAGCGCCAGTTCCATCGAGCCACCGGTCAGGCCAAAACCGATCGCACTGGGGCTGGTGGTGAAGCTGCCGTCTTCGACCTCGGCCAGGGTCACGCCGATACCGGCGAACAGGTTGGTGCTGGATAAGCTCAGCGTCAGCAGGTCGCCGCTAACCGTCTGGTCACCCGCGGTAATACTGTCGGCATCGGTGATGGTTACACCGGACTGTTTGGTCAGGCCAAACTCGCTGGAGACCAGCAACACGCTACTCAGGTCGAATGCCAGGTTGCCATTGATTTTCAACAGCTCACCCGAATTTCCATCGATATCCAGTACCAGTCCGGGCTGGATCTGGAAATTATTGGGGTCGAAATCCAGGACATTGGAGGTGCCAGCACTGTTCTGGTTGATCACGATGCCGGCATTCCTGACGATCAGGTTGATCGCATTGACGCCGGTGAAACTGGCGTTGCTGACACTGGCACTGACGGTGGTGTAATCGATGGTTCCATCATTGACCAGCAACACGCCAAGGCTGAAGTTGGTCAGCGACAACCCGGTGCCACTGGTGCCGATAAACGCGCTGCTGATCTGGGCGCCGATCGCAATGTATTCCGCGTTGAAGCTACCGCCGCCAGCCAGGAAGAAATCGTCAGTGGAGCGGGTGAAGGTGAAATTGCCCTGTAGAGAAATCAGGTTGGCCAGCTCAACATCGACACCGGTAAGCTGGATGCGCTGGGTGCCGTCGCTGATGCCGAGGTAATCGGATCCGGTCTCGTTGTATTCGACGACGACGCTACCGGTGGCGCTGCCAAAGTTCTGGATGTTGAAGATGATGCTGCCATCCGCGCGCAGGCCCAGGGCACCGTCACTACCCTGGATCAACAGGTTCAGGTTGCCGTTTTCCACCCCAACCGTGGATCCACCAACCGACATCACGGCAGAGAAGCTGGTGGCTGAAGCCTGGATATTGGCGCCGACCTTGGTGAAGCTCAGATCACCGCTGATCGAGACAAAGCCGTTGATATCAACCGCGAGGCCGTTGATTTCCACCAGGGTCGTGTTGTTCGCATATCCCAGGTAATCGGATCCTGTATTATTGAACGCAACCAGGATTGAGCCGGATGGTCCCAGCACCGGGTTGTCAAACTCCGCTCCATTCAGGACCAGGGTTCCGCTGGAGGCAACCAAGCCAACCGTGCCATCTGACTTGAGCAGGAAATTGATACTGCTACCCTCGGTGCCCACACTGTAACCACCCGCGGTCATCAACACGCTTACATTGCTGGCAGACACCGAGAAGTCACCGGCGGTATTGGTCAGATCGAAATTCCCGCTGACCTGGAACAGGCTGGCGATCTGGATTTCAATATCTCCCAGCCCATCATTGATGTTGCCGGCAACCACCCCACCATTCAGTTGGAAGATATCCTTGCCATCGCCGCCAAGAATATTTTCAATACTGCTGAAGGATAGTGAATCGTAACCTTCTATGGTCAGAATACCCGAACCAATACCAGGAGTGAGATTCCAGGTGGTTTCGAGACTCAGGTCGACATCAATGGTTTCATTGAGGTTGGCCAACAGGCCTGAAATATTGGTGATATCAAAGTAGGTACCATCTTCTCCGTTGCTATTGGTAACCTGCACATCCAGGGTTGAATTACTATTTGAGTCAATGATTGTGAATACAACATTCAAATCATCGGCTTCGGTAATCAAGCTGCCTGTAGTAGCGGTATTCAGTTGACCATCAACACTATCGGCATGTGACTCCCCACCGACGTCCAGGTGACGTATCCCGGTATCCAATGTTTCATTCATGACCTGCATATCAGCGTCATGATCGTGACCCAGCACATGTCCCATTTCGTGCAGGACGACTGTCAACAGGTCGATGCGACCATCAGCCTCGCCATTCGCAGTAGCCACCAGGACACCGTCGACCAGGTCGAATTCGCTGTTGTCTGAAGCTGTGCTGTCGACAAACCAGCCATAACCGGCGGCGGTATCATCGATCAGGATGTTGAGGCCATGGGCCAGGCCAAGAACGCTGCCATCGAGGTCGGCAACGCTGATCTCGATGGTCTCGAGACGATCGCGTTGGTCATCGCTGAGTAGAGTTTGCGACCAATATTGAAGGGCTTGTTGGAAGATGGCGCCGAGTTGCTCATCGCTGAGCGCTGTCTCATCAGAGGAGACGTTGGCTGAACCATCGTAGTGGAGGAATTCAGCTTCGGCATAAACATGAGGCGGTGCGCGCGGCAAGCCGTCACCAGCCGGGGGGGCACGCGGGTCTGTATCATCAGTTTGCGCTGACGATTGGCTGTCTTCATCCACGGAATGGACAGCTAAATCTGCAGATGCAGCCGTTTCATCGGCCGTTAGCAGCTGGCCATAGGCTAGCATCGGGCCATCGGAGAATGGCACGCCGGGTGGATTATCATCCTGGTTATCACTGCTAACTTCTTGATTTAACGGGGGTGCTCGTGGATCCGACTCATTATCCCTGTCTTCAGAGTCGAGTGGTTCATGGGGATTGACAGGGTTTGACTTGTCGTCATCGGCAGACCGGGTTTTGTTGTTACCCGGGGCCTGGCGGATGTGACGATTATTATCCTGGCTGGCGGCGATGGCGATAACCGAGCCATACACGGCTGCGTCATCAGCGCCATCGGTATCGGCATCCATGATGCCATCCGTGAGCCCGGCGTCAGCCTCTGCCGCTGAAACGTCAGCAGTCGCAGATCCGGCAGCGGTTGGAGTTGAACTCTGATCCTGCGGGTCAGCCAACCACTCCGGGCTTGCCGAATCGGTTGCGGTATCAGGCGTATCCGGCGGGCTATCCTGACCCGAACTCAGGCTGGACTCAACCGCATAGCCGGTTGCCCCAGTTTCCGAGGCGGAAGGATTACCGTTGTCATCGCCGGCATCGCCGTTCTGATCAGCCAACTGGGTGGGCCCAGGGTAAGCATCATCTGCCAAACCGGCGTTACTTACCCCGGCTGCAGCAGCACTACCCTCCATCTGCTGCAGTTTGGCCAGCAGTGCCGGATCCAGATACCAGCCGTGACCGGCCGCATCGATATCGATTGCCAGGGTATCTCCGTCAAATTCGGCTAACAGATCGCCCTCGAGCTCAGCCAGCTCGATATTGACCTGACTCATCAGGTCCGCAGCCTGGCCGGAGGCATCCATCGTGGATGCCAGCTCCAGCACCAGATCCTGCAACAGTTGATTATTCAATTCATCCCCGGCCTCGACATTGGCATCGGACCCGGCGTCGTCACCGGCCGTGGCCTGGGCGGGATCATTGGCTTGCAATTCACTATTGCCGCTGTCGATGGTCAGGCTGACATCACTGATCGCACTGCCGCCCTGGACCGATTCAACGACATCGTCGATCAACTCGCCGACGACAGCGGCCAGATCATAACTTTGCTGCTCTAGCTGTTCGGATGCGACCTGCCAGCCCTCGGGCCAGCTGACTTCAAAATCATCCCGCTGCTGGCCGCTATGATCGGCAGCGTGAATTTCGCTGCTGGCATCCACTTCCTGGATAATGGCCGCGACCGCGGACTCCTCCAGATCGACTGCGTCCTGTTGGACGACACGGGCCAGTTCGGAGGAGATGGGGTCTGCTGAGAGGAGGAGACGGGGTTCAAGGGATTCAAGACGAAACTCTTCTGCACACTCAGATTCAACTGTCTCTGGAGATGCGTTCCCAGAACTTCTGAACGCGGTAAGTCTTTCCCAAAAACTTCCCACTTTCTTCTTATTGCCCAGTTTGGTTATGCGGTAATCCGATTACCTTTACTTATTGTCCTATGCTCCTGATAGTTGGAGATTACTCCAATCAGCGAGGGATAAACTACCCTTCGCAGATGACGATTTCATTAAAAAATGAAAAACGTTTTTATTAACTTTTGTCTCGTCAGGGACCTAAAAAGCTATCACAGATTTTTGACCCCGGCAATTTTTTTGTGATTTTTGTCACAGTAATCATGTGACTGCGCTCACAGCCATGACCGGCGTCGGGGTCCTGACAAGCCCGATAAAAAACCCAAAACCCACTGCAAAAACAAGCGCTTAATTGAAATCAATCCGGCAGCGAAGTCCGGCCGGGATGCGACTGCGCGGATTGTTCAGGGCCAGGCGTATTCTGATCGTCCCACTCGCGGCATCGATGACCTGATCGATCAGGATGACTTTTGCCTGGTAGGTCTTGTTGCTGCCGCCCAACGTGGTCACCTTGCCGGTCATACCCTTCTTGATGCTGCCGAATATTTCCGCCGGCGCCACCACCTCGACATTCAACGGGTCGAGACTGACCACCGTTAACAAGGGTTCGGTTTCGACATATTCACCGGGATCCTTATCCCGCTCTACCACGATGCCGTTGATCGGGCTCATAATACTGCGCTGCTTGAGATTCTCCCGAGCCTGCTTCAGCTGGAGCTCGGAGATCAGCAATTCGGTATCCAGTTCATCCTTTTCATGGATCGATATCAGTTCCTTTTGATACAGGTCCTCGTTACGCACCGATTTACGTTTGCCAAATTCCACTCTGGCCTGGGCCAGCTCGACCGCGGCACGTTCCGGCCCCGATACCAGGCGCGCCAGCAACTGACCCCGGTTGACTTTTTCACCCCGTTGCACCAGGACCTCGCTTAACACCCCGGATACTGCCGCGCTGATCTCAATTTCCTTATTCGGTTCCAGGATACATTCAAGCTCATCCATGTTGATATCACTCAGGTCAGCCTGGGCGGTCACGGCAACTATCAGCCACAACAAACCGCTAACATATTGATGCCCTTTTACTCTTTTCACTCTAGTTACCTTGTGTTTGATTACAGATGTGGGTTGCCACAAGCCTCTGCGCTTCCCGTCAGGTCCTGGATGCTGCCGGCTGTAACATCCGATTGATATCGGCGATGTCCTGTTCATTCAACGAACCGATCGAATGTTTCAGGCTCAGGTGATTGAGGAGATAATCATAGCGAGCCCGCGCCAGGTCCCGCTTCGCCTCGAACACGTCACGTTCAGCATCGAGCACATCGAGATTGGTATACAAACCGGAGCGGTAACCCTGTTGGCGTGCCAATAATGCCAGTTGCTGCGCGCTCACCGTCTCTTTCTGGGCGTCGACCAGGCTGATAGCCCTGACGATGCCATTATAAGCGGACTTGGCGGCGCGCCGGACCGTGCGTTGGATCGAGGTCAAATCCTGTAACGCCTTTTGATGGAGCTGACTGGATCTGCGGGTATTCGAGGTCACCGCTCCACCCTGGTAAATCGGCAGGTTCAGGCGTAATACGAATTCGGTAGTCTCCAATTCGTTGTCATTGCCCAGTACACTGCCTCCCGAGTCCAGTTCATTGACCCGTGCGGTAAAGTCGACGGTCGGCAAATGACCTGCCTTGTTCAATCTGATTTCGTAACGACTGATCTCGACCTGTTGCTGCTGCATGATGACCCGCGGATTCTGCGCCACCGCCAGTTCCATCCAGTGCTGCGGGGTCTCCGGGTCGGGGATGGATAATGAAATGTCGGGGTTCAATACCGCCAGTGCACCGGTCAGGGGGCCGACGATTTCCTGCAGCGCCTCGCGCTTATCGTCCAGATCGCTCAACGCGGTGATCGCATCAGCCTGGGTCTTGGCAAACCGGGCTCGTGCTTCATAGAGTTCGGTTTTGCGCGCCATCCCACTGGTCATCATATTCTGCACCCGGTCCAACTGCTTGCCGACCGCCAGTTTTTCCGCCTGGATCAGGTCCAACTGGTCA
>JASJBV010000028.1 GCA_030066335.1 Gammaproteobacteria bacterium
GGATGGCCATGGGTAGACATTGCAGGAGCACAATGTCGAATGCATCCGTGCATAAGCATCGCTCCCGGCCGTCCCTGGCTTCCGCGGTATACCAGGCCATGGATGGCCGTGGTTAGACAATGCAGGAGCACATTGTCGAACCAGGCCACGGATGGCCATGGGTAGACAATGCAGGAGCACATTGTCGAACCAGGCCAAGGATGGCCATGGGTAGACATTGCAGGAGCACAATGTCGAATGCATCCGTGCATAAGCATCGCTCCCGGCCGTCCCTGGCCTCCGCGATATAAATGCATCCGTGCATAAAAAAAGCCTGTTAACAATAACAGGCTTAAGGTGTTTCGGTCGGCTAGCGCTAGCTTATCTGTTCGAGTAAGCCCGTAGCTTCTGATTTTTGTTGTTCGTCACCCTCTTCCAGGACTTCCTGCAAACTCGACTTGGCGCCCTCGGCATCACCCATATCGATGAAGGCCCGGGCCAGGTCCAGCTTGGTGCCCACCTCATCTACATCGTCGGGCAGCATCAAACCTTCTATATCAACGTCTTCCTCGGCAGTTTCTGCGGCTTCACCCTTGCCTTCCTCGTCAAAATCACCCGGCGCAAAAGTACCCGTTTTGACGATGTCCACCGGTTTATCGACATTGACATCCTCTTCCATTTCCAGCTCAACTTCGGCTGCTTCCATATCCAGCGGCTTGAATTCCGTGGTCGCTATGGCATCTTCAGGTAGATCCAGGTCTGGTTCTTCATCTGCCGCCTGGAAACTGCCGGTATCCAGATCAGCTTCTTCCAGGTTACCCATGTCCATGTCGAGCATGCTCTCGACATGCACGGTGCCCTCTTCAGGTTCCACCATGTTGATTAACTCGGTGGCCGCGACCTCGTCTTCTGCGACAGCCTCGGTGTCGAGCTCACCCAGATCTCCCAGGTCCAGTTCGATATCGTCTGCTGCAATCTCTTCCCCGGCCGCCAGGGCCTCCAGACTGGCATCATCGAGGTCGGACATATCCATATCCAACGCGTTTTCAACGTGCATTGTGCCTTCTTCGGGTTGGACCGGAGTCACCAACTGCGTGGTCGCTGAATCCTCGACAACCCCAGCATCCAGATCACCCAAATCCAGTTCATCGGCAACCTCGCTTTCCAACTCGGCAACCTCGGAATCCAGATCACCCAGATCCATCTCTTCATCGAGGCCATCACCGATCTTGAAGTCGGTAGTATCCTCGTCCATCATGTCCAGTTCCGAGGTGTCTTCAGCGCCGGTAAACTCGGCACCTAGTTCCCGGGTCTCCTCGAGCTCCTCGGGCAAATCGAATTCCAGGCCATCGCCCTGATCAACAGCGGTCTCTTCGCCACCAGCCAGCTCCAGGGAATCATCATCGAGCGATTCACCCAGGTCACCCAGATCACCTAGTTCATCGGGTAATTCTTCGGTCAGATCGAAGATATCCTCCGCCGATTCGGCAGCAGGCTCAGCCAATTCATCATCCAGCAGGGGTTCTTCGTCCAACTCGGCAACCGCTTCCGGTTCCGCGGAATCAGCAACATCAAAAGTACTGTCATCACTCAGGTCAAAATCGGCCGGGGCAAAATCGGTGATTTCTTCATCGGCGCCCAGATCAAAGTCAGCAGCTTCAGGCTTGGCATATTCGAGATCGGCCACTGACAGGTCGCTATCCTTGGCGTCGGCAAACAGTGGATTTTCCGGCGCCAGTTCAAAACCCATAATTTGTACCCGATCCCAGTAACGATCGGCAGCATCACCCAGTCCCTTCAGCGCTTCAGCTTCACGCACAAATGAGTCCTTGTTCTTGGTCGCAAAATGGGTATCCAGCATCTTCGCGCGATAATCGGCGCGACCCGGATTATTGTCGATAGACTCGGTTAACAGCTCTTCGGCATTGTCATACAGGCCATAGGCCAGGTAGACATCAACCTCATTGAGAACGTCGTCCTGTTCCTCGGCCGCCTGGGCCTGGGCAGGGGCTTCAGGTTCCGGCATGTCGACCGCGGATATGATCGCGGTCTTAGCCAGTTCTTCCTCTGCATCATCGGGCAATAATTCGTCGAGATCCTCGGCTTCTTCCAACACACCGATGTCTTCCGCTTCCATCTCGGCAACCGCCGGCATGTCATCGGGCTCAGCGGCTTCTTCTTCCGGGACCAGCAACGGGGTTACATCGTCCGAGATGTCGTCACCCTCTTCCAGGGTGACCCCTTCATCAGCCTCGGGGGACTTTTTCTTCCGCATCAGGAAAAACAGCAGCAACAGGATGACGATGATGACACCGCCAACACCGCCTAACAGGATAGGATCGCCCAGTAACTGGTCGATGGATGGCAGCATGTCCATGATGCCACCATCAATAGAAGTGGATGGAGCCTCGGTAACGATAACCGGGGCGGGGGCCGGTATCGGAGCATCCTCCTCTACCAGCGCTTCTTCAGCCGCAGGCTCGACAGCCTCTTCGGTCAAGCCAGCAGTTTCGGTTTCAACCGCTGGCTCTGCATCTTCGATAAAACCATCCCCGGTATCGACCGTGGCCACGGGTTGCTCTTCTACCAGCTCAGGTTCCGGCTCGACGGCAGCTTCAGTCACCATTTCTTCAGTGCTGTCGACGGCCTCTTCAATAACAGCTTCCGCGGGTTCGACAACCGCAGTCTCTTCAAGCAGAGGTTCTTCGCTGACTACCTCTTCAACCGGTGTCTCCTCGACAACAACGGGTTCTTCAACGCTCGGCTCAGCTGCCTGTTGTTGCAGTTGGGCCAGGCTGTCGTCTTCTATCTGGACCAGCTTTTGTAGTTCTTCAAATTTGCTGATCTGCTCTTCCAGGGCAGTAATCCGGGATTTGAGGTCATCGTTCTCCAGCCGCGCAGCTTCCAGTTCTTCTTCCGCCAAAGCCAGCTGTTTTCTCAGCTGACCGGACTCGACGCCGGCGTCCTGCTGCATGCTGGCCGAGGTGGTGTCGCCTTCACCGGGGGCCAGCAGACTCAATTGACCGCCTTCTTCACCCTCGGTTATCGCGACCTCATCATCGGTAGCCATGGGAGTACCGACCATCGCTTCACCGGTGGTTCTGGCCACATATTCATCCCACAAGCCGTTCTGATCCAGCACCTCGGCATAAGCTTCCTGCTTGCTCAGGATGTCAAAGGTTTCCTGGTCGGGGGCACGCAGAACTGCGCCGACGCGCAGATTGTTGATGTTATCCTGGCCAAATGCTTCCGGATTGGTGACCTGGAGGGCGAGCATGATCTGCGACATGCTGTGCTCACCATCCTGGAAACCACTGGCAATGGACCACAGTGTATCGCCTTTTTCGATGACGATTTCATCGTCGCCTACATAAGCAGTATCGCTGACCTCCGGCTCGAAGATGTCGCTATCCGCCGGTTCCTGCGCCAATGCGATGGGTTCGCTGACCGGCTCTTCTTCCGCCATGGGTTCCGCCTCGGCCACGGTCTCGGCCTCGGCCACGGACTCGGCTGCTATCGCAGCTTCAATATCGACTCTTTCGCTGACCTCCGTTGGATCGGACTCGGCAATCGGTTCTGCAGTCTCGGCTATCGGTACCGGCATCGGCATCGGTTCCGGCTCCGATTCTGATTCGGCTAAAGTGGTTTCTTCCATCGCCGGTGTTGGTTCTGCAACCAGCTGTTCAGCAGCAGCCTGCTGGGCAAAGAAGGGAGGATCGAGGAGAACGGTGAATTCGCGTAACAGGCGGCCCCTGGCCCAATCGGCCTCAATCAGGAAATTCAGGAAAGGTTCCTTGACCGCGGTTTTGGTGGTAATCAGGATCTTGGCGGATGAACCATCTTCCGCTTTTTCAACGGTGAAGCGTAATTTGGATAAATTGGCGGGACGTTCGAGTCCGGCCTTACGAAAGGCCTGACGGCTGGCGAGACTGACTAGCAGGTCATCGATTTCACCGGGCCTGGCTGAAACCACATCAATTTCGGCTTTTAGTGGCTGGTTCAGAAAAGAATTAACCTCGATCTCACCCAGCCCCAAGGCAAAACCCGACAGAGGAAAAAGCAGTAGCGCTATCCAAATTGTTGTTAATTGTCCCAATTTACGCACGTTAAGTCTCCCGAACTCCCCACCTGTTTATAGTAAAAAGCTGATATAAAGCATCAGCCCATTTTATAAGCTAGAGAATTTACTTTAAAGAAAGCACTTTCACAAGTACCCGTAACTATAGATTACAAATGAAATTTTAGCAAAATTTCTAATATATTCTGATAATTTTGAATCAGCCCGTTTCTAACCGCATCGGCTAGTATCCAGAATTGTAGTCTATTGCTGTCATTTTGCGGCTGTTGCAGGTCAATTATCAATACATCTGTACCCGAGGCACAGTGAGTCAGCGGACTTGCCGGCTGATCGAGCAATTTGACTCCGGCCAGTTGCTGCAACTGGTTTTCCAGCTGATCGAGCTGAACGGGCGCTGCCAATTGCAGGCTAACCGCCTGCGCCAGGCCGTAAAATGAAGCGGTGACGAGGCTCTGGGCACTGCATGCCAACCCCGGCGCCGCCAGTAGTTCGGGTAATTGGGCAGCGAAATCTCCATCGGCTGCGGTCGGAATCATATTGAACGCCAGCTGCATGGGAAATATTTCACTAACTATGTCGCGACTGTTCAACAGGTTGACCGTTTGTGCGGCCAGCTCATCGACCGCAGACTTACCATAAAGCGCGGCTGACTCGACATTGACCAGCTGCAGGGACTTGATGCCATAACCGGCATGGATGGGCTGAATCACGGAGAGCAGATTGGATAGTTGGGCGCCGGCTACCCGGATCAAGGCTGGCGCCGGGGGTAATGCTGGCGGCTGAGCCGGATCAGACACAAACACCAACGGCTGCTGTTGCTGCAGCTGATGCCCCAGCACGTAACAGTCGGCATGTTGTAACAGGGCTTCGAGCTCTGCATCCGCCTGTAACAAACAAACCGCGATCAGGTCTTCATAATCATATTCATATTGGTTGATTACGGTCAGGTAGCTGTCGCCATAGCCCAGGCGCTGACCGGCCTGTTGCTCCTGGTCCAGTAACACAACAGAATCCGCTGCAATTCCGGATTCTGCCATTTGCTGCAGCAATACCTCGGCGATCAGGCCGCTGGCATGGGTAATCGCAATTTTCGCTTGTTTCATACCTGCTAAGGTTGCAGCAGAATATTCAACATCCGCCGCAGTGGCTCGGCGGCACCCCATAACAACTGGTCACCGACGGTAAAGGCCGACAGGTACTGGTCACCCATGGCCATTTTACGCAAGCGACCCACCGGCACCTTCAGGGTGCCGGTAACTGCCGCCGGAGACAGCGATTGCATGGTGATTGCGCGATCATTCGGCAGCACCTCGACCCAGTCGTTGGCACTTGCCAGCAATTCATGGATTTCATCCATCGGCAGGTTCTGCTTGAGCTTGACGGTCAGGGCCTGGGAATGTGAACGCATCGCGCCGACCCGGACACAGAGACCATCGATCGGAATCAGGTCGTCACCACGGCCGAGAATCTTGTTGGTTTCAACTCCGCCTTTCCACTCTTCCTTGCTCTGGCCATTTTCCAGCTGGACATCGATCCACGGAATCAGGCTGCCCGCGAGCGGGACCCCGAACTGGTCGGCAGGATAGTCATTGGAACGAATATGTTCCGCCACCTGCCTGTCGATGTCCAGAATCGCCGATGCCGGGTCCGCCAGCAGATCATGTACCGACTGCTCGATACTACCCATTTGGCTGATCAATTCACGCATATTGCGTGCCCCGGCGCCGGAAGCGGCCTGGTAGGTCATCGCGCTAATCCATTCGACATGGTCATTCTGCAGCAATCCGCCCAATGCCATCATCATCAGGCTGACGGTGCAGTTACCGCCGATAAAATCCTTCTTGCCGCTATCCAGCGCGGCATCGATCACATTGCGGTTGACCGGGTCGAGGATGATGATGCTGTGGTCCTGCATGCGCAGCGCCGACGCCGCATCGATCCAGTAGCCCTGCCAGCCGGATGCACGCAGGTCCGCGTAAACCTGCTTGGTGTAGTCACCGCCCTGACAGGTGACGATCACATCCATCGTCTTCAGTTCATCGATGTCACTGGCATCCTTCAGCGGCGGGATCTCCTTGCCAATGTCGGGTCCCGGCTGTCCGACCTGCGAGGTGGTGAAAAATACCGGCTCGGCGATATTGGCAAAATCGTTTTCCTCGCGCATGCGCTGCATCAGCACCGAGCCGACCATGCCGCGCCAGCCTACAAAACCTACTCTGTTCATCGTCATACTCCTAAGCTAATTTGTTAATGCCCTGACCACCGCATCACCCATTTCACGGGTGCTGACAGAGGAGCCGCCATCGGCGATATCCTGGGTACGCAGGCCCTGTTCCAGCACTTCGCTGACGGCCTGCTCGATCAGTTCGGCCGACTCATGCTGGCCCAGGCTGTAACGCAACATCATCGCCACCGACAGGATCGTCGCCAATGGGTTGGCGGTATTGCGGCCGGCGATATCCGGTGCCGAGCCATGGATCGGTTCGTACATACCCTTGCCATTCTGGTCCAGCGAGGCAGACGGCAGCATGCCGATCGAACCGGTCAACATCGCCGCCGTATCGGACAGGATGTCACCGAACATGTTCTTGGTCACGATAACGTCGAACTGCTTGGGCCATTTGACCAACTGCATCGACGCGTTATCGACATACATGTGGCTCAGTTCAACCTCGGGATACTCGCTGCTGACCCGGATCATGACCTCGCGCCACAGCTCGGAAACCTCCAGCACGTTGGCCTTGTCCACCGAGCACAGTTTCTTGTTGCGTTTCATCGCCACCTCGAATGCGGAGCGGGCGATGCGTTCGATCTCATGCTCGGCATAGACCAGGGTGTTGTAACCCTGGCGTTCGCCGTTATCGAGCTCGCGTATGCCGCGCGGCTGGCCGAAATAAATCCCCCCGGTCAGTTCGCGCACAATCATGATGTCCAGCCCCGACACAATCTCCGGTTTCAGACTGGAGGCATTGGCCAACTGCGGATAGAGAATCGCCGGCCGCAGGTTGGAGAACAGCTGCAGCTCCGAGCGCAAACCGAGCAGCCCGCGTTCCGGGCGCAGATCCCGCTCCAGACCATCGTATTGCGGTCCGCCCACTGCTCCGAGTAATACCGCATCGGCCGCCTGGCACAGCGCCAGGGTCGCCGGTGGTAACGGACTGCCGGACTCATCATAGGCTGCGCCGCCGATATTCGCGGTTTCCATCTCGACCTCGAGGCCGTGCTCCTGCTGCAGGCAGTCGAGGACCTTGACCGCCTCGGCAACAATTTCGGGACCGATGCCATCACCGGGCAGGATTGCAATCTTTGCTGTCATTGGTAAACCTCGTTTATTTCAGCCACGGCGACTGTTGGTAATATTGCTGCTCGAACGCGCGGATGTCTTCTGCATGCTGCAGGGTCAGGCCGATATCGTCCAGCCCATGCAACAGGCAGTACTTGCGGAACTCATCGATCTCAAATCCGAGCTGGTTGCCGGCAGCAGTGATAACCAGCTGTTGCTCAAGGTCGATGCCCAGCTGATAACCGGGATCCGCGTAAACTTCGCTGAACAGCTGATCGACCTCCGCACTATCCAACACGATCGGTAACAGGCCGCTCTTGAAACTGTTATTAAAGAAGATGTCGGCAAAGCTGGGCGCAATAACCACCTTGAAACCAAAATCGGCCAGTGCCCAGACCGCATGTTCACGCGACGAACCGCAGCCGAAATTTTCCCGCGCCAGCAGAATCTGCGCCTGGTCGTAGGGTGCCTGGTTCAACACGAAATCCGGATCGACCCGGCGCTGACTATTGTCGATGCCGGGCGCACCCGGGTCCAGGTAACGCCAGTCATCAAACAGGTTGGGGCCAAAACCGCTGCGCTTGATCGATTTCAGGTACTGCTTGGGAATGATCGCATCGGTATCGACGTTAGGCCGATCCATGGGCGCCACGACAGCGCTGAAGTTGGTAAATTTTTCCACTGAAAACTCCGTTGGGTGAAGGTGAAGCTAGCGCCGGTATTATTCGTCGGCTTTCTTCTCCAGGGCCTGACCGGCCTTTTGAATATCCTTACCCAGACCCTTCATGGTTTCACAACCGGTCAGGGTAAACAGCAGACCCATGGCCAAAATAACTGTCAGTCTTTTCATGATCATCCTCAATCGAGTTGTCGTATATCGGTAAAATGTCCAAACACCGCGGCCGCGGCAGCCATCGCCGGTGATACCAGGTGGGTGCGACCACCCTGACCCTGGCGACCTTCAAAATTACGGTTGGAAGTCGAAGCGCAGCGTTCGCCCGCCTCCAGGCGATCGGCATTCATCGCCAGGCACATCGAGCACCCGGGCTCACGCCACTCAAAACCGGCCTGCAGAAAAACCTGGTCCAGGCCTTCCTGCTCCGCCTGGGCCTTGACCAGACCACTGCCCGGCACCACCAGGGCCTGTTTGACATTATCCGCCACCTGCCGACCCCTGGCTATGTCCGCGGCGGCGCGCAAGTCCTCGATACGGGAATTGGTGCAGGATCCGATAAACACGCGATCGACCGGGATCTGGTTAATCGCCGTGTTGGCTTCCAGTCCCATGTATTGCAGGGCTTTTTGCATCCCGCTGGCTTTGACCTGATCGCTTTCACCCGCCGGATCGGGCACCCGCGCATTGACCGGGATCACCATTTCCGGCGAGGTGCCCCAGGTCACCTGGGGCTCGATAGCGGCCGCATCGATCACCACCTCGCGATCGAACACCGCATCGTCATCCGAGTGCAGGGTCTGCCAATAGTCGACCGCCTGCTGCCAGTATTCAGCCGCTGGCGCATAGGGCCGCCCCTCGATGTAATCGATAGTAGTCTGGTCACAGGCAATCATACCGGCGCGAGCGCCCGCCTCGATGGTCATGTTACACACGGTCATGCGTCCTTCCATCGACAGGTTACGAATCGCCTCGCCGGCGAACTCGATGGCATAGCCGGTACCACCGGCGGTACCGATCTCGCCGATAATCGCCAGCACGATATCTTTCGCGGTGACCCCTTTGCCCACGCTGCCCTGCACGGTCACCCGCATGTTTTTCGACTTGTTCTGGATCAGGCACTGGGTCGCCATCACATGCTCGACTTCCGAGGTACCGATGCCGAACGCCAGCGCGGCAAAGGCGCCGTGAGTGGAAGTATGCGAATCACCGCAGACCACGGTCATCCCGGGCAGGGTTGCTCCCTGTTCGGGACCAATTACATGCACGATGCCCTGGCGCCGATCATGCATCTTGAACTCGGTCAGGCCAAAACTATCGCAATTTTCGTCGAGGGTCTCGACCTGCAGGCGCGATACCGGGTCACTAATGCCCTGACTGCGATCGGTGGTCGGTACATTATGATCGGGTACCGCCAGGATCGACTGCTTGCGCCATAATGGCCGCTGGTTGAGTTGCAGACCTTCGAATGCCTGCGGTGAAGTGACCTCGTGCACGAGGTGCCGATCGATATACAACAACGCGGTGCCATCGCTTTCCTCGCGCACCACGTGTTGCTGCCAGACCTTGTCGTAAAGGGTTAAACCAGCCATATTGTCCCCATTGATGGATGCCTGTTTGACTTGCACAGCAGTCTATCTTCATTTATAAAATAACTCTAATTCATATTTTTCATGATTATCATAACCAATTGGAATAATGGATACAGCCAATCTGCAGGCATTCATCAAGGTGGCGGAGACCGGTTCGTTCTCGGTTGCCGCCCAGCAGCTGTTCATTACCCAGCCTGCGGTCAGTAAACGCATCAAGCAGTTGGAACAACAACTGGACAGTAAACTGGTGGACCGCAAGGGCAAACAGCTGCACCTGACCCAGACCGGGCAGGCCCTGCTGCCGCGAGCGCGCGACATCCTCAACCGCATGCAGTCCGCCCACCAACAGATCGCGGACATGGAGGGCAGCCCGATGGGCACCCTGAGCATGGCCACCAGCCACCATGTCGGCCTGCATCGATTACCGCCGATCTTGCGTGCGTTCAATGCCCGCTACGCCGAGGTCGAACTGGATCTACACTTCATGGATTCGGAACAGGCCTGCGAGTTGATCGAACGCAACGAGCTGGATCTGGCGGTGGTGACCCTGCCGTTGCAGGACAACCCGAAACTCGACTTTATCCGGGTGTGGGATGACCCACTGGTGATCTGTGCCGCCAGCGATCACCCGTTGACCGGAGAACCACAGCCGACCCTGCAGGACCTGATTCGACACCCGGCGGTGTTACCCTCGCATGGCACCTTTACCCGGGAAGCGATCGAACGCGAACTGGGCGAGGCGATGGCCGACCTGAGCATCAACCTGGAGACCAATTACCTGGAAACCATCAAGATGATGGTGTCGGTCGGTCTGGGCTGGAGCATCCTGCCGGAGAGCATGCTGGATGCCGGCCTGGCTCGGCTCGACATCGCTGGATTCCACGCCAGCCGCCAACTCGGCATCGTGTTGAATATCAACCGCAGCCACTCCAAGGCCCTGCAGGCGATGCTGGCATCGATCGATGATTTCAAGTGAAGCTCGGTAAAATGCCTGGTTAAACAAGCTCTAATGGGGCATTTCCACACAATCAACCGGGCATTTTCCTGCCTTGTGCTATATTCAGTGTCTTCAACCAACAACAATGGGAACCAAACCATGAAAAGACTGAGCTTACTCCTGATTCTTGGCAGTTCTGTTTTATTCAGCTCTGCCCTGCTGGCGGCGGGTGTCGAACGCGGCCAGTTCACCACTGATGTCATCGACCGCGAACCGGTGGATCAGATTTACACCCTGAGCAGCGACAACCTGCAGGTGAAATTCTTTTCTGAAATCATGGACATGCAGGGCCAGACCGTAACCCATCAATGGATTTTTAACGACGAGATCATGTTTGAAAAGTCGTTTGATGTCGGCGGCCCGCGCTGGCGCATCTGGACCAGTAAAAATCTGCAGGCCAGCTGGACCGGTCAGTGGACCGTCAATATCCTCGACGGAGAGCGTAACGTGCTCAATAGCTACATCCTGGATTATCAATAAGCTCCTCAACCCTACCGGGTTTTACCGACCCGGTGGGGTGCAGCGACCATCGCTCAGACCGGAGACCTGACTCTGAACGAGATCAGCAAGCCAACGAACGCTATCAGCGCCGCCACCAGGTAGGTGACCTCGGGCGTCACCGTCTCCCATAAACTGCCGGCATACAGACTGCCCACCACGCCACCGGCACCAAAGCTGACCGATGCATACAGCGCTTGCCCGCGCCCATGATGACGGGGAAAGAAATCATGAATCAAATGAATCGCCGCGGCATGGAACATGCCGTAGGTGGCCGCATGCAGACACTGGGTAAACAACACCACCAGTAAATTCTCGGCATACCAGGCCATTAACAGCCAACGCAGGCAGGCCAGCGCCATGCTGATCACCAGCCAGAAACTGGCCGATTTATAGGTCAACAGGCGATGCATGAATACGAACAGCACCACCTCGGCGAGCACGCTCAACGACCAGAACAGGCCGATACTGGCCCGGCTATAATCCAGGCTCTCCATGTACAGGCTGTAAAAAGTGTAGTAAGGCCCGTGGCTCGCCAGCATGAAAAAGCACGAAAATAGCAGGGCCAGCACCGATGGTTTTTTCAACACGGTCCAGATATGGGCATCAGTCTGCGCTTGCGAACGGTACTCCGGCACCGGCAGGCTCGACAACCAGATCAACACGAAGATCATGGCCAGGATCAATGGCAGCCTATCGATCGACACCAGTTGCAGGAACAGCCCGAGCAGACTGACGGTGACGATAAAACCGAGTGATCCCCACAATCGGATCTGGCTGTATTTGTGTCGGTCTTCCCCCAGGTGGCCGAGGGTAACCACTTCGAACTGCGGCAGCGAGGCATTCCAGAAAAAACTGAACAGCAACATCAGGCCGAGCATCGACCAGAAACCATCCAGCCATAACAACGGCAGAAAACACATTAATGACAACAGCGAGGTCAGTTGCACGATGCGGATATGGAAGCCACTGCGGTCCGCGATCCAGCCCCAGATGTAAGGTGCAACAATCTTACTCAGGGCCAGAGCGGCCATCAGCTGGCCAATCTCCAACGAGTCGAATTGCAGGTGATTGAGATAGACGCTCCAGAAAGGTATCAGAGCGCCCAGGCTGGAAAAGTAGAAGAAATAAAACCGGGATAAACGCCAATAACGTTTCTGCATGGTATTTTAATTGTTACTGGCCTGGATTAATGGTTCAAGCGCCCGTGGATCAATCGATTTCCTCGATATAGGTGCGCGCAATCGGTGTCTGTACATAGCGGCTCTTACCCTGGACATCCACCCAGAAATAATAATAGCCCTTGGCCGGCTCCGAGGTTACCTTGCCATCACGTACAATCCATGCTTTGACATGCTCGCCATCGGCATAGGTGACCCGGTAGTTGCCTTCCAGCCAGGTCACGCCCAGGCGCGATAGCTTATTCTGTTGCTCTTCGCTGCAGGCGCTGAGCAGCAAGCTGAAGCCAAGGGTGATAATGATTTTTTTCATGCCGAGGTCCGTTAATATTCGCGCTTAACCGCTGGTCAAATTATTCAATTCCTGCTCCAGCTCGGTCGGGCGCAGGCCGTCGGCCGGTAGCAGGTATTCCAGTTCCGCCTGTGGATTGACCAGATAGAAGAAACCGGCCGGATCATCCGCGGTGACTGACTCTACCCTGAACTGAGCTTGAAAATTGTCGGCCAATGCCGCGGTTGCAGCCATGCTGATCGCCACCTCCGGGTAAGCGGATGCCAACTGGTTCAACACGGTAAAATTGGCCAGGTCCTGGACCACGAACAGGGCCTGGACCGCCTGCTGTCGATTGGCCAATTGCAGGCGGGTCTGACAATCGGGTGCACAATCCGCCAGGCCAAACAGCACCAGGGTCCAGCGATCACGAAAAAAGTCGGGGGTAATCGGCAACGCATTGACCCGGTTCAATACGCTGTAGGTGAGTGGCACGGGCGGGAATACTTCCTCCAGATGGCTTTGAAATGCCGGCTTTTGCTCACAGCCGGTAAGGTATACCAGCAGGCAAAACAAAACGATCTTCGGCATTCGCATCTTCCCCATGTCGATCCGACCCCGATCAGGAATCACCGGCCGGAATCACCGGCGTCGCGCAGTCGACTTCTGCATTCTGACCCCGCTGGCGCAGCATATGATCCATTAACACCAGCGCCAGCATCGCCTCGGCAATCGGCGTGGCGCGAATCCCGACGCAGGGATCATGGCGGCCCTTGGTCACCACCTCTACCGGCTCGCCATGGATGTCCACCGATTGCCCGGGCAGGCGTATGCTGGAAGTCGGCTTCAGGGCCATATTGACAATAATATTCTGACCCGAGGAGATTCCACCCAGGGTGCCGCCGGCGTGATTGGATAAAAATCCATCGGGGGTTATCTGATCGCGGTGCACGGTGCCCTTCTGCTCAACACAGGCAAAGCCGGCGCCGATCTCGACCCCCTTGACCGCGTTGATACTCATCATCGCATGCGCAATATCGGCATCTAGCCGGTCAAAAATGGGCTCACCGAGGCCCGGCGGAACGCCCTCAGCCACTACCGTGACCGCGGCGCCTATCGAGTCACCCTCCTTGCGCAGGGCATCCATGTAATTTTCGAGCTCGGTTATCTTATCGGGGTCGGGACTGAAGAAAGGATTCTGGTTGACCGCGTCCCAATCCTTCAGTTGCAACTTGATCGGCCCCAACTGGGACAGGTAACCCCGGATGCGGATGCCAAACCGGTCGGCCAGGTATTTCTTGGCGATACCACCCGCCGCCACCCGCATCGCGGTCTCGCGCGCCGAGGAGCGTCCACCACCGCGATAATCGCGCAGGCCATATTTCTGGATATAGGTATAGTCGGCATGCCCCGGGCGGAATTGATTCATGATATTGCCGTAATCCTTGGAACGTTGATCCTTGTTATGGATGATCAGGCCGATCGGGGTGCCGGTGGTCTTGCCCTCGAACACCCCCGACATGATTTGCACCACATCGTCCTCGCGGCGTTGGGTGGTATGGCGCGAGGTACCCGGTTTACGCCGATCCAGATCACCCTGCAGATCTGCTTCACTGAGTTCAAGCCCGGGAGGACAACCATCGACGATACAACCAATCGCTGGACCATGGCTTTCACCAAAGCTCGTCACCACAAATAATTTTCCAAAACTGTTACCGGACATCGGGGCTCTCTTAGTGTTTATATGCTATTGATAAATGATGTCATCATCACAACCTTAAAATGTATGGCGCATTCTACTTCAAAACTGGGGACGACGTTTACCTGGCTGGGCTGGATTATCGGTTTTTTTTTACTGGCCCTGTTGTTTGACAAGCTGATCGATCGCCAGATCAATCCCAACCAGTCGCTGACCACCGTGCAAAATGCAGGCTACGCCGAGATCTCGCTGCTGCGCAACCGGCAGGGTCATTATCTGCTGGACGGAAAAATCAATGGCAAGACCGTAACCTTCCTGATCGATACCGGCGCCACCACGACCAGTATCCCGATGCACATGGCAGACGAGCTGGGGCTGAACAAGGGTCGGCGCTTCCAGGTCCAGACCGCCAATGGCACCAGCAGCGCCTACGGCACTTTCATCGACGACCTGGCCCTCGGCGACATGGTGTTCGAACAGGTGCGCGGCAGTTTGAATCCAGGCTTGCAAGGAGAGGAAATTCTGCTCGGCATGAACATCCTGAAAAATCTCGAATTGATTCAGCGTGGTGAGAGGTTGATCCTGCGCCAATTCGCCAACCCGTAAAAAAATCTCAACCCGGGTTGAACTTATCCTGACTCGATATTTCTAACACAACGAATATGGTTATATGCCATACTTATATAAATTAATTTTTTAGCCAATTGAAGAGGATAAGCTAAATGAATACTGCGAAGAAAATCTCCGGCGTAGCGCTTGCTGCTGCAGCCGCTACCATGTTTGCCGTCGCCCCAATGAATGTAGCTGCAGGCGGACATAAAGCCGGCAAATGCGTCGGCGCCAACAGTTGTAAAGGCCAGTCTGCCTGCGCCACTGCGTCCACCAGCTGCGCTGGTCAGAATTCCTGCGCCGGCCACGGCTGGGTTAAAGCCACCAAGGCTGAGTGTGATGCCAAGGGTGGTAAATTCGAAGGCTAAGCCTCAACCAAATACCCTCTCTTAGTTATGCACCGAACCCCGGTGCATTTTTTTTGGCCAGGGATGGCCTTATGCCGTGTAGGCCAGGGATGGCCGAGAGCGGCGCTTGGCCAGGGATGGCCTTCGACAATATGCTCCTGCATTGTCTACCCACGGCCGTCCGTGGCCTGGTATGCTGTGAAGCACATGGATGTGCGAGAACAGCGCTTGTACAAGGATGGTCTTATGCCATGTAGGCCATGGATGGCCGAGAGCGGCGCTTGGCCAGGGACGGCCCGGAGAGGTACTCAACCAGAACAACCCGCAGCCCGCTTGCCCACTAATCAAACCAGTCATATGATTCAGTCATGACCAGCAATGATGACAAACCATTTCTCGGCTTTGGTCTCGGCCTGAGGTCAGAGCATTATCAGGACATCCTCGAGCAGCAACCCGGGGAAATCGACTGGTTCGAGATCATCTCGGAAAACTACATGATCGACGGCGGCAAACCGCTGTATTTTCTCGACAAGATCCGCCAAGATTATCCGATGGTCATGCATGGTGTCTCGATGTCGATCGGCAGTACCGACCCTCTGAACTTTGCTTACCTGAAACAACTCAAGGCCCTGATCGAACGGGTCGAACCGGTCTGGTTTTCCGATCATTTATGCTGGACCGGGGTGGACCACCAAAACATGCATGACCTGCTGCCGCTACCGTACACCGAGGATGCGATCAATCACATTGCTGATCGCATCAGTCAGGTCCAGGATTACCTTGGGCGGCAGATGCTGCTGGAAAATCTGTCGAGTTACATCACCTATAGCAGCGATGCGATGCCGGAATGGGAGTTCCTGAGCGCCATCGCGGACAAGGCCGACTGTTATATCCTGCTCGATGTCAATAATATCTACGTCAGCAGCTTCAACCATGGCTTCGATCCGCTGCAATATTTGCAAGCTGTACCCCGCCATCGGGTATGGCAACATCACCTCGCGGGTCATCAGAATACCGGTAACCTGATCATCGACACCCATGATGAAGCGGTTATCGACCCGGTGTGGGACCTGTATGCGACCACCGCAGAAATCATGGGCCCGGTGTCGACGATGATCGAACGTGATGGCAATATCCCGCCCTTGGCCGAGGTCATCGCTGAACTCAACCAGGCGCGTGCGATCGCCCAACCCTATTACCAGGCATCGGCATGAGCAACGAACTCCGCGCATTACAGCAGCGATTCCAGGATTATCTGACCGGTAACTCGGAACAGTTCGAGCAGGATATCGTCAGCACCGCCGATGCCCTGGCCGAGCATCGCCTCGGCGCCTACTACAATGCCTATCGCATCCGCCTGATCGATTGCCTCGCCACCGATTTCAGCGGTCTGCAAACAGAGTTGGGAGAAGAGGACTTTGCCCTGCTGGTGCTCGATTACCTGCAGCGCTACCCGTCGCAACAGCCCTCGGTACGCTGGGTCGGTCAGCACATGGTCGAATTTCTTCAGCAGAGTGATCACGCGGACAAGGACTTCCTGGCTGAACTCGCTGAATTTGAATGGGCCCAGGGCCTGTGCTTCGATGCCGCGGACAGTTCACAGATTTTCCGCCCGGAGCAAATGGCCGAGATCGCAGCGGAGGCCTGGCCACTGCTGCAATTACAATTCCACCCTTCACTGCGTTGGCTTGACCTGCACTGGAATGCGGTACCCTACTGGGTCGCCCTGGACAATAAGGAACCGCCACCGGCGAAACAACAGGAACAAAACCCCACGCGCTGGTTGCTGTGGCGCCAGCAGATGAACCCGCACTGGCGCTCACTGGATGTTGCCGAGGCCTGGGCCATCCAGGCCGCCAGCGAAGGTGCCAACTTTGCCGAACTTTGCGAGGGCCTGTTGGAATGGATTGGCGAGGAGTCGGTCGCGCTAACCGCGGCCGGCTACCTGAAGCAATGGATCCATGATGAATTGATCGTGGCGGTTAGCACCGGCTAAACCCGGCAGCCATATCAGACCAGGCTTATCCGCTGCCAGGTCCAGAACAGACCCATCAGGGCAATCATCGAAGAGCCCGGGATCACCAGCCAATTTCGATACAGCGACGGTTTACGCCGGATCCAGAACACTGCAACCAGGGCCAGCAGAATCACGCTGATTTGACCCAACTCAACCCCGATGTTGAAGCTGATCAGCGCGTTGATGAACTCGGATTCGGGCAGACCCAACTCGGTCAATACCCCGGCAAAACCCATACCGTGCAGCAGACCAAAGCCGAACACAAT
Source organism: Gammaproteobacteria bacterium (assembly GCA_030066335.1). Classification (GTDB taxonomy): domain Bacteria; phylum Pseudomonadota; class Gammaproteobacteria; genus JACNJF01. Next base: position 17,488 of record JASJBV010000028.1, read on the forward strand.
CGCGATCCGCCAGGGTTTTAAATGTGGGGTCAGGATATTTTCTACCCCGACGTAGACAATGGACAATGCAATCAGGGTCTCGACCAGGCTACTTGGCAGGCTGATCAGGCCGTAAATACTCAAGGCCAGGGTGATACTATGCGCCACGGTAAAGGCGGTGACCTGCCACAGCAAAGGCGCAAACTTCTGACTGAGCAGGAACAGGCCAAGCACAAACAGGATATGATCAGTCCCCATCGGTAGAATATGCAGAAAACCGAGCTTCAGATAATCCACTGTGACCTCGGTCCAATGGCGGCTGGAGATCTCGGCTTGCAGTGAATATTGCGGACTCTGCTGGCCCGACTCGAGCCAGAAGCTGGTCTTGTCAGTTAGACCAGGACGGACAAAACTAACCACGTTGGCACCGTATTCGGCCGCGTATGCCCACTGCGCGGTGCTGGCAGTCGCCGGATAATCTGCCTGATAACGAATCACGGATTGGCGCGATAAACGCAGGTCCCCGACCTCGGGCACTTCAATGCCCTGATAGCGCCAGCTGAGCGGTTGTCCGGACACCAGCAGCTGCAAACCCTGTTGATAGGTTTCACTGAAGTCGGCAAAATCCCGGCTCAGTTGATCAGGTGATTTCTGCCGTAACTCACGGTAGACTGCCGCAGCAGGCGAGTCATCGGTATCCTCATGCCCGGGTCCGATCCCGGCCAGCAGGGCCTCGGCATTGGTCTTGATCTGCAACTGGACTCCATTAGCTTGGGTAAACTCAATCGAGACAAGAGCCGGACGCAGTTGATGGGCCTGCAGCGTGGGGAGGTAACAGCCAATGAATAACAGCCATATTCCGACATGAAACAATCGCATTTTTTTATCCGTCTACTAATCGTCAGCCTGGTTCTGCTTGCCGGCGGCAGCAATGCGCATGATTTCTGGCTGGAAGCTCAGCCATTCTACCCCGCGCCAGGTAAAACTGTCGAACTGTCGGTTCATGTCGGCAACGACTATGTCGGTGACACTCTGCCCAATATCAGTAACTGGTACAGTGAGTTCAGTTTGCTTGAGGGCGAGCGCAAGTCCGATGTCGAGGGCGAACTGGGACGGGATCCGGCCGGTTTTTTCAAACCACAACAGGATGGCACCTATGCCGTGGGCTATCAGAGCCTGTTCCAGTATACCGAAATCGACCCTGATACCTTTAATAAATATCTGGTCGAGGAAGGTCTCGATCATGCATTGGAGTTCCGCCGCCAGCATCAGGAATTCCATGCCCAGGGCAAAGAAAGATATATTCGCCATGCCAAGGCCCTGGTCCAGAGTGGAACGGAATTTAACCATGACAACTCTACCACCCTGTTCGGCTATGCACTGGAACTGGTGCCAACACAAAACCCTTACCGCAAGGCTTTGAACGACTGGTTGGAAGTGAAACTGTTGTATCAGGGCAAGGCCGCGACCGATATCCAGGTGGTCGCATTCAGCAAAAGCAGTCCTGACAAGGCGCAGGTTCAGCGCAGCAATAGCAGCGGCGAGGTGCGGATTCGGCTGGACCAAACCGGGCCCTGGCTGGTCAAGGCGGTAAAGATCATGCGCCTGCAACAAGACAAAGCAGACTGGGAGAGCCACTGGGCGAGTCTCACCTTTGCGGTCAGATAAATCCTACTGGATTTCCCATTGCCCGCCGGGCACTGACGGCAGCTAGTCAAATGTTACCGATCGAGGTTTGCACCACAATTCCAGCACAGTTTGAACGACCCGGCATTGACTTCACCGCATTGGGGACAGGTGATTTCCTCATCCGCCGCCTGCTGCAACTGCTGAATGATTTGTTGCGCCCTGTCCTCGTCCTCGTCATCGATCAACCACAGTTCGGGCCAGGTCTCGAAAGGCGATAAATCACCGGCACCGCCGGCAGAAAATTCATTCCTGACCACGCACTCGACGCCCTGCTCGACGAGCAGATTTTTCATGTTGTAGACAATCAGGCGGTTTTCGTGGGTGAACAGCTTACGCATCGAGCAGGTAAATGGCTAACAAAAAGTAGCAGAGTCAATCCTCGAACCGGTAATGCTTGGAGATATATTCCAATACCTGCCAGGTGCAGGACATTCCCTTGGGGAAGGTCACCAGGTCACCGCGGCCCAGCTCCACCGGTTCGCCATCATCGGGCGTAACAATGACCCGACCTTCCAGAATGTAACATACTTCCTGGCGATCATAGGTCCAGGGGAACTCGGAAGGTTCCTTTTCCCAGAGCGGCCATTCCTCCACTCCAAGTACATCGAGTTTGCCGGGTGCGGGATTGCGTTCGTATAAAATCTGATCAGCCATATAATCTAACCTCAGTTCATTTTAAACCGCGCGATGCCTTGATCTGTTCATAGGCATCCTTGATCTGTTGAGTTTTTTCGGTCGCATCTTCGATCATCTGTTCCGGCAGGCCCTTGGCAACCAGCTTGTCCGGGTGATGCTGCGACATCAGGCGGCGATAAGCCTTCTTTACCTCGGCATCCGTTGATTTTCGATTGACGCCGATAATCGTATAGGCCTCGTCCAGCGTGGTCTCATGCCGTGGCTGGCCGGGGGCCTGGTAGCCTGCCTGCCCAAAGCCGGCGTTCATCATTTGTTCCAGGCGATGTAGCAAAGCCAGCGGAACCCCGAGGCGCCGGCAGATTTGCTCGAGCAGCTGCTCCTCGGCGGCATCCAGTTTGCCATCGGCATAGGCTGCCTGCAGCTGGATCTCCAGGAACATCTGGATCAGGGTGCTGCGGCGATGAACCTCGCGCTTGAACTGGTCAAGTACCTCATCCAGAGGAAAATCGTCGGCCTTGCCTTCATTGAACAGTCTTTTCGCCGAATCCCTGACCTCGGCATCCAATCCCATATGGCTCATGACCGCCTCCGCCATCTGGATTTCCTGGCGGGTGACCCGGCCATCGGCCTTGGCAACATGCCCCATCACGGAGAAGGTCGCGGTGAAGAAAGCTGCCTGTACCCGTTCCTGTTCACCCGGCTTGAGCTCGGCATCCGCCATCACCGAACCCAGGCCGCGGTCGAAGTTGTGGCCGAACGCGATACCGATCAGCGCGCCCAGCGGACCACCCATCATGAAACCGAATGCGCCACCCAGCGCCTTACCCCACCAGGCCATCTAGTCTTCCCTCTTTTGTAACAGATACAATTTATAGATCTTGTATTTGGTGAAGGATTCGGCGTTGCGTTCACCACTGAGGTACTTGTATTCGATCTTTTCCAGGCGCTTGCGGAATTTCCAGCGAAATAATTTGGTAAGCCAGGGACGATTGTTGCTGAACACATAACCGAACAGCTTCATCGTCGGCAGAATCAGCTCACGTCCCATCTGATCGACCAGGTCCAGGTTGGGGGCAGTCTGCCGGGTTATATCATCTTCTGCCAATAGCTTGAGCCCCGAGTCATTCATCACTTCGATGAAATCATCCAGTCGATGGCCGCCACCGATCACTGACTTGCCCGTCGCATTGGTCTTAAAGAAATCACAGATCAGGATATACCCACCCGGCCGCAGTAGTGACTGCGCCTTGTCCAGCACCATGTTCAGCGTGATGTATTGAAAGCTCTCACTGAACATCACCATGTCGTATCGCTCGTCCAAGCTAAACTGGACGTCCTCAAAACGCCCAGAATGAATAAGAAAATTATCTCCGAGCTGAGTTTGCGCGGCCTCCGCCAGTAGCGGACTGGGTGATACCCCTTCCACCCGGTAACCGCGTTCAAGCAACTCGGAGGCCAGACCACCGGCTCCGCAACCCACATCCAGGATCGATTTGACATCACCAGGGATATGGCCGATCAGATATTTGGAATAGCGCTGCTGCGCTTCGGGCAAATTCTGCACGGTGACTTCGAGATCATCCTGCCAGAAGCCGTAATGCAAATCCTTGGTGCCTAGAAAATAGTTAAATAAATTGAGCCCGGCCACCAGGCCGATTTCCTTGGAATCCACTTTTTCAGTTTTGGTCATTGTTATACTTTTACTTGATCACTTTTTTAGATCAGCAGCGCTGATGCAAAACACCCCGCTGCCACCATGTTCGAATTCAATCCAGGTCAACGGCAAATCAGCGAATCGTTGCATCATCGCGGCTTGCGAATTGCCGACCTCGACCACCAGCAGGCCATGCTCGCTGAGATAGTCCGGCGCCTGTTGTAACAGGCGTTCTACGACATCCAGTCCATCCTCGCCGGCGGCCAGGCCGATCTCCGGTTCGGCGCGGAATTCATCGCTCAAGCTGGCCATGTCCTCTGCATCGACGTAGGGTGGATTGGATACGATCAGGTCGAACTGCTGGGCTGGAATCCGCTCGAACAGGTCCGATTCATACAGCTGGATCGATTCCATCAGCTGATGCTTTTCCAGGTTGATGCGTGCCACCCCGAGGGCATCCGGCGACAGGTCGGAAGCACAGACCTCGGCCGCGGGAAAAGCATATTGGCAGGCGATCGCGATACAGCCGCTGCCGGTCGCCAAATCGAGGATTCGCTGGATCCGGCTGGCATCGATCCAGGGTTCGAAATGATGCTCAATCAACTCCGCAATCGGCGAACGCGGCACCAGCACCCGCTTGTCGACATAAAACGGCAATCCGCAGAACCAGGCTTCATGGGTGATGTAGGCCGCCGGCTGTCGGGTCTCGATGCGCTGCATCAGTAGACGATAAACCTGCTCCCGTTCCTGCTCGGTCAATGCACAGTCAAAATATTCTGCGGGCCAGTCCCAGGGTAACTGCAAGGCATGCAGCACCAGGTAAACGGCTTCGTCCAGCGGCTTGTCAAAACCGTGGCCAAAACTGAGCTGATGCCGATAAAACTCGCTACTGGCCCAGCGGATGTAATCCCGCAGAGTGGTTAATTGATGAATAATGTCGTGGTTTTGCACTCGTACTCAGTTCGGCCATCCAATATAATGCCGCGGATTTTACACAGTTTTACCTAATTGCAGGAATCCCACGTGAAAAAAAATTTGTTACCCATGATTGCCGTGCTGGCACTGACCCTGGGTGTTGCCAGTGCTGTATGGTTGTTGCGGCCCCAACCAATCCAGCTGCAGGCCGCAACCTGGCTGGGCGAACAGGCCAAACCGCTACCGACGTTTGCGCTGACCGATCATAATAACCAGGCTTTTACCAACGACAGCATCCGCGACAAGTGGCATCTGCTGTTTTTCGGTTATACCCATTGTCCGGATATCTGTCCGGATACCATGCAGACCATGGCCAACATGCTGCAGCAGATAGACAATCCGCAACTGCAGGAGAAACTGCAACTGGTCTTCGTCTCGGTGGATCCGGAGCGCGATGATCTCGAGCGGATGAAAACCTATGTCACCTATTTCCACCCGGATATCCTGAGTGCCAGTGCGGATATCAATGAAGTCACCCGCCTCACCGATGCCCTCGGCATCCATCACCGCATCAACCGGATCGGCGATGAGCAGGATTACCTGGTAGAACACAGTGGAGCACTGGTGCTGCTGACGCCGCAAGCTCATTTCGGCGGGGTATTCATGGCCCCACATGACAGCGGCAAGATTGCCCATGATTTAACCGCCCTGATCCAGGGTTAACCTCAACCAATCTGTAAAATTTAAAGATGAAGAGACAGTTATTAACTATATTACTTTTGTTACCCATGACGCTGATGGCAGACAGCAGCCAGGTCCTGTTCAAAAACGGCTGGATCAAGCAACTGCCACCGGTGGTACCGATGCGTGCAGGCTATATGTCAATTGAGAATAACAGTGAGCAACAGTTGGAAATCATCGCTTTCCAATCCGATGCTTTTGAGCGGGTGGAGATGCATGAGACCCTGATGCAGGACGGCATAATGAAAATGCAGGAACAGGAGAGTTTTATCTTACCCGCCCGGTCCCGGGTGGAACTCAATCCCGGTGGTAAGCACCTGATGCTGATCTCACCCAAACAGGCCATGCAGCTGGGTGATGACATCAACCTGGTCGTCACCTTCAGCGATAACAGCACCCAGGCCATCCAGCTCGAGGTCAGGCAGTAATATGCCGGGTAGCGCCATTAACTGGCCCGAACGCTTAAAGGGCTGGTTATTCCATATCTTTCCGCACCACCTGGTGTCACGAACGATATTCCGTTTGACCCGCTTGAAGACGCCCCTGACCCAAACCGTCATCCACTGGTTCATAAAAACCTACCAGGTAAAGATGGATGATGTGGCGGAACCGAATGTTGCGGCCTACCCGACCTTCAATGACTTCTTTGTCCGCGCACTAAAACCGGAAGCCCGCCCAATTGCCGCTGCCGCCAACCACCTGGTATCTCCGGTGGATGGGACCGTGTCACAGGCCGGTGATATCACCCATGATCACCTGTTTCAGGCCAAGGGCCATTTCTACGCGTTGTCGGACCTGCTGGGTGGCGATGAATTACTGGCCAAGATGTTTAGCGGCGGGCGGTTTGCGACTATTTATCTGGCACCCCATGATTATCACCGCATCCATATGCCGACCGATGCCCGCCTGAAAAAGATGATCCATGTGCCCGGGCGCCTGTTCAGCGTGCAGCCCTGGACGGTACGCGAAATTCCCAACCTGTTTGCGCGCAACGAACGCCTGGTGTGCCTGTTCGCGACCAAATTCGGTCCGATGGCGATGATCCTGGTCGGCGCGATCAATGTGGCGGCCATCGAAACGGTGTGGAGCGGCCTGGTGACGCCGCCGCGTGGCAAACAGGTCTCCGAATTCGATTACTCGCACACCCAGAAGGATTTCCGCAAGGGCCAGGAAATGGGGCGGTTCAACATGGGCTCCACGGTGATCTTACTGACCACGGATAAGGCGCTATGGGCCAAGCAGTTGAAACACGGGGTCAGGGTCAGGATGGGCCAGGCGATTGGCGCTTTCCGTTAACCCAGTGCGGAGCGGCGCTTTTTCAGATAAGCCAACACCAGCACCAGGCTCACCGCGCCCAGCAATAAGCCAATTCCCGTTTTTACATCATTCAGTAACTCCGGTGCCAGGATCAGGATGGTACCCAGTAGCAGCATCATGATCCCGGACAACAACTTGAGCAGCTGGCCCTCACCCTGGGTCAGCTTGCGTGACCCCAGGGTCCAGGTAAACACGATGACGATCAATAGCAGCGGAATGATATAAACCAGGTTGTACAGCAGCAGGTACAGGTAGTAACCGCCACTATCCAACTGGTTCAGGGTCAGGGTGCGGGTATACACCATCGGGAATCCGACCGTGCACAACAACTCATAACTGTTGACCGCGATCGCCAGGGTCACGGTTCCCAGCAGCAGGGTTGGCAGCCTCTCCGCCGATAACAATCCACCCATGCGCTTGAACAAACCCGGTTTGGCCGATTGCGGGATGCTCAGACTGGGGCCGCTGTCGGCGCTGAAAAATTCACGAGTATTCATTCCGCCAAGCGCCAGCGCCAGCACCCCGGCAATCAGGGTGATATAGGGCAGACTGCCGAGCAGCAGGAACAGGTTGAGCCAGGCCGCCATGAACAGGAAGTAGATAATGCCGGAGATCAGGACGAAGGTGAATCCCACCAGCAGCATACGCTTGCGCGATCGCGCATGCACCAGCAGACTCAGCAGGAACAACAGGATAAAAAAAGCGCAGGGATTGAACGCATCCAGCCCGGCAATGATCAGGGTGAACAGCGGTAACGACAGCTTATCCATATCCAGCTGACCCAGGATCGGCACTTGAATGCGATCAAGCGGGTTGGCGCCGGCCAGGGTCACCGTTCCATCCCGGCATTGCCTGGCCGTTTCGACCAGGATGCGTCCCATCCCCTCGGCATGGTCCCAACCCACAAACAGGTTGTTACACAGGAAAAAAGCCGGCACCGAACTCGCCGGTTGTCCCAGGGCGTTCGCCATTTGTTGAAACTGCTGGCGATGTTCAGGGTGTTGGGTGACTTCCTTTGAGTGGATCTGCAGCCAGGGATAATTTTCCGCCAATGTCTGGACGACCGGACGCGCATTGAGACAGTGCGGGCAATGCAGGGACCAGAAGAAATACAGATGAACCTGTTGGTCACCCTGCGCGTCGACGCTCAGCCAGACGATCTCATCATCCTCGCCGGCATAACCGGGCATTGCCAGGGCCAGGCAGGACAAGGCAAGCAATAGCCAGCGCGTCAGGGCATGTTTGTTCATGGTCGGGCGATGTTTAAGGTTCGCAACAGGGCCTGGGTTGGCAGGCAACCGAATCGGCTTTGGATAAAGATAATATAGATTCAATCGCCCAGGGTATCCAGGGTCAACACCGCCTGAATTTCTGGGTGGCCGTGCAACACCATCAGCAGCCGGTCGAGGCCGACGGCGACCCCGGCAGATGCTGGCAGGCCGGTCTCGAGCGCCTGCAGGAAAGCCTCGTCCAGTGCTATGGTTGCCAGTCCCAGGCTGTTACGTTGCTGATTATCCTGCTCGAAGCGCCGGCGCTGCTCGGCGGCATCGGTCAATTCACTGAATCCATTGGCCAATTCCAGATCATCATAAAACAACTCGAAGCGTTCGGCGCACAGGGGGTTATCCGGCTTGATCCTGGCCAACGCGGCCTGCGATGCCGGATAGTCATAGACCAGGCTGAACCCCTTGAAGGTCTTGGCGACGACCTGGCTCATCAGCAGGTCCAGGCACTCATCACGGGTCAGGCGCGCGGCCTCGATACCGGGGATATGGGCCATGACCGCCTGCTGGCACTCTGCCGCGTTGGCCTGGCCCAGGTCCAGTCCAAGCGCCTGCCGAAAGCAATCGAAATAAGTCGTTCTGGGAATATCGACCTGCCGCTGCAACAGGCTGGCGAGCAGCGACTCGACCTGATCCATCAACTGCAGATAATCGAACCCCAGGCTGTACCATTCCAACAGGGTGAACTCGGGATGGTGCAAGCGCCCCTGTTCCTCGTCGCGGAAAGCATGGCAGATCTGGTAAATCGAGCCGCTGCCGGCGGCCAGCAGGCGTTTCATCGCGAATTCCGGCGAGGTCTGCAGATAGACCGGTTTTCCCAGCACCTGTGCCTTGACCGAATGGATATGGAAATCGCTATTGGTGCTGATCCCGAGCAGCGGCGTGTCCACCTCCAGGTAATCGCGATCATCAAAAAAGGCCCGGATGTGTCGATACATCCGGGCCCGATCCTGTAACTGCTGCCGATCCGGCATGATCCCTGCGCGTCGCTAGCTTTTCACCCGCGACATATATTCACCGGTGCGGGTATCCACCCTGACCACTTCGCCGATTTCGATGAACAGCGGCACCTTGACCACGGCACCGGATTCCAGCGTGGCCGGTTTGGTGCCACCCTGGGCGGTATCACCCTTGAGCCCGGGATCGGTCTCGGTGATCGCCATTTCGACGAAGTTGGGTGGGCTGACCGCCAGCGGATTGCCATTGTAGAGGGTAACCTCACACATATCCTGCGCTTTCAGCCACAGGTGCGCATCACCGACCGCATTTTTGTCCGCCGCATGTTGTTCAAACGTATCCGGCACCATAAAATGGTAAAACTCTCCATCGTTATACAAGTACTGCATGTCGACATCCATCACGTCAGCGGCTTCCACCGTCTCTCCCGATTTGAAGGTTTTCTCCAGCACCCGGCCGGTTTTCAGATTACGGATCTTGACCCGGTTAAATGCCTGGCCCTTGCCGGGTTTGACAAATTCATTTTCGATGATGGAACAGGGATCACCATCGATCATGAGTTTGAGTCCACCCCGAAATTCATTGGTACTGTAACTTGCCATCTTGCTCTCTGGTTACTGAATAAAATGTCAATGATACCGGAATCTGTGTTTTCACCACAAACCCGCGACTGGAAATCGTGCTTGGGTGAATCGTTTCGCCGGGTCGCTGATTTACTCGATTACTGCAACATCGAGCTGGCCGACGAAATGCAGGGCCGGTCGCCTGATTTTCCATTGCGGGTAACCCGTCACTATGCCGACCTGATCGAGAAAGGTAATGCCAGCGACCCATTACTGTTGCAGGTACTGCCGTTGGCCGCTGAAATGCAGCAGGTTGCGGGTTACCAGCAGGATGCGGTCGGTGACCTGCAGGCGATGCCGGTAGCGGGGCTGGTGCATAAATATCACGGTCGCGTGCTGTTGCCCCTGACCGGCGCCTGCGCCATCCATTGCCGCTATTGTTTTCGTCGGCATTTCCCATACCGCGACGCGATGACCAATGGCGCCCTGCCCGAGGCGATGATGCAATACCTGGCCAGGCATCAGGAACTGCGCGAGGTGATCCTGTCCGGTGGCGATCCGTTGATGCTGAGTGATGAAAAATTGAGCGGTCTGATCCAGTCACTGAATCAACATCCGCATATTCGCCTGCTGCGCATCCACAGTCGCCTGCTGTCGGTACTGCCCCAACGCATCACCGATGGTCTGCTCGATGTGCTCGAAGCGTTCGACGGGCAATTGGTTTTCGTCACCCACATCAACCATCCCAATGAAATCGAGCCACTCAATCAGGCGGCCTTGCGCAAGATCCATCAGCACGGTCATCAGCTGTTGAATCAGACGGTTTTACTGAGACAGGTCAATGACCAGGCAAATACCCTGGCGTCTCTGTCGTATAAACTTTTTCACAGCCATATCTTGCCCTATTATCTGCATACGCTGGATAAAGTTCAGGGCTCAGCGCATTTCGCTATTTCCACCGGAAAAACCTGCAGGCTTTACAAGGAATTACAATCTCAGCTACCCGGCTACCTGCTGCCGCGACTGGTCAGCGATATACCCGGAAAATTGGCCAAAACGCCGATGCATTGTGGTTGATTTATACTATTATTAGGTGTGCTCCTGACTTATAAGTGTTGCAACATACACATGACAATAACAATCTGCTGTTTTAATAACCCATGAGTTCGGATTCAGAGAAGCTAATACGTCTGTTAATCGTCGATGAAGGCATGCACCAGGCCGAGGTTCTGACCTCGGCATTACGCGGTGCTGGCCTGCATGTATTGACCGAATTCGCCGAGGACGAGGAGGATATGACCGAGATCCTCGGCAGCAAACCACTGGAAGTGGTACTGTTCTCCCTGCAATTGTCGGAAATTGATCTGGCCAAGGCGCAACAATTGATTCGGGACAGCGGACGTCACCTGGCCATGATTGCGCTGACCAATGAACCCAAGGACACCACCACTCTCGCCGCGATGAAGATGGGCGCCCAGGACGTGGTCAACAGCGATTCGCATGACCTGCTGGCCCTGGTGATCCAACGCGAGGCACAGAACATCAAGACCTGGCGCAAGGTTGCCAGCCGCGAAGCCGAACTGCATGAGAGCGAAAAGCGCTGTACCCAGTTACTGGCCAGTTCCAAGGATGCGGTTGCCTATGTGCATGAAGGCCTGCATATCTATGCCAATGATGCCTACCTGGAGCTACTGGGCTATACCGATTTTGACGAGATCGAGGCGATGCCATTGATCGATATGGTGGGTTCCGAGCAGCAGGACGAGGTCAAGAATTTCCTGCGCGATTTCAACCAGGACAAGACCTCCACCAACAAGCTCTCACTCAAATTAACCCATCAGAGCGGCGAGGCCATCGAGGGCCTGCTGGAATTTTCCCGTGCCAGCTACGATGGTGAGCCCTGTACCCAGATCCTGATCCGCCTGGAAGCCGATACCAGTGAACTGGAAGAGCAGATCAGCTATTTGCATCAGCATGATCTGGTCACCGGCTTGTATAACCACCAGTTTTTCATGGAGCGACTGCAACAATCCATCGACGAGGCCATGAACGGGACCTCACAAACCGCGATGCAATACATGGCGATCGATAATTTCCAGAATATCCGCGAAACCGTGGGCATCTCCGGCTGCGACATCCTGATCAATGATATCGCCGGTATCCTCAAGCAACAGGCTGGCGACAATGCCCTGGTGGCGCGCATCGGTTCCTACAGTTACTGCATTCTGCACAAAAGCCAGGCCAGGGAGGACCTGACCGAGAGCAGTAACGCGCTGTTGAAACAGATCGAGGAACATATCTCGGAGATCGGCAATCGATCGATCACCGCCACCTGTAGCCTTGCGATCTATCACATCGACCAGAATTCGCCGAATAATACCAACGAAATCATGGCGCGCGCCGAGCGCACCCTGGATGGTCTGCACGCTGCAGGCGGTAACCAGGCCAAGGTATATCAACCGGTTGCCGGCGAAATGACCCAGGAAGAGGAAGACGCGGAAATCGTCAAGTACATCAAGACCGCGATCTCCAAGAACACCATCGCCGCCCTGTACCAGCCGATTGTCGGCATCGGCGGCCAGAACGGGGAGCGCTATGAAATCAGCAAACAGATTCCGACCGAGAATGGCAAGCTGCTGACGGAGGCCGACTATCTGCCCGCGGCGGAACGCACCGGTTCGGCGAAAACCCTGGATCGCTGGGCCATAGTCAGTGCCCTGAAACAGATTGCGGAAGCAGCCAAAGTGAACCGCAAACTGAATATTTTTATTCCGTTAAGTTCCGATGCGCTACAGGATGCGACGCTCGCGCGGTGGGTCTCCGACCGTCTCAAGAGCACCAAGATTCCCGGCGAACAACTGGTGTTCATGTTCAATGAGGCGCATGCGGTCAGCCAGTTGAAAGCGGTGAAAAACCTGTACAAGAGCTTTAAACAACTGCATTGCCAGATCGCCATCGACGGCTTCGGCACCGGCCTCAACCCGTTCCAGTTGGTCAAGCACATCCCGCCTGACTACCTGCGGGTCAACACCGCCTTCATCGACGGCCTGGCGACCAACAACGATAACCAGCAAAGTATTCGCGAGATTTCCGATCAGGCGTCCTCCATGGACATCAGCTGCATAATTCCCGGCGTGGTCGATGCCGGGGTATTGAGTGTGCTCTGGGGCGTCGGCGCGGACTATGTCCAGGGCGATTTCCTGCAAGGCCCCAGCGAGGACCTGAACTACGATTTCTCCTCGATGACCGGCTAGCGGCCACTATCAGATCAGCTGTTGGCTTTCAGCGCCGCGATCCGTTTCTCCAGTGGCGGGTGGGTGCTGAGCAACTCGCTCAGGCTGGTGCCGGCGGAAATACCAAAAGCCGCCATTTCCCCTTTCATCCCCTGTGGTTCATGCGCATCGCGCAGACGCTGCAGCGCGGCAATCATCTTGCCGGTACCCGCCAGCCGCGCACCACCGGCATCGGCCCGGTATTCACGGCGCCGGGAGAACCACGAGGCAATGATCGCGGCAACGATACCCAGGACAATCTCCGCCACGATCGAGCCGATCCAGTAGCCGGGACCAATCCCACGTTCGATCTTGAAAACCACGCGATCGATTAGAATACCGATGATGCGCGAGAAGAAGATGACAAAGGTATTCAGCACCCCCTGCAGCAAGCCCATGGTGACCATGTCACCGTTGGCGACATGCGCCATCTCATGGCCGAGTACCGCCTCCACCTCGTCACGCGACATCTGCTGCAACAGGCCGGTACTGACCGCGATCAGGGCGTTATTGCGGTTCATCCCGGTGGCGAAGGCATTCATCACGTCAGCCTGGAAGATGCCCACCTCGGGCATACCAACCCCGGCTTCCCGCGCCTGGCGCTGAACGGTTTTCAGCAGCCATTGCTCGGTCTCGTTACGGGGTGATTCGATCAGTTGCACGCCCATCGAGCGCTTGGCCAACATCTTGGACATCGCCAGCGAGATAAACGAGCCGGCAAATCCCATGATCGCTGCCATCAGCAGCAGGCCATTCAATTGAAAGGCGCCGCCCTGCTGGGCGAGATAGGCATCGACCC